>NZ_CP136759.1:605000-907500 GCF_032931615.1 Palleronia sp. LCG004
GCTGGGCCGCGCGGTCGGGCAAGATCGTGCTCCGGATCGGCCTGCAGCGGCTCAAGCGGCATTTCAAGCTCACGCAGGGATCGCTCTCGCCGATGATAGGGTGAGCGCCAGAATTTCCGTTTCCACCATCGGTGACAGGCCCGCCCGGAGCGATCCCGGCGGGCCTCTTTCGTATTGGGCAGGGATTCGGCCGGGATTGTGCGGGGGCCCGTTCGTCATGCCAGCTTGCCCCCGGGGACGCCCTTTCAGCGTCATCGGTAGTATTGAATCAGGCCGAACATATCCGTGCCTGCAGTAGAAGTGGATCGGCGCACGGCCCGGCAGTTGATTGCCTGGCGAGAGCGGTGCCCCGTCCTTACCCTCGCGTTCTCGCAAAATCCGGCCAATGTCGGTCGTCGATCAGGTTCGCGCTGGATTGTTTGAGCGCAGACTGCCAAGAAGCCCTATGGCCGATGGTGGATCTATGTACGAGTCTGACTGGAATGAGCGCGAACGCCGCGCGACGCTTCACAGCTATGGGCTGACACCCAACGACGATACCACGTCGCTGGATGAGATCGTTCGTCTGACCGCACGGATCCTCGACAAGCCGATGGCCTTCATCTCGCTGGTCGAGGCCGATCGCCAATGGTTCCTGTCCCGCCACGGCGTCGAGGTCGACGGTGCACCGATCGCCATGTCGATATGTCGTCTCATCATGGAAACGCCCGGCGTGACCGTCATCCGCGACACGTTCGCGGACGACCGGACCCGCGACAACCCGCTCTGTCATGGCGATGGGGGCTTTCGCTTTTACGCGGGAACGCCGCTGATCGCGCGCAACGGTCGCAGCCTTGGTGCGCTCGCGGTTCTGGGAACGGAGCCTTCCGATCTCGATGCGCTCGGGATCGAGGTTCTCGAATCGCAGGGCCGGCAGGTGATGGCGCAGCTCAACCTGCGAAAGGCTCTGCGCCGCGCCGATATCATGCGGCGCGAGGTGGATCACCGGGTCAAGAACTCGCTGCAATCGGTGGCGTCGCTTACCCGGATCCAGGCCCGTCAGGTACATTCCGACGAGGCACGCGAGGCGCTCGAAAATGTGGGTCGTCGGATCAACACCGTCGCTGCCCTGAATCAGCAGCTCTATGCCTCCGACAGCGACCGGACGGTACAGCTCAAGCCCTTCCTGCGCTCGATCGTGGATCTGATCCGCGAGAGCATTGCCGACGAGATTAACATCGACCTTGAGGCACAGGATCTCGCGATAGATGCGGGCATGGCGGGTGCCATAGCGATCATTGTCAACGAATTCACCACGAACTCTGCTAAGCACGCCTTCGAAGAGGGTCAGTCGGGGACGGTAACGATCACGGCGCGGCTTGCCGCACCGGGACGCTTCACGCTGATTTGCCGCGACGACGGACGGGGGCTCGATCCCGAACGGATGGGCACGGGGCTCGGCATCTCGATCCTCGACAGCGCGATCGACCAGCTGAGCGGAGAGAAGGTTCTTCTCGACCGGCCCGGTCATGGAATTCAGGTGACCTGCAGGCTCTGATTGCCATGATCCGCGCGCAAGGCCGCCATGTCTCGCTGCGCGCCATCTTGGACAAGTCGGGGGCGATGCCTTAGATGATCGGCAAGGAGGAGTGTGCCCATGCCCCGCGACTTGAAGATCCCCGAGCAGCGCCACCCGGAAAAAGCCCGCCGCGCCGAGACGCCGCGCCTCAAGAAGCCGGACTGGATCCGCGTGAAGGCCCCGAGCGGCGATGGCTACAAGGCGACGCGCGACATCATGCGCGAACACAAGCTTGTCACCGTCTGCGAAGAAGCGGGCTGCCCAAATGTGGGCGAGTGCTGGTCGCAGGGTCATGCCACGATGATGATCATGGGCGAGATCTGTACCCGCGGTTGCACCTTCTGCAACGTGGCAACGGGCCGCCCGGATGCGCTCGATGTGTTCGAGCCGGGACGCGTCGCCGACGCGGTCAAGAAGCTCGGCCTCAATCACGTGGTCATTACATCCGTCGATCGGGACGACGTTGATGACGGCGGGGCTGCCCACATCGCCCAGACAATCCGCGCGACGCGCCGGCAAAGCCCCGGCACGACGATCGAGGTCTTGACGCCGGATTTCCTGCGTTGCGGTCCCGATGCGCTCGAGACGGTGGTCGATGCAAGGCCCGATGTATTCAACCATAATCTCGAAACCGTTCCGGGTCTTTATCCTGAGGTACGGCCCGGCGCGCGGTACTTCCATTCGTTGCGGCTCCTGCAGCGGGTGAAGGAGCTCGATCCGTCGATGTTCACGAAGTCCGGTATCATGGTGGGCTTGGGCGAGGACCGTCAGGCCGTGATGCAGGTGATGGATGACATGCGTGCGGCCGACGTCGATTTCATCACGATCGGCCAGTATCTCCAGCCGACCTCGCGTCACCATGCGGTCAACCGCTTCGTTACGCCCGAGGAATTCGCAAGCTACGAGAAAGCCGCCTGGGGCAAGGGATTCCTGATGGTCTCTGCCACGCCGCTTACACGGTCGAGCTATCATGCAGGAGACGATTTTGCCCGCCTGAAGGATGCACGGGAAAAGTCACTGGCCTGAGCGGTCCTCCGTATAGCGCCCTGCATGAAGAAAAGCCCGCGGTCCTTTCGGACGCGCGGGCTTTTTCAGGCCTGAGGCTCGGAAGGGGGGCTCAGCGGCCCCAACTGCGGACCGGGCCACAATCCATATGAACAAAGTTCGAGGACGAATACCGTCCGACGCCGCCTGCCGCACAGGCCGAGGCCGCGCTGAACATCTGGGCAACCGAACGCGAATTCATCCGCAGATCGGCGGCTTCGCCGCTCAGATGACGCGAATTTTTCGCCACGCCCGACGACCGGCTGCGAAGCATATTGTTGGTCTGCGGGGAGCGGTACCCCGAGATCAGCGTGTAGGCCTCGCTCGTATCCATCATGTTGTGGGCGGCTGCCATGATGTCGATCGTTCGGGTGTCGATCGACTTAACCTGTCCGTTGCGCCAATCGCGCATGAAGTGATTCACTTCGGCCAGGGCATCCTTGATGTAGTTTCCCTCGACCCAGTAGACGGTATCAAGGCTCTCGCCCGTGCGTCCGTTATACATCTTGATCCGGCGCACATCGCCAGCGCCACGCAAGAACCCGAAGGCTTGTGCGTATGTGGGCGCAGCGGTCACTGCCGTCGCTGCGAAGGCTCCCAGAAGGGCACGCCGTGTCAGACCCGTCGAGCGTGATTGTTCCATGAGATTCTGTCCCGTTTCCGTTTTTACCTGCCGATCGCGTTGATCGCGATTTTCGTTTGGCCTCATCGTCCGATTTTTATGACACGCCTTTGGCGATGCACCAAGGGGCGCGTGCAGCGAAACCGAATTTGGTTCCACAACCTCGGCGGGTTATCGCTCAAGATCCCTTGAGGTGCGGAGACTTGCGTTTCGGGGGCGACCTGTTGCGTGAAGGGCACGGTGGGCATCGTGATCAATCAGAGCGGTCTTGTTACGAGAATGTTCGTTGGCAAGTGGCAAGGCTGGTCCGAAGATCCGGGCAAAGGACGCCGACTCAGGCCAAGGATGATTGCGATGCTACCTAAAGGAACCCTCCGCATCGTCGGTATGACGCTCGCCTTCGTAACCGGGATCGGCGGCATGCCTGCCGCCGGTGCGACCGAGATCACGGCGTTCAAGCAAGCGGTCGCGATCGGCGCGGCCGAGGATCCGGCGCTCTCCGATTTCTACCGCGAGATCAACTATAGGGCGATCTGGACCGGCTCCTCCCCCGAGGATCGAGAGCGCCGCGCGGCCTTCCTGTCCATCGTGGGAGAGGCGGATGTCCACGGTCTACCCCAGGGCATCTATGACGAGGCGATCCTGCGCGACTTGATGGGCGGGGCCCGCAACGATCGCGATCGCGGCCGGGTGGAGGCCGAGCTCAGCCGTCTCCTGCTGACCTTCGTACGTCATCTCGAAACGGGTATCCTGGTGCCGTCCGAGGTCGACCGCGATATCAAGCGCGAGGTTCCTCGACGCGACGGGGCAACCATCCTGCGCGAGTTCGCCCGGGCAGAACCCTACGCCTATCTGACCTCGCTTGCACCGCGCACGGCTGAATATGCGGGCCTCGTGCGCGAGAAAGCGAAGCTCGAAAGAATTGTCGCCGCGGGTGGATACGGGCCAACCGTTCCGGCGGGACGTCTCGAGTTGGGTGCCAGCGGGATGGGCGTCCTCGCACTCCGCGACAGGCTGATCTCGCTCGGCTATCTGCCAAGAACCGAAACAGCGCAATTCGACGCCGGGATGGAACTCGCCGTCGAAGCATTTCAAGCCGATCACGGGCTGAACAACGATGGCATCGTCGGGGGCGCGACGCTCGCGGCGCTCAATCGCAGTGCGGCGGAGAGGCTTGGGCAGGTCCTCGTCGCAATGGAGCGTGAACGCTGGATGAACCGCGATCTGGGCGACCGCCACATCCTCGTCAATCTCACTGATTTCAGAACCAGGATCGTCGTAGAGGGCGAAACGATCTTCGAGACGAGATCGGTCATCGGGGCTGACAAGGATGGTCAGCGCACGCCCGAATTCTCGGACGAGATGGATCACATTGTCATCAATCCGAGCTGGTACGTCCCGCGCTCCATCGTCGTAAATGAGTATTTGCCGGCGCTCCGGCGCAACCCCTACGCGCTCGGTTACATGGAAATCACCGACCGCCAAGGACGCGTGGTGAACCGCGGACATGGTTTTGCGCAATACAGTGCCGGCACTTTTCCGTTTGCCATGCGTCAACCACCGGGGCCGCGCAATGCGCTTGGGCTCGTGAAGTTCATGTTTCCTAATAGATACAACATATATCTGCATGATACTCCTGCGAAAAACCTTTTCTCCAGCGAGGTTCGCGCTTTCTCGCACGGCTGTATCCGGTTGGGTGATCCATTTGATTTCGCCTACGCACTGCTCGGCATGCAGAGCGATGATCCAGAGGGTGAATTTCAGCGGCATCTGCGCTCCGGGCGCGAGACGCGCGTCAACCTCGAGACGCCGGTTCCCGTTCACCTGATCTACCGAACGGCGATCGCGAAGCCCGGGGGCGGTGTCGAATATCGCGGCGACATCTATGGGCGCGATGCCCGAATTCTCGCCGCGCTTGGGGCCGCAGGGGTGGCGTTGCCCGGCCCGGGGAGCTAGCTTTCGGCACTGGTCCACGCACAATCGGGAAGCTCGACATGCCCCTCACGCTCGGCGACATCGCGAAGGGTCTGAATGGCCGGTTGATGGGTGATCCCGATCTGCCCATCACGGGTGCGGCGGAGCCGGCGGATGCAGGCCCGATGGATCTGGCTCTCGCCATGAGCCCGAAATACGCCGACCGCCTGGGCGAGGGACGCGCCCGTGCCGCAATCCTCTGGGAAGGTGCCGACTGGCGTGCGCTGGGTCTCGACGGCGCGCTTCACGTTCAGCGTCCGCGGCTCGCCATGGCGCATCTCAGCGCGATGATAGATCCCGGCCCCGAGATCGCGCCCGGCATCCACCCGACAGCCATAGTCGACCCCGGTGCCGAGATCGGTGCCGACCCCGCGATCGGTCCGTTCGTCGTCATCGGGCGCGGTGCCAAGATTGGCGATCGGGCAAGAATCGTCGCGCATTGCACGGTCGGCCCGGATGCGCAGCTTGGCGACGATGCGCTTCTTCATCCGAACGTCACGATCCAGCACGGCGTGGTCATCGGCCACCGGTTCATCGCCCAGCCCGGCGCCGTGATCGGCGGCGACGGCCTGTCCTTCGTCACGCCGGAGGCGTCCGGCGTCGAAAAGGCGCGCGCCTCTCTCGTCGATCAGGGCGAGATCGTCGATCAATCCTGGACCCGCATCCACTCGCTCGGCACCGTTGTGATCGGCGACGATGTCGAGGTCGGTGCGAACACGACGATCGACCGTGGCACCATCCGCGCGACGCGCATCGGCAATGGCTGCAAGCTCGATAACCTCGTCCAGATCGCCCACAACGTCGTTATGGGACGCGATTGCCTCGCCGCGGCGCTGACTGGGATCGCGGGCTCCACCGTGATCGGTGACCGCTGCGTCTTCGGCGGCAATACCGGTGTCGCCGACAACATCCTGATCGGCGACGACGTAATCCTGACGGGCGGAACCAAGGTCGTTTCGAACGTTCCCGCCGGGCGGGTGATGATGGGATACCCGGCCGTCCGCCTCGATCAGCATGTCGACATCTACAAGGCATTGCGTCGATTGCCGCGCTTCATGCGCAGGTTCGCTGCGGAGCAGAAATAGGTTTCAAACTTGGTAATGGCCGACTAAATCAGCCGCGAGACACGGGGAGGCGGCAGGCACGAGGGGGCGACATGTCCGAGAACGTGAAGGCGAAGGTGATCGAGATCCTCGCCCAGCAGGCGATGGTCGATCCGTCGGACGTCGAGATGACGCAGACGCTCGACGATCTCGGGATCGACAGCATGGGCGTGGTCGAATCCATCTTCGCGATCGAGGAGGAATTCGACATTTCCGTACCGTTCAACGCCAACGATCCGGGGGCGGGCGAATTCGACATTTCCTCGGTCGCCTCCATCGTCGGTGCCGTGGAGGGTCTGGTCGCGGCGCAGAAGGCGTGAGGCGCGTTGTCATCACCGGTGCGGGTACGATCAACGCACTCGGTGGATCGGTTCCGGAAACGCTCGAGGCAATGCGAGAGGGGCGTTGCGGAATCGGAAGGCTCGACATCCGCGATCTCGAGCGACTTTCGGTGCAGATCGGCGGTCAGGTCACCGGCTACGACGAGAACGACCATTTCAATCGCCAGCAGATCGCGCTTTACGACCGGTTCACCCAATTTGCGCTCTTGGCCGCTGGCGAAGCCATCGCTCAGTCCGGTGTGGTCTTCACAGACGAGATCGCGGCACGCTCGGGCGTGGTGATGGGGACGTCGGGCGGCGGGCTCAACACCCAGGACGAGAATTACCGCGCCGTCTATGAGGAGGGGAAGAACCGTGTTCACCCCTTTGTCGTGCCGAAACTCATGAACAACGCGGCGACCAGCCACGTGTCGATGCAGCACAATCTGCAGGGGCCGAGCTTCACGGTCTCGACTGCCTGTGCATCCTCGAACCATGCGATCGGGCAAGCCTTCCAGATGGTCCGGACGGGCATGGCGGACGTGATGGTCACGGGCGGGACCGAAGCGATGCTTTGCTTCGGCGGGGTCAAGGCCTGGGAGGGCCTGCGCGTCATGTCCAAGGATGCCTGTCGTCCGTTCTCGGCGACCCGCAATGGCATGGTGCAAGGCGAGGGCGCAGGCATGTTCGTGCTCGAGGAATACGAGCATGCGAAAGCCCGAGGGGCCGAGATCCTGGCCGAGATCGCTGGCTTTGCCATGTCCTCGGACGCCGCAGATATCGTCATGCCCTCGAAACAGGGCGCGGCGCGGGCGATCCGCGGTGCAGTGGTCGACGCTCAGCTTCCGCTCGATGCAATCGGATACATCAATGCGCATGGCACCGGGACTGCAGCCAACGACAAGACCGAATGCGCGGCTGTCGCAGACGTGTTCGGTCACCACGCGAACGACCTGATGATCTCGAGCACCAAGTCCATGCACGGCCATCTCATCGGCGGAACGGGCGCGGTGGAACTCCTCGCCTGCATCATGGCGTTGCGAGACGGGGTCGTCGCTCCGACGATCGGTTACGAGGAACCCGACCCGGAATGCGCGCTCGACGTCGTACCCAATACTGCGCGCGAGGCACGGATCGATGTGGCGTTGTCGAACGCCTTTGCGTTCGGGGGACTCAACGCGGTACTGGCCCTGCGGCGGATCTGAACCTCTATCTGCCTTTCGAGATTGGGGTATTCCAATACCATAATTGTAAGGCATTCATTTCGCTGTATTTTATGGGGAAGGTCAGCATTGACTGCGCGCGCGCGATCATTAGAAAGCGTCCATCCGAATTGACCGGGTCTTTGAGGCCCGCGAACGAACAGGAAAAGCCATGAAAACCTTTACCGCTAAACCGGCGGATATCGAGAAGAAGTGGATCGTGATCGACGCCGACGGCCTCGTTCTCGGCCGTCTCGCATCGATCGTCGCCATGCGTCTGCGCGGCAAGCACAAGCCGTCCTTCACGCCGCACATGGATATGGGCGACAACGTCATCGTCATCAACGCCGAGAAGGTGCAGCTGACGGGCAAGAAGCGTGACAAGCCGAACTACTGGCACACGGGCTATCCGGGCGGGATCAAGTCGCGCACGACGCGCCAGATCCTCGAAGGCGCACATCCCGAGCGTGTCGTGATGCAAGCCGTCAAGCGGATGCTGCCCGGCGGCCCGCTCAGCCGTCAGCAGATGACCCATCTGCGCGTCTATGCCGGCACCGAGCATGGTCACGAGGCCCAGAGCCCCGAGGCGCTCGATGTCAAATCCATGAACAAGAAGAACACGCGGGAGGCTTACTGATGGCCGAAGAAGTCACCTCTCTTGAAGAGCTGAACCAGGCGGTCTCCGGCACCAGCGTCGGGACCGAACTCGAAGCCCCGCGCGAGCCCGTCCGCGACGAGCTCGGCCGTGCCTACGCGACCGGCAAGCGGAAGGACGCGACTGCTCGCGTCTGGATCCGTCCCGGTTCCGGCAAGGTCACCGTCAACGGCAAAGACGTGAACGACTACTTCGCGCGTCCCGTTCTTCAGATGATCCTCAAGCAGCCCTTCACCATCGCGGGCGTCGAGGGTCAGTTCGACGTCATGGCGACGGTCAAGGGTGGCGGTCTTTCCGGTCAGGCCGGTGCGGTGAAGCACGGCGTCAGCAAGGCGCTTCAGCTCTACGATCCGTCCCTGCGCGGTCCCTTAAAGGCTGCCGGCTTCCTGACCCGCGACAGCCGCGTGGTCGAGCGCAAGAAGTACGGCAAGGCCAAGGCCCGCCGCAGCTTCCAGTTCTCGAAGCGCTGATCGGGGCAGGCCGGGGCATCCTGGCTGCTTCTCAAGACATTGCGCCATCGCGACGTTTTCGTCGCGGTGGCGTTTCTCGTATCGGCAGGCATCTCGATCACGGGGCGTTCCGGTTATCAGACCGGCTCGGCCGATCGTATGCACTAGTTACCGACTGCGAGGCACAGACAGAAGTATATGCACCGATTTTCAAAGCATTCCCAAAACTCGCGTTATAAATTAGAAAGTTACGAGGCGAAGTTAATAGCTTCCGTAAAGTCTTTGGCGCGCACGGCGAATGCGGGCGCGTTCAAGGCTCGTTTCTAGCACATGAATGCGTTGACCCGTGGCGCAACCCTGAGCATCGGATCCCGATCGGGAAACGGATTGTTCTAGCCGTCTTCGGGCGCTAAGGAAATTGCCGGGTCCCGACGGGTTCCCGACGCGCCGTGCGGGCGTGGTGGAATGGTAGACACAAGCGACTTAAAATCGCTCGGGCATGGCCCATGCGGGTTCGAGTCCCGCCGCCCGCACCAATCCGACTGTCGCAATGCGAAAGGGTCTCAGGGTTCCTCTCGTGGGACCGACCGGCGAAGCTCCTCCCGCCAGAGCGCGGCGCTCGCATCGGATGGCGCGCGCCAGTCTCCACGGGGGGAGAGAGCACCGCCGCTCGACACTTTCGGACCGTTCGGCATGGCCGACCGTTTGAACTGGCTGAACCCGAAGAAGCGCGAGACGAACACGTCGAGCCACTTCGCAATCTCTTCCAGTTCGTAGCGGCGTTTCTTCTCTTCGGGAAAACCGATGGGCCAGGACCCCGCATCGACGTCGCGCCAGGCATGCCAGGCGAGGAAAGCGACCTTAGATGGCGGCAGCCCGTAACGCAGAATGTGGAAGAGGAAGAAATCGTGCAGCTCGTAAGGGCCGATCTTCTCTTCGGTGGACTGGATTTCCTCTTGTTCGGTAGCGGGGACGAGTTCGGGTGATATCTTCGTCGCAAGGATCGCCTCGAGCACGGCATCGGTATTGGGGTCGAACTGATCCGTCGCGACTGTCCAGCGGACAAGATACTGGATCAGCGTCTTCGGGATGCCCGGATTGACCGCGTAATGGCTCATCTGGTCACCCACTCCATAGGTGCACCAGCCCAGCGCCAGCTCCGAAAGGTCCCCGGTGCCGATGACGAAACCCCCGTGCTGGTTCGCAAGCCGGAACAGGTAGTCGGTCCTGAGCCCCGCTTGCACGTTCTCGAACGTCACGTCGTAGACCGGTTCCCCGTTAGCGAAAGGGTGGCCCATATCGGCGAGCATCTGCCGTGCGGCGGGCCGGATGTCGATCTCTGCCGCCTCGATCCCCAGCGCGCGCATGAGGGTCCAGGCGTTGCGTTTCGTCTCCTCGCCCGTCGCGAAGCCCGGCATGGTGTAGCCAAGGATCGTGCTGCGGGGCAGGCCGAGCTTGTCGCAGGTCTTGGCCGCCACGATCAGCGCATGTGTCGAATCGAGCCCGCCCGACACGCCGATGACCATTCGGCCGCCGCCGGTCGATTCGAACCTTCGGCGCAAGCCCTCGACCTGGATGTTGAACGCCTCGTAGCAGTCGCGGTCGAGATGGGTTTGCCGGTTCGGCACGTAGGGAAAACGTCTGATCGGCCGGACGAGGCCCGCATCGGTCCAATGCGGCCGATGCTCGAACGCGACCCGGCGAAAACTTCGCCGCATGTCTTCGCCCGAATCGGCGAAGGTTCCGGTCCTCAGCCGCTCGTTCTCGATCCGCTGCGTGTCGATATCCGCGATGCAGAGCTCTGGCTCGAGGGAGAAGCGCTCCGATTCCGCCATGAGGTCGCCGAGCTCGTAGATCGCGCCCTGTCCGTCCCAGGCGAGGTCAGTGGTACTTTCGCCCGGTCCGGCCGCCGAATAGGCATAGGCCGCCATTGCGCGGCTCGATTGCGCGCGGCAAAGCATGTGCCGCTCGTCCGACTTGCCGATCGTGATGTTCGAGGCCGAGAGGTTCGCGAGGATCAGCGCCCCCGACAATGCCGCTTCGGAGGAGGGCGGGATTGTCGCCCAGTAATCCTCGCAAATTTCCACGTGGAAGACGAAGTTCCTGAGGTCCCGCGCCTGAAAGATCAGATCGCTGCCGAAGGGCACCTCGGCCCCGCCGAGGCGCATCGTCGTATCGCGCATCTTCCGGCCATGCGCGAACCACCGCTTCTCGTAATATTCGCGGTAGTTCGGAAGGTAGGATTTGGGCACGACGCCGAGGATCTTACCGCGCGAGATCACGATGGCGCAATTGTAGAGCCGCCCCTCGTGGCGGAGTGGTGCGCCGATCAGGAGGACGGGGGCGAGCTCACGGGTCTCGACCACGATTTCGGAAAGCGCTGCTTCGACGGCGTCAAGTAGTGCGCTCTGCATGTGCAAGTCGTCGATCGCATAAGACGACAGGCAAAGCTCGGGGTAGACGAGCAGATCCACCCGCGCCTCGTCTCCGCGTCGCGCCTCGGTCACGATGGCGTCGCGGTTGAACTTAACATCCGCCACCCGCACGGAGGGCGTGCTGGTGGCCACGCGGACGAAGCCGTGCCGGTGCAGCGCCTTGAAATGCTCGGGTCCGGTCCGGTCGTTCATTCAGTCCTCCATCCGCAATACCCTGCGTTCCGTCCGGAACGTCCGGTACATGCCGTTTTCGTCATTGGCCCGAACGCGAGGTCGGCTCCGTCTGTTTCAATCTGGTTCACGCGTGATCCGTTCGGGATGGGCATAAAGGTCGAACCCCGTGCCTCGGGCCCCCGCAACCAGCGTAATGCCTGCGGCTTCGGCCGCGTCCACGGCTTGCGCCGTCGGGGCGGACACTGCGATCAGGATCGGAATGCCCGACATGGCGGCCTTCTGGACCAGCTCCAGCGACAGGCGGCTCGTCATCACGGCGGCACCGCTCGCCGGATCCACGCCGCTCCGCAAGAGCGCCCCCACGAGCTTGTCGAGTGCGTTGTGCCGACCGACATCCTCGCGAGCGAGGACGAGCCCGCGCCCCGGTACCAGGAACCCTGCCGCATGGCTTGCCCGCGTCACGTCCTGGAGCGGCTGCATCGCGCGCAGCGCTTCGGTTGCGCCTTCCGCCTCGCCGTGGCCAAGCCGCAGGTCCGACACGATCCGGGGCAGGGGGCGGGTCGCCTCCGAGAGACTGTCGATCCCGCAAAGTCCGCACCCCACAGGGCCCGCCATGCGCCTCCGCCGCGCTGCGAGGATGTCGGCCCGGCCCTCGTCCAGCCAGAACCGCGCCTCGATCCCGCTGTCGTGCGCAACGATCTCGCATTCCTCGACATCGTCTAATCCGCCGATGAAGCCCTCGGTCAGGGCGAATCCATGGGCGAAGTCCGTCAGGTCCTCGGGCGTCGCCATCATCACGGCCTGTGTCGTGCCGTTGCACACGATGGCGACGGGCACCTCGCGGGCGAGTGCTCGTGTCGTTCGCTCAGCGCCGTCTCGGCGCAAGTGCAGCGCATTTGTCTTTCGTATGGCGTCTTCGGTCATCGTCCTGCTTCCGGAATCCGTCCACCCCTTGGCCAGCAGCGGCACACAGTCAAGCCCAGAGACCGACACAGACGGGCTTGCGTGAAATGATATATGATATACGGTTTTACTTGGGGGAGGATGAATGGTGCAAATTTCACTATCTGGCGAAGGGGGCGAGCGGCAGAAATTATCGGCACGCGCCCACGACGCCATCCGCGAGCGCATCGTCTACGGGGAATTCGAGCTTGGCCGCGTACTGCGCGAGGCGGAGCTTTCGGACGCGCTCGGCATGAGCAAGAGCCCGATCCGCGAGGCGCTCGTCCAGCTTCAAAACGAAGGCCTCGTCGAGATGTCGGCGAACCGGTCTGCCCGCGTCTTCACGCTGGAACCCGGCGACATCACCGCATTGGGAGAAATGCGCGCGCTTCTCGAAGGGCAGGCGATCCGCCTCGCGGTAGAGAGCGACGGCGACGCGCTCGCTCGTGCGCTCGCTCCGCTGGTGCAGGAGGGGGCCGAGGCCGCCGCGGCCGGCAACCGGGAACTCTGCTCGCGCATCGACCAGAATTTTCATCAGGCCCTCTTCGAGGCCTGTGGCAATCGCTATCTCATGCAGACCTACCAAGTGCTTGCCTCGCGCATCCAGTCTCTGCGTGCGAGGCTCGCGCGCGAACGTGACCGCGTCGGCAAGGCGGTCGATGATCATCGCGCCGTGCTCGAGGCCGTGCGCGAGGGCGATGCCGACATGGCCGAGCGGATCCTGCGCCGACATATCGACGACAACACCGAAGCCTATATCGCCTGGGTAGGACGCCCCGCGGACGAGACTGCACCGCGACGCGTGGCGCTTGAGGAAATCGAGCGCTTCACCCGCGCCGCGACGGCCGCGATCGGAGCGGAAGACGCCACGGCCGAGGCGATGATCCGCGCGCTGGGCCACGCCTCACTGCACGGCGTCGACACCCACGGCTACCGATTGCTGCCGCATTATCTCGAAGGGCTCGAAAAGGGTCGGCTGAACCGTCACCCCGATCTGCGTCTCATCGCCGGAAAGGGAGCGGTCGCAGTTCTTGACGGGGGCGACGCGCAAGGGGCGCGTGCGACCTACGAAGCGGTCGATCGGGCGCTGGACCTTGCGCGCACACACGGGATCGGTGCCGTCGCGATCCGTGGATCGTCGCATTTCGGCGCGGCGGGTGCCTATGCCACGGCAATCGCCGAGGCCGGGATGGTAGGGCTCTGCGTGTGCAACTCGGACCCGTTCGTGCGCCTTCACGGCGGGGCGGAGCGGTTCCACGGCACGAACCCCATCGCCTTCGCCGCCCCCGCGGGCGAGGGGCAGCCGCCCTGGCTTCTCGATATGGCGACCAGCGCCATTCCCTTCAACAAGGTCCAGCTCAGCCGCGCGCTTGGCATCGAACTGCCCGAGGGCACGGCCTCGGACAGGAACGGGGTCGACGTGACCGCGCCCGCCCTGTCGGACATGCTGGCCCCGCTCGGGGCGGCCTTCGGCTACAAGGGCGCGGGCCTCGCAGGTGTCTCCGAGATCCTGTCGAGCGCTCTTTCGGATGCACCGCTCAGCCGCGAGATCGCCCCGATGATCTCCGATGACATGGCGACGCCGCGCGGGCTCGGGGCCTTCGTGCTGGCGCTCGATCCCGAGGCTTTCATGGGACGTGCCGCGTTCGAGGACGTCGTGCACCGCTATCGCGAGGGCATCCGCGGCTCGGCCACGGCTCCCGGCGGCACCGTCATGGCGGCGGGCGACCGCGAATGGGCCGAGGCGCGCAGGCGCAGACGCGCGGGCATCACGCTCGACCCCACGGCCGTTGCCGCACTCGCGGCCTTCGCGCAGAGATACGATATCGTGCCGCTCGATCACGGCCCGGGATAGGGTCCGGACGGCGAATTCAGGTCTGAAAATCAGGGAGGAGCAGACCATGACGACACCCACCACGCTCAGAATCGCGCTTGCAGCCACCACGGCCATCGGGCTCGCCACACCGCTAGCCGCGCAGGAGGCCGAGCGCACGCTCAGCTGGGCGCATGTCTACGAATCGAACGAGCCGTTCCAGACTTGCGCCGTGGAGGCCGGCAAGCAACTCGTCGATGCAACGGACGGACGCCTGGGGATCGAGGTCTTCCCGGCATCCTCGCTCGGCAAGGAGGTCGACATCAACGAGGGCCTCGGGCTCGGGACCGTCGACATCATCTGGACGGGCCAGCTCTTCGCCGGTCGCGCCTACGGTCCGATCGCCATCGGCGGCGCGCCCTACATGTTCCGCGATTATTCCCACTGGGAACAGTTCCGCGACAGCGATCTCTTTACGGAACTCGCGCAAGGCTACGAGGACGCGACCGGCAACCATCCGATCACGCTCGCCTATTACGGCGCGAGGCATGTCACGTCGAACAACGAGATCTCGACCCCAGAGGACATGCAGGGCATGAAGATCCGCGTGCCGAATGCACCGCTCTACATGATGTTCCCGCGCGCGGTCGGTGCGAACCCGACGCCCATCGCCTTCGCCGAGGTCTATCTCGCGCTGCAGCAGGGCACGGCCGACGGTCAGGAAAATCCCCTGCCGACGATCCAGGCCAAGAAGTTCTACGAGGTTCAGTCTTACATCAACCTTACGGGCCACATCATGGATTCGCTTCTCGCGATCGTGGGCGGTCCGACCTGGACCAGCCTCGACGAGGCCGACCAGCAAGAGCTCACGACCGTGATCGAGGGCGCGGCGGAATGCGCGACCGAGACCATCCTAAAATCCGAGGAAGAGCTCGCCGCCTGGTTCGAGGAGCAGGGCACGGCCGTCGTGGAGGTCGACATCACCCCCTTCCGCGAAGCCACGATGGAAATGCACAACGGTGACATGGCGACATGGGACCAGGAGACCTACGACCGTCTCCAGGCGATCGGTCAGGACGGCTGAACCTGCCCCGACGATGCCCGACCGGGACGCGACGTGAACGCGTTCCGGTCGATCCACGTCCTGTCCATGAGAGGTTCCGATGTCCCACGACCGTGCCGACGACCCGACGGAGACCCCTGTTGCGATCGAGGAGGACGAGATCGACCTCTCCGACATCAGCAGGCTAGACTATCTCGTCCTGACCATCTTCTGGGTGCTGGCCTTCGTGGTCTTCCTCCAGTTCTTCACCCGCTATGTGCTCAACAATTCCCTCGGCTGGACCGAGGAGATCGCGCGCTTCCTGCTTATCGTCGTGACCTTCACCGGCACGGTCATGGCCTCGCGCAAGAGCACGCATATCGCGGTCGAGTTTCTCTATCGCTGGGTGCCCTACACGATGCGACGGGTCGCGCAATTCGCCATCGACGTCATCTCGACCGCGTTCTTCGCGATGATGACGTGGCTCTGCGTGCAGCTTGCCGGACGTACGAACCAGCTCATGGTCTCGATCGAGGTCCCGAAAAGCGTCATCTACTACTACGTCGCCGCCTGCTTCGCGGGCATGACCTTATACACCGCATGGAACCTCGTCCTGCATCTCAGGACCGGCACCAGCCGCCTGATCGACCCAGAGGCCTATGCCGACGAATCGCGCACGATGGAATGACCACATGACAATCACGCTTCTCTTCGTCATCCTCTTCGTCTTGCTGTTCTTCGGGGTGCCGGTGGCGATCGCACTTGCCGGTGCTTCTATGCTCTTCATCATGGCGGGGCCGATCCCGCCGATGGTCGTCGCACATCGCGTCATCAACGGCGTGGACAGCTTCCCGCTCCTCGCGGTGCCGTTCTTCATCCTTGCGGGCAACCTCATGAACACCGCCGGCATCACCGAGAGGATCTTCGGCTTCGCGCTCAGCCTCGTGGGCTGGATGCGCGGCGGCCTCGGCCACGTGAATGTGGGCGCTTCGGTCATTTTCGCGGGCATGTCGGGCGCGGCCGTCGCCGATGCGGGCGGCCTCGGGGCGATCGAGATCAAGGCCATGCGCGACGCGAATTACGATCCGGGCTTCGCTGTAGGGATCACCGCGGCCAGCTCCACGATAGGCCCGATCATCCCGCCTTCGCTGCCCATGGTCATCTACGGCGTCGTCTCGGGGGCCTCGATCGGTCAGCTTTTTGCGGCCGGCTTCATTCCGGGCCTCGTCATGGCGGCATCGCTCATGATCATGATCGCGATCTTCGCCCGGCGACGCAACTTCCCGCGCGATCAACCATTCCAGGTTTCGCTGCTCGCCCAGTCGTTCAAGCGTGCTTTCCTGTCGCTGCTGACGCCCGTCATCATCGTGGGCGGCATCCTGTCGGGGGCGTTCACTCCGACGGAAGCCGCCGTTGCGGCCTGCGCCTACGCCCTGTTCCTCGGGCTCGTCGTCTATCGCACGCTCACGTGGAAGCGGTTCCTGAGGGTCAGCTTCGACACGATCGAAACGACGGCCGTCGTGCTTTTCGTGGTGGGGGCAGCCGCGATCTTTGCCTGGATCCTGACTTCCAACCGCGTACCCGAAGCGGCGGCGGGGCTGCTACTGGCGCTGTCGGACAGGCCCTGGGTGATCCTGCTCATGATCAACCTGATCCTGCTGGCCGTCGGCTGCTTCATGGAGACGGTCGCCGCGATCACCATTCTCGTGCCGGTGCTGCTGCCCGTTGCAGTCGAGCTCGGGGTCGATCCAGTGCATTTCGGGGTCATCATGGTGCTGAACCTGATGCTGGGGCTGCTGACGCCCCCCGTGGGAATGGTGCTGTACGTGCTCAGCCGCGTCTCGAACGTCCCGTTCGAGCGCTGCGTGGTCGCGACAGCACCTTTCCTGATCCCGCTGGTCCTCTGCCTGCTGCTGATGACCTTCGTGCCGGCAATCACGATGTGGCTGCCGACACTGATCTACCGCTAGGGACCTTTCGGGTCAGGTGAGGGTCTGCGTATCCCCGCAGATCGAGATCGCCTGACCCGAGATCCCGCGCCCCAGGCGGCTCGCGAGATAGAGCGCCTGGGTCGCGATCTCCTCCGGCTGGACATAGTCGCGCATCGACGTGTTCGAGAGCGCCTGTGCCTCAATCTCGTCGAAGCTGCGGCCCTGCCTCTGGGCCTTGGCCTCCAGCACGCGACGCTGCCGCTCGCCCGCCACGATGCCGGGAAGGATGGCGTTCACCCGCACCCCTTCGGGTCCCAGTTCGATGGCCAGCGACTTTGTAAGGCCCACGACCCCCCATTTCGCGGCCGCATAGGGGGTCCGCATTCCGAAGCCCAGCCGCCCGGCCAGCGACGACAGGTTGACGATGGAGGCGTTTTCGCTCTGCCTCAGCGCGGCGACGGCATGGCGCGTCGCGTGGAACTGGCTGGTCAGGCAGATATTCAGGCACGCATCCCAGTCGGCGGGATCGATATCGTCGACATTCCCCGTGGGCCCCGCGATGCCGGCATTGTTGACCAGGCAATCGAGCCCGCCCATCGTGTCGATCGCGCTCGTCACGAAGCGTTCGATTTCGGCCGGTTCGCCCATATCAGCGGGGGTGCCGGTGATGCCCTCGGGCAGGGAGGACAGGGCCGCCTCGTCCACGTCGCAGACATGCACGATCGCCCCTTCGGCGGCGAAGCTCTCCGCGATGATCCGCCCGATGCCGCCGCCACCGCCCGTCACGATGACGCGCGCGCCCTTCAATCCCAGTTCCATGTCTCTCTCCCGGTTTGGATCCGGGATCGAGCCTACCGCCGATGGGGTCGGGCCAAAAGTGCCCTCAGCTTGCGCCGCCTTCGGGCTGCCCGAGGCTGCGCGCGGTCGGGTCGGTGCAGATCGCCTCGGCCACATCCTGCGCCACGGCGGCGGGCCGCTCGACGGGCGTGTCGCCCAGACAGGTGACGCGCCCCTCGCTCGTTTCGATCCCGACCTGCGTCGCGTCGCCCTCCGCCATGCAGGCGGCCAGGGTGAGGGGGAGGAGCAGTAGAAGGGGTCTCATGGGCCGGATCTCCGCAAGGGGCCAAGAATGCGAAGGATAGCGGCTCTGCGGCAAAGAACGAGTGCACCGGGGATAAATGTTTCGCCCGCGAAACATTTCACGCAATCAACACGTGGCTTATCTCGACGCTGCTCAGATGGCACCGTTCAAAAAATTGGGAGATACAAAATGCTTACCAAGACTTTTCTGACGACTGCCACGTTCCTCGCCACTGCCGGGTTCGCTCTCGCGCAGGACAATCCGATGGTCGGCGGTGCCGAGATGTTCCCCGACAAGACCATCGCCGAGAATGCCAGCCAGGCCGAGAACCTGACCACGCTCGTCTCGCTCGTCTCGCAGGCCGGTCTGGTCGACACGCTGTCGGGCGAGGGGCCCTTCACCGTCTTCGCGCCGACAAACGCCGCGTTCGACAAGATCACCGACGACTCGCTCGAGAAGCTCGGCAACAACCCTGATCAGCTGTCGCAGGTCCTGACCTGCCACGTCGTCTCGGCGAATGCCGACTCGACCGCGATCATGGGCATGATCGCCGATGACGGCGGCCGCCACCCGGTGCCGACCGTGGGCGGCTGCACGCTGACCGCCTATATGGACGGCGATACGCTGATGCTCGAGGACGAGAACGGCCGCACGGCATCCGTCATTCAGGCCGACGTGACCCAGTCGAACGGTGTGGTCCACGTCATCGACCGCGTGATGTTGCCCGCCGGTCAGGGCGAAGCCGAGTAATCCTCAGGCTAATCAATCGGACGGAAGAGGCCGCCGAAAGGCGGCCTCTGTTGCTTTGGCGAGACGTCACACCACCGGCTCCGGGTATATCATACTCGTTCTGTGGCCAGATCTCTCTAAATCATCTCCGCCAATGATGCCGGCCGCTCGACCAGCGTGTCGCCCAGACAGATGAGACCACCCCTCGCTCGCCTTGAGTGGCATTGCATTCTTCTACTCAAGTGGCGAAGTGCGAGGGGGAATAAAAAATTTTATAGGAAGCAGTTTATTAGAATTAATGCTTTCCCTGATAACGTGACGCGCTGTACAGGCACCTTAGAAAAAAAGCACTGATATTGGCACGGCATTGTTGCAGAACTCACGCTTGAGGCATGACTTCCCCTTCCCCCGCTGAGGTTATGCGACGCGAACGATCTCGGCAGTGCCGAGGGCATTGAAGCGGTTCATGAGTGCGACGCGAATGTGGATCTCGGCGGTTTGGCGGTCAGGGTCTCTTGCGGCTATGCGTTCGCCGAATGCTTTGAGGCATCGCATTTTCGCCTCCACGCGGCTGCGTGCGTGGTATCCGGTCCAGTACTTCCAGAATGCTCTGCCGTAATGCTTCGTGGCGCGCAGCGTCTCGTTCCGCGCCTTCGCTGCCGGGCCGTCTTCCTTCCAGGCGCGCCCGTTTCTCCGGATCGGGATGATCGGTGTGGCTTGCCGGTCGGCGATAGCAGCATGGCAGCGACGTGTGTCGTAGGCACCGTCGGCGGTCACCGTGCCGATCTGCTCGTCCTCGGGGATCTGGCCGAGTAGCTCGGGTAGGATCGGGCTGTCGCCATCGCGGCTTGGAGTGAACTCGACGGCCCGGATGTCGGAAGTGGCCGTATCCATGGCGAGATGCACCTTGCGCCACTGACGACGGCCTTGGGCGCCATGCTTGCGCGCCTGCCACTCACCGTCGCCGAGGAACTTGATGCCCGTGCTATCCACGAGCAAGTTGAGCGGGCCATCGGAGCAGCGATACGGGATCTGGACCGCCAAGGTCTTTTGCCTGCGGCACAGGGTGCTGAAGTCGGGGACGGACCAGTTCAGCCCCGCCAACCGGAGCAGGCTGGCCACCATACCGGCGGTCTGTCGCAAGGGCAGCTTGAAGAGAACTTTGACCGACAGACAAAACTGGATAGCGGCATCTGAGAAGACGGGTGGACGTCCGAGCCGACCTTTATGCGGCGCCAGCCAAGCCATCTCCCGGTCTATCCAGATCAGCATTGAGCCGCGCTTGCGCAAGGCAGCGTTGTAGCTGGACCAGTTCGTCGTGCGGTAGCGGGCGGGGGAAGGCTTGCTCATGCAGCCCGTCTAACCAACTGGATTCACGCTGTGAATCGCCCGCAGACAGAGTTCTGCAACAACGCCTATTGGCACTATCAAGAAACCTAGCCTTAAATACCAATTCTCAGTAATTGGAAAAGTCTAGATAGGGTCTGAATAGTTCGTTTATTCTTATCTCAGCATCGTTCAAATCATTTTTAAGAGCGTCATGTCTCTCACGTGTTTTTAGATCATAAGCGCTTGTTGCACTAACACTATTCAACTCCAGATTAAGCTCGGATAGATTAAAGATCTGTCCGATAAGGTGCCGGAGCGCATTCACTAAGTGTTCGCTGAATAGAAACTTAGAATACTCAACTTTCCAGTAACTTTCATTAAGGAAATTTCTGTCTTCGTGGGTAAGGTCTTTTCCAATTAAAAGCACAACTTTATACATAATTAGGTATATTTCCATCCTCTCTCTGTATAAATTTTGGCGTATATTCTCCTTGGTAATTTTGTTCTGTTGATAAGCAAAATAAGCAATTGCGAGGGCAAGCAACCCTTCTAATAGAAACGATAGATCGCTGCCGAACAGGTTAAACACAGTTGAGAAAAAACGTTCTAAGCCGTTGAGGATAAAAATCCCCCCGCCTTCAAACATCCAACTCCTCCACGAACTTTGCATTCGCTTGAATGTACTCAAACCGCATTTCTGGTTTCTTGCCCATCAGACGCTCCACCAGGTCTCCGGTCTCACCGGGCATCTCGTCCTCGATCTTCACACGGATGAGGCGCCGGGTGGCGGGGTCCATCGTGGTGTCCTTGAGGTCCTTGGCATCCATCTCGCCCAGACCCTTGAAGCGCGAGACCTCGACCTTGCCCTTGCCGCCGAGGCCCGATTTCAGCAGCGCGTCCTTCTCCTCCTCCGTCAGGCAATAGGAACGGCGCGCCCCCTGCGTCAGCCGGAAGAGCGGCGGGCAGGCGAGATAGAGGTGCCCCGCATCGATCAACGGCCGCATCTGCGCGTAGAAGAACGTCATTAGCAGCGAGGCGATATGCGCCCCGTCCACGTCCGCGTCGCACATGATGATGATCTTGTCGTAGCGCAGATCGTCGAGGTTGAACTTCGTCCCCATGCCCACACCCAGAGCCTGGCAGATGTCGTTGATCTCGGCATTGGACCCGAGTTTCGACGACGCGGCCCCCAGCACGTTCAGCACCTTGCCCCTGAGCGGCAGAAGCGCCTGCGTCTTGCGCTCGCGCGCCATCTTGGCCGAACCGCCTGCCGAATCGCCCTCCACGATGAAGAGCTCGGTTCCTTCGCGCGCCGAGGTCGAGCAATCGACCAGCTTGCCGGGGAGGCGCAGCCGTTTGGTCGCGGATTTCCGCTGCGTCTCCTTCTCGGCGCGGCGGCGCAACCGCTCCTCAGCGCGCAGGATCAGGTAGTCGAGGATCGCGCCGGCCGCCTTTGTATCGGATGCCAGCCACGTGTCGAACCGGTCGCGCACCGCCCGCTCGACCAGCCCCTGCGCCGCCGAGGTGGCGAGCCGATCCTTGGTCTGCCCCACGAATTCCGGCTCGGCGATGAAGCAAGAGACGAGCGCGCATCCCCCCGCCAGTAGGTCCTCGCGCGTGATGTCCTTGGCCTTTTTCTGGCCCGCGCGTTCGCCATGCGCCTTGATGCCCTTGAGGATGGCCGCCCAGAACCCCGCCTCGTGGGTGCCGCCCTCGGGCGTCGGCACCGTGTTGCAGTAGGATTGCACGAAGCCGTCGCGCGCCGGCGTCCAGTTGATCGCCCATTCGACCTTGCCGGGCGCATCGCGGAAATCCACGTTTCCGGTAAAGGGCGCATCGGCATAGGTTGACGACCCGCCCAGCGTTTCCTTGAGGTAATCGGCGAGGCCGCCGGGAAAGTGGAACACCGCCTCCTGCGGCATGTCCCCGTCCGGAATTGCGGATTTCCAGCGGATCTCGACCCCGGAGAAGAGATAGGCCTTTGATCTCACCATCTTCATCAGCCGTGCGGGCTTGAATTTCAGCGGCCCGAAGATCTCGGCATCGGGGTGGAAGGTGACGGACGTTCCCTTGCGGTTCGGCGCGGCCCCCGCATCGAAGAGCGGTGCGACCGGCTTGCCGCGTGAGAATTCCTGCGCCACCAGCTTGCGGTCGCGCGCGACCTCGACCCGTACGTGATCGCTGAGCGCGTTGACGACCGAGATGCCCACGCCGTGCAGGCCTCCGCTCGTCTGGTAGGCCTTGCCCGAGAACTTTCCTCCCGCATGAAGCGTGCACAGAATGACCTCCAGCGCGGACTTGCCGGGGAACTTCGGATGCGGGTCCGTGGGAATGCCACGGCCGTTGTCGCGGATCGTCAGGCTCAGATCGGCATGCAGCTCGACTTCGATCCGGTTGGCGTGGCCGGCTACGGCCTCGTCCATCGAGTTGTCGAGCACCTCGGCCGCGAGATGGTGCAGCGCACGCTCGTCGGTGCCGCCGATATACATGCCCGGTCGCTTGCGCACCGGCTCGAGCCCCTCCAGCACCTCGATCGAGGAGGCGTCGTAGGCCTCGGGCTGCGCTGCCTGGGGGAGGAGATCGTCGGCCATGGGGCTGCTCGCCTTCTTGCGGGGAAATTTGGACGCGAGTTTCGCAACAAACGCGCGGCGGGGCAATGGCGGGCCGGAGGGCAGGGACCCGATGTCCCGCCCGCGGGATTGAGGGGCGACACCGAACTTACGGAGGCACCATGCGCATTCTCTTTACCGGCGGCAGCGGCAAGGCCGGACGCCACGTCATTCCCTACCTTCTCGAACGTGGTCATCGCGTGACCAACCTCGATCTGGTCGCGCTCGACGTCGAGGGGGTCGAGAACCTCAAGGCCGACATCACCGATCCGGGGCAGGTCTGGGGCGCGCTCACGCAGCCCTCGGACTGGCAGGATCTCGAAGGGGGCGGCGGTCCCGGACGCTATGACGCGGTCGTCCATTTCGCGGCGATCCCGCGCATCATGCTCAGGACCGACAACGAGACGTTCCGCATCAACACGATGGGCACCTATAACGTGATCGAGGCCGCGCTGGGCCAGGGCATCCGCAAGGTGATCTTCGCATCGAGCGAGACGACCTACGGGATCTGCTTCGCCGATGGCGAACGCAAGCCCGACTACATCCCCGTCGACGAGGAGCATCCCACCCTGCCCGGCGACAGCTATGCCATGTCGAAGGTCGTGAACGAGGCGACGGCGCGCAGTTTCCAGCATCGATCGGGCGCGGACATCTACGCGCTCAGGATCAACAACGTGATCGAGCCGCACGAATACGATGAGAAGTTCCGGGCCTTCGTCGAGGATCCCGGCCTGCGGCGGCGCAACATCTTCGCCTACATCGATGCGCGCGATCTGGGACAGATGGTCGATCGATGCCTTTCGACCGACGGGCTCGGATACGAGGTCTTCAACGTGGCGAACCGCAATCTTTCGGTCGCGATCCCGACGGAGGAGGTCATCTCGCGCTTCTATCAAGGAGTCGAACAACGGCGCGACATGCGCCCGGACGAGACGTTCTATTCCATCGACAAGGCCGAACGTTTGCTAGGCTATGCGCCCGAACACGACTGGACACCGCCGTCGCGCGGCTGAGACTTGCCGCGGCCCCCGCGCGGGCGTAGGGGCCGTGGCATGACCTATCTGCAGCATATCCGCCGGGTTCTCGTGCTCGGTCTGCCGCTTATCGGCAGCCATGTCGCGCAGATGAGCATCCAGCTCACCGATACGATCATGCTGGGCCGTTACGACGTGACGGTTCTGGCGGGGCAGGTTCTGGCAGGCACGATGTTCTTCATCCTGCTCATCATCGGATCGGGCTTCGCCTTCGCCGTAACGCCCCTCGTGGCCGAGGCCGATGCCCGTGGCGACAGCGCACCCGTCAGACGCGCGACGCGGATGGCGCTGTGGCTCACCGGGGCCTTCGGGGTGATCTGCCTGCCGCTCATGCTGGCGGCCGATCCGCTTCTCCGCGCATTGGGGCAGGAGCCGACGCTCGCCGATCTCGCGCGGCAATATCTCTGGATCCAGAGCTGGTCGATCTTTCCGGCACTCGCGGTCATGGTGCTGAAATCGACGCTCGCGGGAGTCAGCCGGACGCAGGTGGTTTTCTGGGCGACGGTACTGGCCGTGATCGTCAACATCGCCTGCAACTACCTGCTCATCTTCGGCAATCTCGGTTTCCCCGAGCTCGGCATCCGGGGCGCGGCGATCGCATCGCTCTTCTCGACGCTCGTCTCCTTCGCGATCATCTTCGTCTACTCCCTGCGCGCTTTGGCCGATCACCGGATCTTCGCCAAGTTCTGGCGGCCGGACGGCGAAGCGCTGGGACAGGTCTTCCGTCTCGGCTGGCCCATCGGGATCACGCTACTGGCCGAAGTCGGGCTCTTCTCCGCATCGTCGGTCATGATGGGCTGGCTTGGAACGATCCAGCTGGCCGCCCACGGGATTGCTCTGAACATCGTATCTCTGATCTTCATGGTGCATCTGGGCTTCGCCAATGCCGCGACGATCCGCGCGGGCAACGCGATGGGCGCGGGCGACGGTCCGCTCCTTCGGCGTGGCGCGCTCGTGGTCACGGCGCTGTCGCTTTCCGTGGCGGCGGCGGCGATCGTGCTTCTTCTCGTCTGGCCCGAAACGCTGGTCGCGGGATTCCTTGACCGCGACGATCCGGATTTCTCTGCGGTGATGACGCTCGGCGTGTCGCTGCTGGCGGCCGCCGCGCTCTTCCAGCTCGTCGATGCGGGACAGGTCCTGGCGCTGGGGCTGCTCAGAGGGCTGCAGGACACGCGGGTGCCGATGATCCACGCGGTGCTGAGCTATTGGGGCGTGGGGCTTCCTGCGGCTTACGTCCTCGGCTTCCCGATGGGCTACGGGGGCGTGGGGATCTGGGCCGGACTGGCGATGGGGCTTGCCGTGGCGGCGGTTCTCATGACCGCGCGTTTCCTCGGCCGCGGAGCCTACAGCGTCGAGCGGGCGAACGGATCCTCGGCGTAACCCACCGCCATGAGCGCGAGCCCTTCCGGCGGGGCCACGGGGCCGCAGGCGGCACGGTCGCGTGCGGCAAGGATCTCGGCCACCCGCGAAGGCTCCCACGCGCCGCACCCCACCCGTTCGAGCGTTCCGGCGAAGCTTCTCACCTGTGAATGGAGGAACGATCGCGCCTCGACATGCAGGCGGATCTCCTCTCCCCAGTCGTGGCGGCGCGTCTCCACCTCGAGCCGGTCGAGCGTTCGTACCGGCGACTTCGCCTGGCAGAGCGCGGCGCGGAAGGTCGTGAAGTCGTGTCGTCCCAGAAGGTGGCGTGCGCCCTCGGCCATCGCCCCGGCATCGAGCGGCCGCTTGACGTGCCAGGCCTGCATCCGGTCGAGCACGAGCGGCGCACGCCGCGTCACGATGCGAAAGAGATAACGGCGCGACACGGCGTCGAACCGTGCGTGCCAGTCGTCGGCGACCCGCGCGCAGGCGGTGATCGCGACAGGCGCGGGTTTCAGATGGTGGTTCAGCGCCTCGCTCAGCCGGAAGGGCTCCCAGTCGCGGGCGAGATCGGCATGCGCGACCTGTCCGCGCGCATGGACGCCCGCATCCGTCCGGCCCGCCGCGGCGATCGACGGCACGTCCCGTTCCAGCTTGGCAAGCGCTGCCTCGACCGCGGCCTGCACGCTCGGCCGGTCGGCCTGACGCTGCCAGCCCGAGAAGGGCGTGCCGTCATATTCGATCCTGAAGGCATAGCGGGGCATGGATCGCGGCCTAGCCTGCCGCGCGCGAAGGAACAAGCGGCCCACTGGCGATCCGGCGGCACGGGTCCTATGTTCGGGGGCGCGGACGCAGGAAAGGGCAGGGTCAACGTGATCATCGGAGATATCGCCGACGGGCTGACGCGGCAGGTCGAACGCGCCGGCGGCATGGTGTCGGGCGCATTCTTCGAGCCGGTGATCCGTCTGGGTGTGACGGGTCTCAGCCGCGCGGGCAAGACGGTGTTCATCACCTCGCTCGTCGCGAACATAATGAACCGCGCCCGGATGGGCGGCCTTCGCGCGGCGGGCGACGGGTCGATCCGCGCGGCCTATCTTCAGCCGCAGCCCGACGACACGCTGCCGCGCTTCGACTACGAGACGCATCTCGCGGCCCTCACCGGCCCCACGCCGCACTGGCCCGAGAGCACGCGTGCGATTTCGGAGTTGCGCCTGTCGCTGAGGGTTCAACCCACCGGCCTGATCGCGGGCATGCGGGGCGCGCGCAACGTGCATCTCGACATCGTGGATTACCCGGGCGAATGGCTGCTCGATCTGGGTCTCATGGAAAAGGACTATGCATCCTGGGCCGAAGACACGCTCGCCCGGATCGCCGATCGCCCGCAGGCCGCCGAATACCTCGCGCTGCTCTCCACGACCGATCCCGATGCGAAGCTCGACGAGCCGCAGGCGCAAAAGCTCGCCGCGGCGTTCACGCGCTATCTCGTTCAGGCGCGCGAGGACGGCTATTCCGACTGCACGCCCGGCCGCTTTCTGCTGCCCGGTGATCTTGCAGGATCGCCGGTCCTGACCTTCGCGCCGCTGCCGAGGGGGCACGATGCACGCGGATCTCTCGGACGGGAATTCGCCAGGCGCTTCGAGGCCTACAAGCGCGAAGTGGTAAAGCCTTTCTTCCGCGACCATTTCGCAAGGCTCGACCGTCAGGTCGTACTCGTCGATGCGCTGGGCGCGATCCATGCAGGGCCCCGCGCGGTCGAGGACATGCGCCGTGCGATGGGCGACATCCTCGGCGCGTTCCGTCCGGGGCGGAACAACTTCCTCAGCCAGATCCTGCGCGGCCGGCGGGTCGAACGGATCCTCTTCGCGGCGACCAAGGCCGACCATCTGCACCATTCGCAGCATGCCCGCCTGACCGCCATCATGGAGGCGCTTCTGGCCGATGCCCGCAGGCGCGCGGATTACGCAGGTGCCAGGACCGCCGCCATGTCGATCGCCGCATTGAGGGCCACGACCGAGGACCGCGTGAGCCATGGCGGTGCCGAGCTCGACGTCGTGCGGGGCGTGCTGCTCGAGACAGGCAAGCGGGCGGCCTTCCATCCGGGCCTTCTGCCCGAGGATCCCGCCCATCTTCTCGTGCCCGCGCGGGAGGGGGCAGAAGGATGGCTTGGCGAGGATTACGCGATCATGCGTTTCGCGCCGCAACCGATGAGCCTCAAGCCCGGCGAAGGGCCACCGCATATCCGGCTCGACCGGGCCGCTGAATTCCTGTTCGGGGACCGGCTGTGATGGCGTGTGCAGGGATCTGCCCGGTGCCCATGTTGGCGTTGCAGTGTAGAAACTCGAGGACAGTCGAAGCCGGTGAACATCACGGACCCGGAGGCATCCAGCATGGCTGAACGCCGGGGGCCGATCCTGATCGAGGAGGAGGAGGTCGAGGGGCCGCGCGCCTCGCCGGCCGAAGCTCCGCCCGTGCCCGACACGATCGAGAACGCGCCCGACGGGCAGGCGATGCGCACTATGGCGGCGCTGGCCGCGCGGCGGGGATCGCGGCTCGGTCGGTGGTTCCGTCGCGTGACGGGCGCGCTCGTGGCCTTCTTCGTGTCGGTCGCCACATGGTCCGCGATCGACGCTTTGCTGCTTGCCAATCCGGTGCTGGGCTGGATCGCGATGGTGCTCGTCGGGGCGTTCCTCATCGTCCTGTCGCTCATCTGCATACGGGAACTTGCGGCGCTGGCCCGGCTCGCGCGGGTGGGCGAGATCCATGCCGAGGCCGAGGCCGCCCTCGCGGGAGGTGGCGATCTGGCCCGGGCGCGCAAGGTCGCCGACCGGTTGTCTCATCTCTATGCGGGGCGCGAGGCTCTGCGCTGGGGCCATGAGCGGTTCGCCGAGCGACGGGGCGATGTCTTCGACGCCGATGCGCTGTTCCACCTTGCCGAGATCGAGCTTCTCGCGCCGCTCGACGCGGCCGCGCGGATCGAGGTGGAGGCCGCCGCGCGGCAGGTCGCGACCGTGACGGCGGTGGTGCCGCTGGCCTTCGCCGACGTCGCCGCGGCCCTGACGAGCAACCTGCGCATGATCCGGCGCATCGCCGAGATCTATGGCGGCCGGGCGGGAACGCTCGGTGCGTGGCGGCTCACCCGGGCGGTCTTCACTCATCTCGTCGCGACGGGTGCGGTCGCCGTTGGCGACGATCTCATCGGATCGGTCGCGGGTGGATCGGTGCTGACCCGGATCAGCCGGCGCTTCGGAGAGGGAATCGTCAACGGTGCCCTCACCGCGCGGGTCGGGATCGCCGCGATGGAGGTCTGCCGGCCGCTGCCCTTCGCCGCCGGTCGCAAGCCGCAGGTCCACAGCCTGATCGGCAGGGCGCTGGGCGGGCTCTTTCCCGGCCGCCGGGATGAAAGCTGATCGGCGGAACCTTGCCGGCCCACGCGTCGTTGGATCGCACTGACAACACGGGGAGGATGGGTGTCGCAATGTCGGAATCACCGGCCAGCGAACCACGGCATGAAGAAGTCCGCAGCGACGCGGAGCTTCGGGAAGAACACATCCGGCAACTCGTCAAGATCCGGCGCCTTCTCATCACGCTCGTCCTCTTCGCATCCGTTCTCGCGTGTTTCTTCGCCAAGGACGTTCTGCTTCCTGTAATCCTGGGATTAATGCTCGCTCTGACGCTGAGTCCGATCGTCCGTGGGGCGGGCCGGATCGGGGTGCCGGCCCCCGTCAGTGCAGCCTTGCTGGTCATCACGTTCGGCACGGCCATCGCGGCAGGCGGCTATGCCGCGAGCGGACCGGTCGGAAGCTGGCTCTCCGAAGCGCCCGAACTCGGACAGGAACTCCGCATCAAGTTGCGCGGTCTTCTCGCATCCGTAGAGCGCGTTAAACAGGCGAGCGAGGAGGTCGGTGGCATCGCCGAGCAAGCGGGTTCGGGAGAGGTGCAGCGCGTGGCGATCGAGCAGCCCGGTATTCTGAATTCAGCCGTCAGCAGCGCGGCAAGCGCAGGCACCACGCTTGTCGTGGCGCTGGTGCTCGCACTCTTCATCCTGTCGGCGGGAGACATGTTCCGCGTAAAGCTGGTCGAGACGATGCCCCGGCTGAGCGAGAAGAAGCGCGCGGTCAAGATCCTCTACGGTGTCGAACGGGCGATCTCGCAATACCTGCTGACGATCACCCTCATCAATGCCGGGCTCGGGCTCGCCGTGTGGGGTTTGATGGCGCTGGCGGGTCTGCCCAAGGCGTATATCTGGGGGATCGTCGCGTTCACGTTCAACTTCCTGCCCTTCATCGGCGCGGTCGCGGGCGTGATCCTCGTTGCGATGTATTCGATTCTGACCTTCGACATGCTGGGCCAGGCGATCATTCCGCCACTGCTCTATCTGGCTGCGACCTCGCTCGAAGGGCAGATCATCACGCCGTCGATCCTTGGCCGGAGGTTGGAGCTCAACACCGTGTCGGTCTTCGTGACCGTCGTCTTCTGGGGCTGGCTCTGGGGGATCGCGGGCGCGCTGATGGCGGTGCCGTTCCTCGTCATCGTCAAGGTCGCCTGCGACAATGTCGAGACGCTGCGGACACTGGGCAAATTCTTGGGCGGTGCCGACACGCAGGTCGCAGCGGCGCGCGAACCGGACGAGCCTGAAGAGCCAAAGGGCGACGAGCAATCGATCAAGGCGTGACGGCAGGTCGGGGCGATCGGTCGCGGGCTTCTTTACCGTCGGATTGCGCGGGCCTATAAGGCGGCGCATGGCATATGCGGCTCCAGAGACACGGCGAATTACGGGCCCGGAATCCTGACAGGTTCCGGGTTTTTCCACATCGCCACTTTCCCCAATTCGATCGATCCAGAGGACGCCCGAAAATGTGCGCCGACACCCCCGATTACAAAGACACCCTGAACCTGCCGCAGACAGACTTTCCGATGCGTGCGGGCCTTCCCAAGCGAGAGCCCGACTGGTTGGCCCGCTGGGAAAGGATCGGCGTCTACGACCGACTGCGCGAGAAGGAGGGACGGACGCCCTTCACTCTGCATGACGGACCGCCCTACGCGAACGGGCACCTGCATATCGGTCACGGGCTGAACAAGACGATCAAGGACATGATCGTGCGCTCGCGGCAGATGATGGGATACGACGCGCGCTATATCCCCGGCTGGGATTGCCACGGCCTTCCGATCGAGTGGAAGATCGAGGAACGGTATCGCGCCAAAGGCCGGGACAAGGATGCCGTCGACGTGGTGGAGTTCCGCCGCGAGTGTCGCGATTTCGCTGCGGAATGGGTCGATATCCAGCGCGACGAGTTCAAGCGTCTGGGCATCACCGGCAATTGGGCGAATCCGTATCTGACGATGGATTTCCACGCCGAGGCGGTGATCGCGGCCGAGTTCCAGAAGTTCCTGATGAACGGCACGCTCTATCAGGGGTCGAAGCCCGTGATGTGGTCGCCGGTCGAGAAGACCGCGCTGGCCGAGGCCGAGGTCGAGTATCACGACCGTCAGACGGATGCGATCTGGGTGAAGTTCGCAGCTGTGAACCTGTTGAGTTCGCAGGATTCATTTTCTGTCATCATCTGGACCACGACGCCATGGACGATCCCGCAGAATCGCGCGATCTGCTTCGGGCCGGGAATCTCCTACGGTCTTTACGAGGTGACGGGCACGCCCGAGGAATGCTGGGCCGAGACGGGCGAGACATATCTTCTGGCCGACGAGCTTGCCGAGGCGACGCTTGCCGCCGCGCGGCTGGAGCCGGGGATGTATCGCCGGATGCGCGACGTCACAACGGACGAGCTGTCGACCATCACCTGCGCGCATCCGCTGCGCGGGGTCGAGGGCGCGGACGGCGAGTGGGATTTCGACGTGCCGCTCCTGCCGGGCGATCACGTGACCGACGACGCGGGCACGGGCTTCGTGCATACCGCGCCGAGCCACGGTGACGACGACTACGCGATCGGGCGAAAGCACGACCTGCCGATGACCTACAACGTGCTCGACGATTCGAGCTATCGTGCGGATCTGCCGTTCTTTGCCGGAGAGCAGATCATCAAGTCGAACGGCAAGCCCGGCGGAGCGAGCAAGGCGGTGATCGCGAAGCTGCAGGAGGTGGGCGCGCTGCTGGCACGCGCGCGGGTCACGATCTCGGATGCGCATTCCTGGCGCTCGAAGGCCCCCGTGATCCGGCTCAACCGTCCGCAATGGTTCGCGGCGATCGACCGCGCGGTGGGCGACGGGCAGGATACGTACGGCACTACGATCCGCGAGCGCGCGCTGCGCTCGATCGACGAACTCGTCGCATGGACGCCGAAGCGAGGCCGCAACCGCCTCCATTCCATGATCGAGGCGCGGCCCGACTGGGTGCTGTCGCGGCAGCGCGCCTGGGGTGTGCCGATGACCTGCTTCGTCAAGCAGGGCACGATGCCCGACGACGCCGATTTCCTGCTGCGTGATGCGGACGTGAACGCCCGGATCCTCGAGGCGTTCGAGGCCGAGGGCGCGGATGCCTGGTACAAGCCCGGCGCGAAGGAGCGGTTCATCGGTGATGCGGCGAACCCCGACGAGTACGAGCAGGTCTTCGACATCCTCGACGTCTGGTTCGATTCGGGGTCGACCCATGCCTTCGTGCTGCGCGACCGCGCGGACGGCAGCGCGGACGGTATCGCCGATGTCTACATGGAAGGGACGGACCAGCATCGCGGGTGGTTCCACTCATCGATGCTTCAGGGCTGCGGCACGATCGGGCGTGCGCCCTATCGCGCGGTCGTCACGCATGGTTTCACGCTGGACGAGAAGGGCAACAAGATGTCCAAATCGCTCGGCAACACGATCGTGCCGGACGAGGTGGTCAAGCAATACGGAGCCGATATCCTGCGGCTCTGGGTGGCGCAGACCGATTATACCGCCGACCAGCGGATCGGACCCGAGATCCTGAAGGGCGTGGCCGACAGCTATCGCCGGCTCAGAAACACGATGCGCTTCGTGCTGGGCAACCTGCCGAAGGAGAGCCCCGGCGTCGCGGCCGACGATATGCCCGAACTGGAAGCATGGGTCCTTCACCGTCTGGCCGAACTCGACGAGACCGTGCGCGAGGGGTATGCCTCCTACGATTTCCAGGGGGTCTGGCAGGCGGTCTTCACCTTTGCGACGGTGGATCTGTCGGCGTTCTATTTCGACATCCGCAAGGACGCGCTCTATTGCGATCCTGCCGACAGCCCGCGGCGGCGGGCGGCAGAGACGGTGCTCGATCTGATCTTCCACCGGTTGACGACGTGGCTTGCGCCGATCCTGGTCTTCACGATGGAGGAGGTCTGGCTGGAGCGTTATCCGGGCGAGGACTCCTCGGTGCACCTGCAGGACATGCCGACAACGCCTGAAGGCTGGCGCGACGACGCGATCGCCGCGCGGTGGCAGGGCGTGCGCGCGGCACGGCGGGTCGTGACCGCCGCACTCGAGGTGCAGCGGCGTGACAAGGTCATCGGTGCCTCGCTCGAGGCCGCCCCGATCGTGCATGTCGCCGATGCGGATTTGGCGGCGACGCTTTCCGGGCTCGATTTCGCGGATCTCTGCATCACCAGCGATGTGACGATTTCGACCGATCCGGCCCCCGACGCGGCCTTCCGCCAGCCCGAGACGCCCGGAATTGCCGTGGTCTTCGCCATGGCCGATGGGTCCAAGTGCCAGCGCTGCTGGAAGGTGACGCCGGAGGTCGGGACAGGCACGCGGCCGGATCTCTGTGCCCGTTGCGAAGACGCGCTCGGGTGAGACGCGACGCGCAGATCGCCGAGGCGCTGATGCGCCTCGCGCGGGAGCGCGGCCCGGACAAGAGCTTCTGCCCCTCACAGGTCGCGCGTGCGCTCGATGACGACTGGCGTCCCCTGATGGACGAGGTGCGACGCGTGGCCTCGGGTCTGCCGCTCGTCGCGACGCAGGGCGGCGAGGTGGTGGACGCGAACCGCGCAAGGGGGCCGATCCGGCTGTCGCTCCGCCAATGAGCACGGGCGTCTTCCTTGCCGTGATGGGGTCCGCGTTCCTCCATGCCGCGTGGAACTCGGTGATCAAGACCGGCGCGAACAAGGTGACCGGCATGCTGGTCATGACGATCGTGCAGGGGGCGGCGGGAGCCGCGATCCTGCTGACCCGGCCCTGGCCGGAGGCGGATTGGGTGCCCTGGCTGATCGCGAGCGGCATCTTCCACGCGGGCTACAAGCTGTTCCTCGCCTTGGCCTACGAGCAGGGGGATCTGAGCCGCGTTTATCCGATCGCGCGCGGGACGGCCCCGCTCATCGTCCTCGCAGTGAGCGGACTGGTCCTGACGGACACGATCGCGGCCTGGGAATATGCCGGGATCGTGGTTCTGGGCCTCGGCATCGCCGGCATGGCGCGTGGGATCTTCGGCTCGGGCGAAGCGGTGGCGCTGCTGCCCTATGCGCTGGGTTCGGCCATGATGACGGCGGGCTATTCCATCGTCGACGGACTGGGCGCGCGGGTTGCAGGCGACGCGGTCGCCTTCGTTGCCTGGTTGTTCCTGCTCGACGCGCTGATCTTCACGCCACTTTGCCTCGGCCTCAGGGGGCGGGCCGTTCTGCGCGCGGATGCACGGGTGTGGTATCTCGGAACGCTGGCCGCGGCGGCGTCGTACGGGGCCTATGCGATCGCGGTCTGGGCGATGACGGTCGCGCCGATCGCACTGGTGGCGGCCCTTCGCGAGACGTCGATCCTATTCGCGGTGCTGATCGGGTGGATCGCGCTGGGCGAGCGGATGAATGCGGGCAAGGCCGTTGCGGCGATGCTGATCGTGGCGGGCGTAGCCCTGACGCGTCTCTGACCCGAGGCGATCAGCCGTCGGGGCCGTAGATCATCTGCTGCACGATGCCAACCAGAACCAGATAGACGGACGTGATGATAAGGCCCCATCCCGCCCAGCTCGTCGGGTCGAAGTCGATCCAAGCCGCCCATCCGGCGAAGAATACCCAGGCCATCGAAACGGGCAACGTCAGCCCGCGCCAGCGCCCCGTCCGGGTCGGGTGGACGAATTTCAGCGGCAGGAACATCGCGACCGTCAGCAGCGCGACGAGGATGAGAATGACGTAGAAGTTCGGCTCGACCGCGAAGAAGACCAGCACGGCCATGTTCCAGCAGCCCGGGAAGCCGGAAAAGGAATAGTCGCGCGTTTTCATTCGGGTATCGGCGAAATAGACGACACCTGCGAAGGTAATGACGATCATCGCGATCCAGCCCGTCCATCCCGGCAGCAGATCCGACGCGAAGAGCGCGTAGGCGGGGATGAAGACGTAGGTCAGGTAGTCGATGATGAGATCCATCAGCACGCCGTCATATTCCGGCGCGTTGGTGCTGACGTCGTATTTCCGGGCGAGGGGGCCATCGATCCCGTCGACGAAGAACGCGACGACCAGCCAGAGCCACATCATGTCCCATTGCTCGGCGGTGGCGGCCAGCATCGCGAGCATGGCGAAAACGGCGCCGGTCGCCGTGAGGAGGTGGACCGAAAGGGCCTTGAGATGCGTGCTCATAAGTCCGTGATGCCGCATCCAGCCCCCAAGCGCAATGAGACTTGGACCTAGAGCCGGCCTTGTTCTGCCCTGACGACGAGATCGTCGATGCGGTTCTCGATGGCCCGGGTGATCCGCGAACGTGCCAGTTTCATAGATTGCAGCAGGACCTTGCCCTTGAGTGTCGCCGCGAGGATCGTCGCGTCGAGCGTCATCCGCGTCGCCTCGCCCGACGTATCGGAGAGAACCGCGTCGAGCGTCAGGTCGAGACCGCTCGACCGCGCGGCGATGGCAAGCGCGTCGTCAGGGGCGATCCGGATGACATGTGCCTCGAGCGCACGACGCTTCTCCAGCAGGTCGAACTCCAACCGCCAGGCGGCCCCCGAGGGGCCCGCGCCGCCGTCGTCGACACGTTCGACCAGAGCGCCGCGCCCGCGCAGGCGGTTTTCGATCGTCTCGAAATCGCTCAGCGCGTCGAAGATTCGGGCGCGCGGGGCGCGGATATCGCGGGTCACTGAAATCCGCATGGGGGGCTGCCTATGCGGGCGGGCGGGTCCGCGTCAATCCAGCGTGTCGGCCAGCCAGTTGCGGATCAGGAAATGCGCGATGGCACCGGGCCGCGCGGCCGCGATCTCGGGGTGATCGCCGGCGAAGGCGCGGGCGACCTCCTCGCGCGGGACCCAGCGCGCGGATTCGATCTCGTTTTCGTCGACGGTGATCTCGCGGCTTGTCGCGTGGCCATGACATCCGAGCATGAGCGAGGCGGGAAAGGGCCAGGGCTGGCTTGCGAGATAATCGACATGCCCGACCCGCACGCGGGCCTCCTCGAAGACCTCGCGGCGCACCGCGGCCTCAAGCGTCTCGCCCGGCTCGACGAAGCCAGCAAGGAGCGAATACATCCGGTCGGGCCAGCCGGGGGAGCGACCGAGCAACAGGTCGTTTCCATGGGTGACGAGCATGATCGCCACGGGATCGGTGCGCGGGAAGTGATGCGCGCCGCAGGCGGGGCAATCGCGCTGCCAGCCGGCGCAGGCCGGAACGCTGCGTTCGCCGCATCGCGCGCAGAACGGATGGGTGCGGTGCCATTCGAGCAGGCCACGTGTCGTCGCGGCAAGCTCGGCCGCGCGCGGATCAAGCCCGGTCATCACCGACCGAAGCTCGTGAAAGCCGTGTTCGTCGGGCAGATCCGGATGGCGCTGCACCGAAGGGTCGGAGAAGGCGTTGAGCGTCTCGGGCATTTCGTGCGGGGCCCAGTCGCTCAGGTCGCGGCCGAAAAGGGGGCCGTCATCGTCCATCCCCAGAAAAATCGTGAGCCCCGAACCGGTCAGCCGATCCGTCTCTACGAGCCCGAGCGCATGGCCGCCGTCGCGGGCGACAAGGCCGGGTTTGCCACGCCACATCGGCAGCATTCGCGCGCCCGGTTCCCGCAACAGGGCATCCGCATCGCCGCGTCGATGTGCCGCGCGGTCGAGCCCCGAGCCCCCGAACGTCACCCGTTCCGCATTCCGCATCGCCTGTTCCCTCCGTGCCACGCATTCCGCATGGCGAGGTCAAAGCATTTGCCACACGACTGAATCACTGCTTACTGCAACCCTGGGTGGAGTGCTGAAAAATCCACCAAGGGTAGCAGAGTGTCGAAACGCTTGCAGGACAAAGACGACGCCCGCAAGGGCCCGAAGGCGCGCGGCCGTGCCGACCACAGCGAGATCGAGGTTTCGTTGCGCCTTCTGGCGACGAGCGATCTTCATGGCTGGGCCCGCCAGTTCGATTACGTCAGCGGCGAGGCCGCGCCGGGGCGGGGAATCGAATCGGTGCTTCCGGTCGTCGCCGCCCTGCGCGAGGAGAACCCCAATTCCCTGCTGTTCGACGTCGGGGATTTCCTGACCGGATCGACATTGGGCGATGTCGCGATGCAGGGGGCGGGGATCGGGCCCAATCCGATCGTGGCGGCGATGAACGTGGTGGGCTACGACGCCGCGACGCTCGGCAATCACGAATTCGACTATGGCTGCGCCGCGCTCGACCGGGCGCTGGAACACGCGGATTTCCCGGTCGTGACGACCAACATCCTGCGCGGACGGGGAGAGAGCCCGCTCACGGACTGCCCGCTGCGGGAGGGGGCGCTCCTGCTGCGCCGCCGTGTGCGCGATCGCGACGGAGACCATCACGACCTCAGGATCGGAATCGTCGCGTTTCTGCCCGAGACGACGCTCGAGCAGACACGGGCGAAACACGCCGACGTCGATGCGCTGGGCGCGCGCCCGATCGCCGAAGCTGCCCGAGGCTGGATTGCCCATCTGCGCGAGAGCGGTGCCGATCTGGTGATCGCGCTCTGCCACGACGGCGTGGAGGACGGCCGCGACGATCCCGTTGGATCGCCGCTCGATATCGCGCGGGCAGGCGGTGTCGATGCCATCTTCATGGGGCATTTTCATCAGGTCTTTCCATCGCCCGAGGCCACCGGCCCCGCGCGCCCAGGCATCGACGCGCGCAAGGGCTTCCTCGGGGGCGTTCCGGCAGCGATGCCGGGATGCTGGGGAAGGCACGTCGCGGTCGTGGATCTGACGCTCGTCCAGGATGCGACGGGCCGATGGCAGGCCGGATCGGAGGGGGGGCGGATCGTCGGGACCGCCACGCCGCCCCGCCGCAAGGTGCCAGCCGCGGTCCTGCAGGCGCGGAAGCTGCACGAGGTCACGTCGGACGCGCACGAGATGTGCCTGGTACGGGGCGGTACGCCGCTTGCCACGATGCCCGCCGCCGCGACGAGCTATTTCGCGCGGCTGGGACGCTGCCCGATCACGATGATCGTGGCGCGGGTCATGGCGAACGCGCTGAAGCGGCACATGCCGGATCGGCCCGCGCTGCCGGTGATCGGGATGGCCGCCCCCGCGCGGTCGGGAGGGGCGGGCGGTGCCGGGAATTACGCTGCGATCGCCCCCGGTGCGCTGAGGCGCAGCCATCTCGACCTGCTCGCCCCCTTTCCGGACAGGATCTGCGCGGTCGAGGTGACGGGGGCCGAGCTTCGCGACCTCTTTGAGCGCAGCGTCGCGGGATTCCGGAGAATCTCCTCCGGCAGCGGCAATGTCCAGCCGCTCGTCGATGCTCGGCTGCCGGGTCTGAGCTTCCTCATGAGTCCGGACGCCCATGCCGTCGTGGATCTCAGCCGCGAAGCGAAGTTCGACTGGCTCGGGCGGCGCGCGGGCGAGGGGCGGATCGCCTCGCTCGTCGTGCATGGGCGGGAGGTGCGGGCAGGCGATCGCTATCTTCTGGCCGTCAACGATTTCCGCGCGCATGGCGGAGGTGCGTTGCCGGGGTGCCGCGCGGAGAACATGCGTTGGCAAAGCGACGCGACAGTGCGCGATGTCGTGCTCGAAGAGATCGGCGAAGCGATTTCGGAGGATCTCTGGAATCCGGGCTTCACGCTCAGCTGCCCCGAGGACGTCGATCCGGTGTTTCGTACCGGACGCGGCGCGCAGGCGCATCTGTCGAACATCGCGGATCTCGGGCCCGTCAGACGGCCGGGCGGCGGGAACTGGCTGGATCTGCGCCTGACCGAGGTCGGATCGGCCCTTGAAATCGAGCGCTGAGCCGCGTATCTCGCCCCTCGAGAGGTTGGCGCGGGCAAGCACCTCGCCAACCCGGTCAGATCCGGAAGGAAGCAGCCGTAACGAGCCTCGCTTGGGTCGTTGTCCAGCCTCTCACCCACGCAAGGCCGTCCTCCGGGGCGGCCTTCGTCGTTCAAGCCTTCGATATGGCGTGCGACGGACGACGTGCTAGGGTCGCGGGATGAACGCCAAGAACAAGCTCGCGCAGGACCGCACCGACTGGGCCGAGGACCGAACGCTCCTCGCCTCCGAGCGGACCTTCGCCGGGTGGATCCGCACCGGTCTCACCAGTCTCGTCGTCGCGATCGGGCTTCAGGCGGTCTTCGGTCCGGCCGAACCCACCTGGGCCCCGAAAGCGGTGGCCTCGCTGTTTCTCGCCGCATCGCTCGGGATATTCATCGCAGCCTGGGTGGAGGCGCGTGCGAACCGTCGTGCCTTCGAGGCTCGCACCGCCGAGGCGCAGCCGATGCGCCGGATCACCGCGCTGTCGGCCCTGCTCAGCATGGCGACGCTTCTCTTGTGTCTGGTGCTCTGGCTGCTCTAGCCGCCGGGTGATGCCGGCGATACTCTGCCCACCGATCCCCTTTCCCGAATCCCGGCCGAAGGACACCATGCCCGACGACGCCACTGCCTATCAGGTCCTCGCCCGCAAGTACCGCCCCCAGACCTTCGCCGATCTGATCGGACAGGAGGCGATGGTGCGGACCCTCAAGAACGCGTTCCGCGCCGACCGCATCGCGCAGGCCTTCATGCTGACGGGCATCCGCGGCACCGGCAAGACCACGACCGCGCGCATCATTGCCAAGGGGATGAACTGCATCGGTCCCGACGGGCAGGGCGGCCCGACGACGAGCCCCTGCGGCGAATGCGATCCCTGCCGCGCCATCGCCAGGGGGCAGCATGTCGATGTGATGGAGATGGACGGCGCGTCGCAGACGGGCGTCAACGACATCCGCGAGAACGTGCTGAATTCCGTGCAGTACGCGCCCGGCTCGGCCCGCTACAAGATCTACATCATCGACGAGGTTCACATGCTTTCGACGGCGGCGTTCAACGCGCTGCTGAAGACGCTGGAGGAGCCGCCCGCACACGTGAAGTTCATCTTCGCCACGACCGAGATCCGCAAGGTCCCAGTCACGGTCCTGTCGCGTTGCCAGCGGTTCGACCTGCGCCGGATCGAGCCCGAGGTCATGCTGACCCATTTGCGCGCCATCGCCGGCCGCGAAGAGGCTGAGATCGGGGACGATGCGCTCGCGCTCATCGTGCGGTCTGCCGAAGGATCGGTGCGCGACGCGCTGTCGCTCATGGATCAGGCGATCAGCCACGGCGCGGGCGAGACGACGGCCGATCAGGTGCGCGCGATGCTCGGTCTCGCCGATCGGGGGCGCGTGCTCGACCTTTTCGACCAGATCATGAAGGGCGACGCGGCAGGGGCACTGACCGAGCTCTCGGCGCAATATGCGGACGGAGCCGATCCGCTGGCCGTGCTGCGGGACCTAGCCGAGATCACCCATTGGCTGAGTGTCATCAAGATCACGCCGGGCGCGGCCGAGGATCCGACCATCGGCCCGGACGAGCGCGATCGCGGGCGTCGCATGGCCGAGGCGCTGTCGATGCGGGTGCTGACGCGAAGCTGGCAGATGCTGCTGAAGGCGCTCGAGGAGGTGTCGCAGGCCCCGAACGCGATGATGGCGGCCGAGATGGCCGTGATCCGGCTGACCCACGTGGCCGACCTGCCGCCGCCCGAGGAGCTGATCCGCAAGCTTGGCGACGGGCCGCCCGCCGGTGCGCCCGCGCCGCAGGCCCCTTCGTCCTCGCCGTCGCCTGAGCGGGGCGGCGGAGCGCCGGTCGCGACCACGGGGCCGCAGGGGCCGGGCGGAGGGGCCACGGCACTGGCCCAGGAGCCCGACGCGCTGTCCCGTTTCGCACGGTTCGAGGATGTCGTGGCGCTCATCCGCTACAATCGCGATGCGAAGCTGCTCATCGATGTCGAAACGGGCGTGAGGCTCAAGCGCTATTCTCCCGGCCGGATCGAGTTCCAGCCGGCCGAGAGCGCCCCGTCGGACCTGGCGCAACGGCTGGCGCAACGGCTGCAGGCTTGGACCGGCGTGCGCTGGGCTGTCACGCTCGTCTCCGAAGGCGGCGCGCAGACCATCGCGGAGGAGCGTGACGCAGAGGATCGCGCGCTCAGGGCCCGTGCCGAGGAACATCCGCTGATGCAGGCGGTGCGCGCCACGTTTCCCGATGCGCGGATCGTCGAGATCCGATCGCTCGAGCAGATCGCGGCCGAGGCCGCGGCCGAGGCGCTGCCCGAGGTCGAGGATGAATGGGACCCGTTCGCCGACGAATGAGGACCCTCGCTTGCGAAGTCGGTTCGCGGTTCGTATCTGGAGACGAAGAGCGAAACAGGGGAGATCCGAAAGATGTTCAAGGGAATGGGCGGTCTTGGCGACATGACCAAGATGATGGCTGCCGCGAAGGACATGCAGGGCAAGATGGAAAGCCTGCAGGAGGAATTGCGCACGATCGAGGTGACTGGTGAATCCGGCGCGGGCCTCGTCAAGGCGACGGCGACGGCCAAGGGCGAGCTCATCGGCCTCGACATCGATCCGTCGATCTTCAATCCCGACGAGAAGGAAGTCGTCGAGGATCTGATCCTCGCCGCGATCAAGGACGCGCAGCTCAAGGCATCGTCCCGGTCGCAGGAAGAGATGCAGAAGCTGACCGAAGGGCTCGGTCTGCCGCCCGGCATGAAGCTGCCGTTCTAAGCACATGGCGAATGCCGGCGACGAGGTTCAGGCGCTGATCGACCTGATGGCGCGGCTGCCGGGGCTCGGGCCTCGATCTGCGCGGCGTGCCGTGCTGCACCTCGTCAAGAAGCGCGGGCAGCTCATGCGGCCGCTCGCGCAGGCACTCTCGGATGTGGCCGACAGGGTGAAGCCCTGCATCAATTGCGGCAATATCGGCACTTCCGAGATCTGCGACATCTGCGCATCCGAGAAACGCGCGACGGGCGAGATCTGCGTCGTCGAGGATGTCGCGGATCTCTGGGCGATGGAGCGGGCGGGGGTCTTTCGCGGGCGCTATCACGTCCTGGGCGGCACGCTTTCCGCGCTCGACAGCGTGGGTCCCGATGATCTTCGCATCCCGCATCTCGTCGAACGCGTCGCGCGCGACGGGGTGAGCGAGGTGATCCTCGCGCTCAACACCACCGTCGATGGCCAGACGACCGCTCACTACATCGCCGACGAGATGGAGGGGCGCGGTGTCAGCGTTACCTCGCTAGCCCAGGGCGTGCCGATCGGTGGCGAGCTCGACTATCTCGACGACGGCACGATCGGCGCGGCGCTCCGGGCGCGAAAGGCGCTGTAGCCCGACTTATACGCCGATTGTCCACATATTCCGTGCATTTGCAGTGAATAAGGGACTTTACAGGTTCGATGCGATCCCACACCATATGTTGTGAGGACGGCGCAGTCGTGTGCAGGTCCTAGAGCAGTCACCTAACCCTAGAGGCCGTGGAACGGTCCGGGCAGAAGAGCGAGGCCACGCATGGCGATGACCCAGCTTGCGTTCCAGACCGACGAACTGGACCCGATCGAGATCGTCGAGGATATCGCACAACACAATTCCTGGGAATTCGACCGCGTCGACGAGGATCAGATCGCGATGCTGGTCGAAGGCCAATGGCGCAGCTACGCGCTGACGCTCGCCTGGTCGCCCCAGGATGAAACGCTGCGCCTCGTCTGCACGTTCGAGATGGAGCCGCCGGAGGACCGTCTGCCTGCCATCTACGAGGTGGTGAACGCGGCGAACGACTATATCTGGTCGGGAACCTTCACGTACTGGCTCGAACCGAAGCTTATGGTCTATCGCTATGGCCTCGTCCTGTCGGGCGGCCAGATGGCGAGCGCGGAGCAGATCGACCGGATGATCGGCGATGCAGTCGCCGCCGCCGAGCGGTTCTATCCGGCGTTCCAGCTGGTCGGGTGGGGCGGACACAGCGCCACCGACGCGCTGCAGGTCGCGATCGCGGAGGCGTTCGGCCACGCCTGAGGCGTGGTGCGATTGCCAATCTCCCCTCGCCATGCTTGCATGCGCGCAAAATGACGAGGGGGCATCATGACATTGGACGATCTGCGCGCTCGGGGCCTCGTGCTGCTGGGATGCGGAAAGATGGGCTCCGCCATGCTCGAAGGGTGGCTCACGGGCGCACTGGAGCCCGGCCACGTCTGGGTACGCGATCCGAATCCATCGGACTGGCTGCAAGGGATCGACGGGCTGCATTTGAACGAGGATCTGCCGAGGGACCCGGCGATGGTGCTGGTCGCCGTGAAACCGCAGATGATGGGCGACGCTCTGCCCGAACTTCGCGACCTTGGGCAGGGGGGAACGCTGTTCGTCTCGGTCGCCGCGGGCACGCCGATCTCCGCATTCGAGGCCGCGTTGGGGAAAGGCACGCCCGTGATCCGGGCGATGCCCAACACCCCCGCCGCGATCGGCCGCGGGATCACGGCCCTTGTCGCGAACACTGAAGGCGCGCCGTCGCTCGACCTGGCAGAGGAGCTTCTGAGCGCCGTGGGCCAGACCGTCCGGCTGGAGAGCGAGGATCAGATGGATGCCGTGACGGCCGTTTCAGGGTCGGGCCCGGCATATGTCTTTCACCTGATCGACTGTCTCGCCCGTGCGGCGGAGGCGCAGGGTCTGTCGTCGGATCTGGCCATGGCGCTTGCCAAGGCGACGGTGGGCGGCGCGGGGCAGCTGGCCGAGGACAGCCCGAAGGACCCTGCAACGCTGCGCGAGGACGTGACCTCGCCCGGCGGAACGACGAAGGCGGGGCTCGACGTGCTGATGGGCGAATTGCCGGATCTGATGATACGAACGGTCGCGGCGGCCGCCGACCGATCGAGGGAGCTTGGTCGATGAGCGCGACATTCGACGATTTCATGAAGCTCGATATCCGGGTGGGGACGATCACGCGGGCCGAGCCCTTTCCCGAGGCGCGCAAGCCCGCGATCAAGCTGTGGGTCGATTTCGGCGGGGAACTCGGCGAAAAGCGTAGCTCGGCGCAGATCACCGCGCATTACGATCCCGAGACGCTGGTCGGCCGGCAGGTGATGGCGGTCGTCAACTTTCCGCCCCGCCAGATCGGGCCCGTCCTGTCCGAAGTCCTGGTTCTGGGCGTGCCCGATCCCGACGGAGAGGTCGTGCTGATCGCGCCCGATCACGCCGTTCCCGACGGAGGACGCCTGCATTGAAAAGCCTCTTCATCTCCAGATGGATGCCCGACCCGACGATGGCGGAGCTCCACGAACTCTACGACGTGACCTTCGAGGACGCTCACCTGACAGCCGAGGCGGCGCGGGCGCGCATGGCAGATTACGATGCGATGCTCTGCACCATCGGCGACGATCTGAGCGCTGCGGCATTCGAGGGCGATCCGAAATGCGGTCTGATCGCCAATTACGCCGTCGGATATAACCATATCGACGTCGAGGCCGCGCGTGCGGCTGGCGTGGCGGTTACAAATACCCCCGGGGCCGTCACGGACGGGACGGCCGACATCGCCATGACACTGATCGCCATGGCGCGCCGCCGCGCGGGAGAGGGCGAGCGTCTGGTCCGCCGCGGCGAATGGACAGGCTGGCATCCGGGCGACCTGCTGGGCTGGTCGATCACCGGTGCGCATGTCGGTATCGTGGGCATGGGGCGGATCGGCAAGGCCATCGCCGCGCGGTGCCACCACGGCTTCGGGATGGAGGTGTCGTTCTTCAATCGCTCGAAGGTCGATGATCCGGGCATGCCCGCCACACAGGTCGAGGACCTCAAGACGCTGGCGGCCAAGGTCGACATCCTCGTCTTGGCCGTGCCGGCCTCGCCTCAGACGCGACACCTGATCGACGCGGAGATCCTGGGCGCGATGCGACCCGACGCGCATATCGTCAACATCGCCCGGGGCGACGTCATCGACGAGGCCGCGCTGATCGCGGCCTTGGAGGAGGGGCGTATCGCGGGGGCCGGGCTCGACGTCTATGAGAACGAGCCGGACGTGCCCGAGGCGCTCAGGGCGATGGAGCAGGTCGTCCTGCTGCCGCATATGGGCACATCGGTGATGGATGTAAGGCTGCTGATGGGCGAGGTCCTGCTGGAGGATCTTCGCGCCTATGCTGCCGGAAAACAGTTGCCGCACCAGCTCTGACAAAAGGTCCGGTCAGGCCGGGAGGCGGAGCGGCTCCGCTTCCCGGCATTGAATCGAATCAGTTCGCGACTTCGAGCGCGTCAAAGCCCGCGGTGAAGCCCGAAAGAGAGATGGGAAGCGTGATCGTCTGGTCGGGTGCCGCCGCCGGAACGATCGAGATCCGCGCCTCCGCACCGCGCCGGAAGGAGTTCACCTCGGCGTCGGTCAGGCCGATCCGCGCAAAACAGCCGGCATCGGCACAGAAATCGAACGGATAGCGCTTGGCCTGACCGTCATCGACCGCAAGGGTGAGCTGCCGGGTCAGCAGCGTCTCGAGCGGGGTGATGATGGTGGCCCCGGCCACGGCCTGCTGTCCCTCGGGCAGGGGGAAGATGCTGATCTCGGCGACGGCATTGCCGTCCTGATCGTAAAGCAGCTGGTAGAGCTGGCAGGGATCGCTCTCGTTCTCGGTCCGGATGCAGCGCTGCTGCCAGTCGGAGAATTCGGCCTCGGTATAGGTCCGTCCGATCTGGTTGTTCTGCACTTCCTCGCCCATCGACAGATCGCCGGGCGCACCTTCGGTTTCGCCCTCGGGCGTCTCGGCCCCGGTCTGCGCGTCGGTGCCTGCGGGTTCGGATGCCTCCGACTGCGCGTCGGGGGCGGTCTCTCCGGTCGCGTCCTGGTCCTGCGCGGCGAGCGGCGTCGCGATCGTCATCAGTGCGATCACGGAGAGCGTTTTCATCAGATGAGCCATTTTGGATCCGTCTTCGTCGGGAATGTCTGCGCGCGTTCCTATCAGGTCAGCAAAGTCCTGTCAGGCGGGATTTCGGGAATGCCGGATGCGAAAAAGGCCCTCACGATGAGGGCCTTTGACGTTCTGGAATTCTCCCCGTCGGACTGGCCGACTTGTTATTCACGTGACGCTAGAAGCAAAGCGGCGAACCGTCAATATTCATAATCGTCCGGAAATCGCGGAGATTTCGGGCATATCGTCGCGAAATCGGCGAATGAAAAAGGCCGCGCCGTAAGCGCGGCCAGTCCATCAGGGAGACGTCCTGCCCACCATGTCGAAAATGGGAGGGACCCCGCATTGATCGCAGAGGATGGTTAACGAAACGTGGATGTCCGCGGGTGGCGCGTCACTCTGCCGGTCGGAGTGTCGTGATCCCGACGGAGGCCGCGCGCGCCAGATCGGGATCGAGCGTCATGGGAATGTATTCGCCGCGCCGCCAGAGCTCTCCCAGATCGTCGTAATGCCGCGAAAGCGGATGACCCGATTGCCCGGTCGAAATGACGAAGACGGACGAGTCGGGGTCCGCGAAATCGTAGATCCCGCGATAGGTCGCGCCGTGGACGTTGCGGAACGGGTCGGGGCCCGTCCCGGCCGTCCTTCCGCGCAGGAGCGTATTGTCGCCGCCCGAGGTCGATTGCCGGATATTGACCAGCCACGACAGGCCCGCGATCTCGCCCAGAACGGGATGTTCGTGAACCGCCTCGTGGGCGTCGCCCCATCTGAGCGATTCGAGCGCGCGCCCGTAGCGTTCGGTGATCCAGATGAGCGCATCGTCGAGGGCGAGCCGCGCCATGTCGTTGCAGGTCTCGACCCGTGCGGATTGAACCACGTCGCACCATTCCGCCGCACCGTCGACATCGCGATAGACGCGCTCGATGAACAGCGGCTCGAGATGCGTGATGTCGTCTGCGAGGGGACCGAGTTCGTCGCGGACGAGCCGTTCCTGCAGGGCGCGCATCCACGCGGCATAGATCAGCGGCTCGGGCAGATGTTCGTTCATCTCTCCGTTCCAGCTGGCCAACAGCTCCAGCGCGCGCTGGCGCAGGCGTTCCGGCGTCCCCTCCGGCGCGGCCTCGCCGGTGAACCAGAGATCGGCACCGACGAGCGGCAGGAGCAGACGCGCCGTGAAGCTCACCGTGTCGAGCTGCGCCTCCATGAAGCTTTCGCGTGTATGGACCTCGCGCCCCTGCATGAGCCGCCGCCAGCGCTGGACCCGCTGCGTGTCGCCCCAGTGATACGAGACGTGGAGCGGGAAGGGCCGGTCGATCATCTTGTTGTTCGTGTTGCCGACGATGCCGCCCGGGGGATCGGTGAATTCGGGATTGGTGGAATAGGGCAGGGTGCCGTTCCAGCGGTTCGCCGCGATCCAGCCGGGTGTCGGCAGGCGGCCCTTCGATTGGTGGGCCATGTCGCGCTGCGGCACGTGGCCCACCATCTTCATCGCGATGCTCTCGCCATCGACGAGGGTCAGGTTCTGGCTCGGGGCGACGAAGCTTTCCATCGCGGCGAGGCCCTCCTCGATGCTGCCCGCGCGCATGAGGTCGAAGCTCGCGCTGGCGGAAGTGTCCTCGGCCGTGAGCGCGGTCCACGAGATCGAGGCGACATGTCCCGGCGGCGTGATCGAGGCGAGGTCGAAATGACTCCCCGGCAGGATCGGGCCGTTCTCGGACCATCTGAGCGTCAGTGTGATCGGATCGGCATCCTTGATCCGGACGATCGAGGTGCGGCTGCGCATCTTGCGATAGCCGTCGGGCGTGAGCACCTCGCTCGGGTCGTCGGGATTCAGCCGTTCGATATGGATGTCCGTGTCGTCGAGATAGGACGTGGTGAACCCCCAGCCGAGCCGGGCCGAGCGTCCCAGAAGGATCGTGGGCGTGCCCGGAAGCGTCGCACCGATCACACCGCCGGTCTCGAGTTCCAGCCGGGCCAGATACCAGATCGAGGGTGCGGTCAGCATCAGGTGGGGATCGTTCGCGAGCAGCGTGCCCCCCGTCGCGGCACGCGAGGGGGCGGCCGCCCAAATGTTGGAGGCCCCGGCCATGCCGGGTGCCTGCACGGGATACAGCGGATCCTCCTCCTCCGTCCGGGCGGCATAGCGCGTGCCCGGCGCATCGGGGAGGAGCGCGGCGTAATCAGGCAGGCTCGCGATACCATCGCCCAACGGGCTCGGCAGAATGTCGTTGACGCGTGCCTCGTCCTCGAGTTCGAGCGAAACGCGCGCCCTGAGAACCTCCTGCGAAAGGTGATCGTTGAGCTGCAGGGCCATCATCTTGCCGAGCGCCAGCGAATCCGCCGGCCGCCACGGCGCGATCTCGGGGGAGAAGAGGAAGAACTCGGGCGCGCCACGCCCCCGCGCCCCGTCGTTGATCTCTCCGAGCCAGGCATTGACGCCGCGGGAATAGGCCTCCAGCGCGGCGATGGCATAGGGGCTCTGAACCTCGACCGAACGCGCCGCGAGATTGTAGAGATCGAGCCTGCGCATCAATTCGTCGGTCCGCGCGGTCCGCGCGCCGAAGATCTCGCTGAGCCGTCCCTGCGCGGTGCGCCGCAACAGCATCATCTGCCAGAGCCGGTCCTGCGCATGCGCGAAGCCGAGCCCGTAATAGACGTCCTCGTCGCTCTCGCCGAACACATGGGGGACGTTGGCATTGTCGCGCACGATCTCGACCTCGCCATCGAGGCCGGCCAGCACGAAGCTCGCGTCGTAATCGGGCAGGCTGCGCGAGGCGAACCAGTAGAAGATCGTCAATGTGAGTGCCGTCAGGGCGAGGAGGCCCAGAAGGAGGCGCAGAGACCAGCGAAAGAGCGATGCCATGATGCCTCGAAGTCTAGGCGCGGCGTTGACCCGCATCCGGTATGGGATAGACAGGCCATAGACAATCTCGGTGCGGAGGTGAAGGCATGGCGAAGGTGGCGTTTCTCGGACTCGGCGTGATGGGGTATCCCATGGCGGGGCATCTCGTGGCCGCAGGCCATGAGGTGGTGGTCTACAACAGGACGCAATCGAAGGCGTCCTCGTGGGCCGAAGAGCATGGCGGACGGCACGAGGCGACCCCCCGCGCGGCAGCCGAGGGTGCCGAATTCGTGATGACCTGTGTCGGCAACGACGACGACCTGCGCAGCGTGTGTCTGGGTGATGACGGTGCCTTCGCCGGAATGGGGCCCGACGCGCTGCTCGTCGATCACACGACCGTTTCGGCGCGGGTGACGCGGGAGCTTTCCGAGGAGATCGGCGGCCGCTTCGTCGATGCGCCGATCTCGGGCGGACAGGCCGGGGCGGAGAACGGAAAGCTGTCGATCATGTGCGGCGGTCCCGAAGACGCCTTTGCCCGGGCCGAGCCGGTGATGGACGTCTATGCCAAGATCTGTCGGCGTATCGGCGACACGGGTGCCGGCCAGATGACCAAGATGTGCAACCAGATCGCCATTGCCGGCCTTGTCCAGGGCCTGTCCGAGGCGCTCAACTTCGCCGAAACCGCCGGTCTCGACGGCCGTGCGGTGGTCGAGGTCATCAGCCAGGGTGCCGCCGGCAGCTGGCAGATGGAGAACCGCTACGAGACCATGCTCGACGACGAGTTCGATCACGGCTTCGCCGTCGACTGGATGCGAAAGGACCTCGGCATCTGTCTCGACACGGCGGACGAGATCGGCGCGTCGCTGCCTGTCACCGCGCTCGTCGACCAGTTCTACAAGGACGTCCAGAAGATCGGTGGCGGGCGCTGGGATACCTCCGCCCTCATAAAACGGCTGCGCGCCCTGGGCTGACGGCCCACCATGCGTATTTGAAAAAGCAGAGAGTTGGGTCGGCGAGCAGAGCAGCCGCCTCGTCCCTCTTGCGCGCGAGGTCATGGGGTAAGCCCCGTTTCTCCCATGCCAGGACCGAAAGTACCGGGGCCGGCCCTCTTCGCTTTGCGGTCATCGGCGCGCCTGCCTGTACCGCCCGTCAGGCTTGTCACGGGACGAGTTAAGGGCGCGTCAACAGCTCTTTGCTTTCGAAAATACGCACGGCACTACGCTGGTCGTGCGAAGGCGGTCAGCCGTTCCGGGGCCTTCCGGCAAAGCGCGCGGCGTCCTCGGCCGCCCGACGGAGCGCTCGGGCCTTGTTGACGGTTTCTTCGTATTCGGCCTGCGGGTCGCTGTCGTGGACGACCCCGCCGCCCGACTGGATGTAGAGCACCTTGTCCTTGATGACGGCGGTGCGCAGCGCGATGCACATGTCCATGTCGCCGCCGGCTGAGAAATATCCCAGGCCCCCGCCGTAGATTCCGCGCTTTTCGGGTTCGAGCTCGTCGATGATCTCCATCGCGCGGACCTTGGGGGCACCCGAAACGGTGCCCGCGGGCAGGCCCGCCAGAAGCGCAGAGAGCGCGTCGTGTTCGTCGGACAATTCGCCGACCACGTTCGAAACGATGTGCATCACGTGGGAATAGCGCTCGATCACGAATTCCTCGGTCGGGCGGACCGTTCCGATCTTTGAGACGCGGCCGGTATCGTTTCGGCCGAGATCGAGCAGCATGAGATGTTCGGCCAGCTCCTTCTCGTCAGACAGGAGGTCGGCTTCGAGCCTGCGATCCTCCTCTGGCGTGGCACCTCGGGGCCGCGTCCCGGCGATGGGTCTGATCGTGACCTGCCCGTCCATGACCCGCACGAGGATCTCGGGGCTCGCGCCGACCACCTGGAAGCCGCCGAAATTGAAATAGAACATGAAAGGCGAGGGGTTCATCCGCCGCAGCGAACGGTAGAGCGCGAAGGACGGCAGGTCGAAATCGAGGCTCCATCGCTGCGATGGCACGACCTGGAAGATGTCACCGGCGGCGATGTAGTCCTTGGCCCGCGTCACCGCGGCGAGGTAGTCTTCGTGGCTGAAATTCGACCTCGGCTCGGAGGGTATGCCGGCGTCGCCCAGATCGCGCGCATCGCCCGGGGGCGCGCGGTCGAGGTCGCGCAGCGCGTCCATGACCCGCTCGGCCGCCTGGGCATAGGCCGCGCGCGCCGAGAGCCCGGACGCGACCCAGGCAGGCGCGACCACCGTCACCTCGCCCTTCACGCCGTCCAGCACGGCCACGACCGAGGGGCGCAGCATCATCGCGTCGGGCAGGTCGAGCGGGTCGGGATTGACGTTCGGCAGACGCTCGACCAGCCGGATCATGTCATAGCCCAAATAACCGAAGAGCCCCGCGGAGGAGGCGGGCAGATCGTCCGGCAGGTCGATCCGGCTTTCGGCGATGATCCGTCGGAGCGCGTCGAGAGGCGATCCGTCCATCGGCTCGAAGGCGGTTTCGTCGAACCGGGCCTCGCGGTTCACGCGGCTCGTCTCGCCGCGGCATTCCCAGACGAGGTCGGGTTTCATCCCGATGATGGAATAGCGCCCGCGCACCTCGCCGCCCGTGACGGATTCGAGGATGAACGTGTCGCGCCCTGCCTGGGCCAATTTCAGCATCAGCGAGACGGGCGTGTCGAGATCGGCCGCGATGCGGGCATGGACGATCTGGTTGCGGCCGGCCTCGTAACCTTCGGCAAAGCTCTCGTAATCGGGTGTGAGCCGCATCAGTTGAACTGCGAATTGACGGCCTGCACGGCCTGCTGGTTCAACTGGATGCCCTTCTCCGTCTCCAGCGCGCGGGTAAAGGCCTCTGTCACGTCCTGCGCGATCCCCTGTCCGATGGTGCGCGTGACGTTGCGACGGACCTCCTGTGCCTCCGGGGCTTCGGGGTCGGGCATCTCGATCGCGTCGACCCGCAGGAGAACGGCCCCGTCTGGCGCGGTCAGGACGCTGATCCCGCCTTCGTTCAGCGTGAAGGCGGCGGTCGCGAGTTCGCTCGGGAGATCCTCGAAGAAGGCGTCGCGCAGGACTCCGGTCTCGGTCCTGAGCGTTCCGTCCTGATCCTCGATCGCGGCACCCTCGGCGAGGGCCTCGCGGATCGCCTCGGCCTTGTCTGCGAGGCGGGTGCGCAGACGTTCGGCGCGCCAGGCTTCCAGTGCCTGATCGCGGACGTCTTCCAGAGGTTGCACTGTCGGTTCGACCACCTCGTCGACGCGGAGCGCGAAGAGGCCGCCATCTGCGAGTTCGTAGAGAGTCGGGAAATCCCCGATCTCGGTTTCGCCCGCGATCTCGCGGAAGGTCTCGTAGGCATCGATCTCCTGTCCGTTGACCGAGGCGAGCTCAGGCGAATAAAAGATCTCGTTCGTCTCGAACGGAGTTTCCTCGCCGATCTCCTCGAGCGTCGCGCCGCCCGCCAGCAGATCCTCGACCGGTTCGATCTCGGACTCCACGCGGCGCCGGGCGGCGGCGGATGCGAATTCGGCGCGCAGCTCTGGCTCGACATCCTCGAACGGGGTTTCGGTCGCGCGCAGGATCGCGTTCACGCGGTAGAGCGCGGCACCGAGATCGGATTCGACCGGGCCGACGATGCCTGTTTCCGTCGTGTCGAAGACCGCCTCCGCGGCAACGTCGCCGAGATCATCGCGCGAGACCTCGCCCAGATCGACGTCGTCGAGCGTCAATCCGCGATCGGCGACGAGGGTGTCGAAATCGGTCTCGCCGCTTTCGATGGCAGCTGCAGCCGCCTCGGCATCTGCGGGGTCGGAGAAGACCAGCCGTTCGGCCAGGCGGCGCTCGGGCTGATTGTATTCCGACGCGCGATCCTCGTAGAGCGCGCGCAGATCCTCCTCGGTCGGGCCGGTCTCGTCGAGGACCATCTCGGGGGTGAGCCAGGCATAGGTGATCCGCTTGCGCTCGGGCAGGGTGAAGAGATTCTGATTGGCGTCGTAGAAATTCCTGAGCACGCCGTCCGACGGCTCGGGGATCGGGCTGTCGAGGTCGTCGGGCCCGAGCACGAGGATCGAGAGGTCTCGCATCTCGCGCGCATAGGTGTAGAGCGTGTCGACGAAGGCGGCAGGCGGCTGGATCCCCGCGACGAGCGCGCCTTGCAGAAGGCTGCGCGAGATCTCCTCGCGGAGGCCTTCCTCGTAGTCGGCGACCGAAATGCCGGCATTCCCGAGCGCGAATTCGTAGGCCTGGCGGTCGAAGGATCCGTCGGCCCCCTGGAAGGCACGGGTATTCATCACCTCGTTGCGAATCTCGCCGTCGCCAACCGAAAGACCAAGCTCGTCTGCCTCGTCCTCCAGCGCGGCGAGCGCGAGGAGGCGCTGCAGCACGCCCCCGTCGAGCCCGTATTGCTGTGCTTCCGCAAAGCTCAGCCGTTCGCCGGTCTGCTGCTCGATGCCGCGGATCTCCTGCTGGAGGGCGCGCGCATAGCTCTCGGTGTCGATCGAGGTGTCTCCGACACGTCCGACCTCGCGCACGGAGCCGCCGAAATTCGTCGCGCCGAAGCCCGCCAGCCCCACGATGAGCAGAAGAAGGACGACCCAGATGATGCCCTTGGAAATTGCGTTGCCCGCGCTTTTCGCCATGTCGTCAACTCCGCCCGAAATGCTGTCCCGGCGGGTCTATAGGGCCTTGCGCGTCGTCGCAAGATCGCCCCCTCTCAGGGAATGATGCGCGTGTACTTGGTCCCGGCGACGGTCGCGCCCGCAATGAGGCCCGCCTGGCCGAAGACGACGCCGATCACCGGGGTGAGGGAGGTCGTTGTCGTGGCCGATAGATTGCCGCCGCGATCGCGAACCGCGTATTCGATATCGGCACCCGCGGTGTACCCGCTCGAATTGCGGAAATCGTAGAGCGCGTCGTCGGTCATGAAGAACAGGACATGCGCATATTGCTGCGCGCCGATCTGCAGGCCGACATTGGCCGTCGTCGCGGAGTAGTAATCGATCGGCGTCCCGTCCACGAGAAGCGCGCCGCGTCCGTAACTGCCGCCCACGCCGAAGCCCGCCTGCGTGATCAGCGGCATGACGAGGATGCCCGACGCCTTGTCGCGCAGGTCCTGCGTCGAGGGATAATTGCCGTAGAGGTAGTCGAGCGTGGAGGCCACGCGCGCGTCGATGCTCTGGCTCCCGCGGCTCGAGATGCCGTTCGCGCAACCTGCGGCGGCGAGGAACGCCGCGCTGCCGCCTGCAAGAACCGCGCGGCGGGTGAGGATTGTCATGGATCTGCCCCTTGTGACTGCCGATTGCCTGGCTGGAATGGCGATCTTTCACGACCGCTCTCGGCGTTGTTATATCGACCGCGGCCTTGCCTGTCATCCGCCGTCGGACTGCGCGGGCGGTGATTCGCCGCTGCTGGATCTCAGTTCTGGAGGTGTCGCGCGACGTCGCGGGCGAAATAGGTCAGGATTCCGTCGCAACCCGCGCGCTTGAATGCCGCGAGACTCTCGAACATGACCGCCTCGCCGTCCAGCCAGCCGCGATCGGCAGCACCCCTCAGCATCGCGTATTCGCCGCTCACCTGATAGGCGAAGGTCGGCACGCCGAACTCGCCCTTCACGCGGGCGCAGATGTCGAGATAGGGCATGCCCGGCTTGACCATGACCATGTCGGCCCCTTCCGACAGGTCGCGCGCGACGAGGCGCATCGCCTCGTCCGCGTTGGCGGGGTCCATCTGATAGGTCTTCTTGTCGCCGGTCAGCGCGCCGGAGGCCCCGACCGCGTCACGGAAGGGCCCGTAGAAGGCCGAGGCGTATTTCGCGGCGTAGGACATGATGGTCACGTCCCGGAACCCCTCGGCCTCGAGCGCCGAGCGCATCGCGCCGATCCGGCCGTCCATCATGTCGGACGGTCCGAGAATGTCGGCCCCCGCACGCGCCTGTTCCAGTGCCATGCGAACGAGCGCCTCGACGCTCTCGTCGTTGAGGATGACGCCGTCGCGCACGATGCCGTCATGGCCATTCGCGTTATAGGGGTCGAGCGCCACGTCGGTCATCACCGCAATGTCGATGCCCGCCTCGCGGATCGCGCGCACCGCGCGGTTCGACAGGTTGTCGGGATTCCAGGCTTCCTCGCAGGCCTCGGTCTTCAGCGCGGCATCGGTATAGGGAAAGATGCAGATGGCCGGGATGCCGAGACCAGCGGCCTCGCGCGCGGCCTCGACCAGCAGGTCCACACTCAGCCGCTCGACGCCCGGCATCGAGGGCACGGCATCGCGCTCTCCCTCGCCGTCGCGCACGAAGAGCGGCCAGATCAAGTCGGCGGGCGAAAGCGTCGTCTCGCGCACGAGCCGGCGCAGCGGCTCGGTCCGGCGCAGCCTGCGAAACCTCGTGGCAGGGAAGGGCCCTTGGGTCATGCTCTGGTCCATTTGCAACGGCAGCGGTGTCGCCGTGCTGGGTTGCATGGATTTCCCGCACGCTCAAGTGTAAGTCGGGTCGCGCGACACAGGCCGGGGCCGTTCCGTTGAGTTTCTTCCAGACCATCTTCGAGACCATCGACATGCGCTCCTTCTCGAACCTCTGGTTCTGGATCGCACTGGCCGCCGTCTGGTCGATGGCGAGCCATTACGTGCTGGGCGTGCCCTACGACATGGTTCCGCGCGCCGCGCGCCATGGCGGCACGTCCGAGCGCGATCTGGAGGCGCTGGTGCGCATCCGGGTGCGCCGCCTGCTCTTCGTGGCGCAGGTCTCGGGGATCTGGCTGGTTGCGCTGGGGGCCGCGGCGCTTTCGACGCTGCTGGTGCTGGGGTTCTGGTACGGGGTCGAATTCGCGCAGGCCACGTTCCTGGTCTGCGCGCCGATGTCGCTGGTGTCGCTGCACGCGATATCGACCGCGCGGTTGATCGAGATGGCCGATCTCGACGGCGCGCAACTGCGCGCGCGTCTGGTGCTCCATCGCCGGGTGACGCAGACGATCGGCGTCGTGTCGATCTTCGTGACGGCGATGTGGGGAATGTACCGCAATCTGAGCGTCTGGCCGCTCGGCTGAGCGGCGGCTTAGGGGAGCCTGACGGTCCCGATGTAGGGCAGATTGCGGTCGCGCTGTGCGTAGTCGATCCCGTAGCCCACCACAAATTCGTCGGGGATCTCGAACCCGGTCCATGTCGCACGGACGTCGACCTGCCTGCGCGACGGCTTGTCGAGCAGGGCGATCGTCTCGAGCCGGGCGGGACGCCGCGACCGGAGCAGCCCCAGGACATGACGCAGGGTGAGGCCGGTATCGACGATATCCTCGACCAGCAGGACGTCGCGCCCCTCGATCGGGCCGCGCAGATCCTTGAGGATGCGGACATCGTGGCTGCTTTCCATCGCGTTGCCGTAGGACGAGGCTTCGATGAAATCGACCTCGACCGGCAGGTCCAGCTTGCGCACGAGATCCGCGATGAAGATGAAGGACCCCCGCAGGAGGCCCACAACGACGAGCTTTTCCGTGTCACCGAACGCGGCCTCGATCTCGGTCCCGAGGGCCCCGATGCGCGCCGCGATGGCTTCCGCGGATATCAGTTCGTCGATTTCGTAGTCGCGCCGCGCCATGGCGTCCCCTTGAATTTCTGGACGTGCTGTCGGAAAGGATGTTCAGACAATCGCGAAGGACGTTATGCCGACCCATCACGAAACCCGCAAGCTGCCCTATACCGCGCAGCAGATGTACGATCTGGTGGCAGACGTCGAGAGCTATCCCAAATTCCTGCCATGGACTGCGGCCGCGCGCGTGCGCGACCGGCGGCAGACCGAGGACGGCGAGGTGATGGAGGCCGATCTGGTCATCAGCTTCAAGGTCTTTCGCGAACGCTTTCGCAGCGAGGTCACGCTCCGCCCCGACGACATGAAGATCGACACCCGCTATGTCACGGGTCCGTTCCGGCACATGAATTCCACATGGACCTTCATGGAGCGTGAGAAGGGGTGCGAGGTCAAGTTCGACGTCGATTTCGAGTTCAAGAGCCGCATCCTCGGCTCGGCCGCGTCGATGTTCTTCAACGACGCGATGCAGCGGATCGTCAGGGCATTCGAGCGTCGCGCGGCCCAGCTCTACGGCTGAGATCACGCGTTAACGATATCGAAGGATTTTGCGGCAAGACACGATTCCGCCGCAATTCCGCCGCGAGGCGCTGTCATTCGACCTAGCAATCAAATGCTAAGGAATGGTTGAATGTTTGCCCTGAACAGTTTGACGAGTTCGCTCGGCTACAAGCCGAAGCCGACCGCCCCCCTAGAGCCTGTCGCCGAGACCTCCCCAAAGGCCGGAACCCAGTCATCGCTTTCGGAACAGCCCGCCGCGACGCCGCAATCCACGACAGAAGGTACGAGCGTTGCGCCGAATGCGGTCGCCCCGGCGGCACCCGTAAAAAGCACCGCCATCGTTCCGGCGGAATCGTCGGCGACCTCCGCCGAGCAGCGTCCGGCCGAAACCACCGCGATGCGGGCGAACGCTGCTGGGCGCGACGACGGCCTCGTGCGCGATCTGCCAGGCGCCATCGCCGCCGATCTCGGAGCGATCGCGATGGACGAGGATGCTTCCCGCGCGGCCGCCGAGTCCGCACGGACTGCCCTCCGCGTCAGCATGGTGGTCGAAGGAATGTCGAGCCCGGTCGTCGCAAACGGTGCCGAGCCGGTCGCACGCGACCCCGCCGCGCAGGAAGCCAGCGACCGCTATGACAGCGTTCGCCCCGCAATCGACACGGTGAAACCCGAGCGGCTACTGGCAAAGGTCGCCTGACACCTTTCCGGCCCCGTCCCGTTCGGGGCCGGATCCGATCTCAAGCTGTGCCGGTCCGGCCAGCAATCAGCATTCGGCAAGGTGGGACAGGATCAGTTCGAGCGCGTGATCGACGGTCGCACGTCGCACGCCGTCCCGGCCGATCGCACCGAATTCCCGCGTCTCCGAACGTGTTTCAGCCGGGCCGGAGACGGCAAAGCAGACGCGCCCCTCGGGCTTCGTCTCGCTTCCGCCGGGGCCGGCGATGCCCGTGACCGCCACGGCAAGCGTCGTGCCCGCCCGCGACCGCGCGCCATCCGCCATCTCGCGCGCGACCTCCTCGCTGACCGCGCCGAACGTTTCGAGCGTCGCGGGCGAGACGCCGAGCATCTGGGTCTTGGCCGCGTTGGAATAGGTGACGAAGCCGCGGTCGAAGACCGCCGAGGATCCGGGCGGGTCGGTCAGCGCGGCCGCGATCATGCCCGCCGTGCAGCTTTCCGCCGTCGCGATCGTTGCCCCTTTCCGCCGCCCATGCTCGAGGATCCGGTCCGCCGCGTTCACAGCAGCACCACATGGGCGAGGACCCCGAGGATGACGACGCCGACCGCGGCAATCGCGCCCGCGATGATATCGTCGAGCATCACGCCCATCGGATCGCCGCGCCGGTCGGCCCAGCCCACGGGGCCGGGCTTCGCGATGTCGAAAAGACGAAAGAGCAGGAAGGCCGCGACCCAGCCGGGCCAGAGATCCGTGATCGCCGCGTCGACGTGCCACGCCCCGAAGCTGACCGGAAAAAGCGCAAGCCACTGACCCGACACCTCGTCGATCACGATCTCCGAGGGGTCCTCCACGCCCGTGCGGGCGGTCTCGGCGCGCACGACCACGAGGCCGATGGCGAAGGTCGCGACGATCCCGATGGCGAGAGCGAGCGGGCCGCCAAGCATATGGAGCAGCCACGCCACCGGAAGGGCGGCCAGCGATCCCCACGTGCCCGGACCCGGCCGCAGGAGACCCGCATAGAAAAAGGTCGCGATGAAACGGTTCATCGTCCGACGAGGGTCACGGTCGCGATCGCGGCGATTCCCTCCTCCCGTCCGGTAAAGCCGAGCCGCTCGCTCGTCGTGGCCTTCACGCTCACGCGGTCTGCCGCGATCTCGAGGAATTCCGCTACACGGTCCGCCATGGCGATTGCGTAAGGTCCGATCTTCGGGCGCTCGCAGATGATCGTCAGGTCAACGTTCGAGATCCCGTATCCCCGCGACACCGCCAGATCGCGCGCGTGGACAAGGAAGATGTCGCTTTCGGCACCCTTCCACTTCGGATCGGAGGGCGGAAAGAACCTGCCGATATCGCCTGCGGCCAGCGCACCGTAGATCGCGTCGGTGATCGCGTGGAGCCCGACATCCGCATCGGAATGGCCAAGAAGCGTGCGGTCATGCGGCACCGAAACGCCGCAGAGCATGACGTCGCGCCCTTCGGTGAAGGCGTGGACGTCGTAGCCGTTGCCGAGACGGATATCTGGGGGAGGGGGCATCTGACGCTCCAGGATGGTTTCGGCGCGGGCGAAATCGTCCGGCCCGGTGATCTTGATGTTGTCCTCGTCGCCCTCGACGATCGTTACGGGAAGGCCGGCGGAATGGGCGACGCCCACATCGTCGGCCGCGTCGCTGTCATGCGTCCGGTGCGCGTCGAGGATGGCGTCGAAGTCGAAACCCTGCGGTGTCTGCGCTCGAAACAGCCCTTCCCGGTCGAGAAAGCCTGAGACGCGCCTGTCCTCCCCCCGCCAGAGCGCGTCGGTCACGCGCAGGGCGGGGGCCGCCGCCGGGTCCGTGCCGAGCGCGTCGATCACGCGCCGGATCAGTTCGGGCGTGACGAGCGGCCGCGCCACGTCGTGGATCAGCACGAGGTCGGGTGGGTCCGATGCAAGGCATTCGAGGCCCGCGCGCACCGATCGGGACCGCGACGTGCCGCCCGCGGCAACCCTCACGTCACCATGCGCGACATAGCCCGCGGCGAGGTCCATGTCGTCGGGATGCAGGACCAGAACGATGTCGGAAATCTCGTCCATGTCCCGAAACGTCTGCAGGCTCCGCGCAAGGACGGTCCGGCCGCCGATCGCGCGCCATTGTTTCGGAAGTCCCGGTCCCGCGCGCGTCCCGCGTCCCGCGGCCACGATGAGCGCCGCGGTGCGTTTCATGTCTGACATAGAGTTTCCCACCGTCTTTGTCCGATTTTCTAGGGTGACAGGCGGTTGGAAACAATCCCACGCTTTCGGCCGAACGGTTGCACAAATTTCAGGCGTTTCCGGTTTCGTGCCTGCTGGGTCAGCCGCCGGGTTTGAAGTCGCTGCCAGGCGGAGATACTGGTTTGGGCAGTTGCACATTGTTTACGCAAAGCCGCGCCCTTCATGAGATTGCTGCCACTCGGCATATCCCCGCCTGTCCTCTTGGCCCCGATGGCCGGGATCACCGATCTTCCGTTCCGCGAGATCGTCGCCGGATTCGGTGCCGGCCTCGTCGTGTCGGAAATGGTCGCCAGCGCCGAGATCCTGGGCGAAAGCCGGGCATCGCTCGCCCGGGCGATGCCGGGACGTGGGGCGTCGCAAGGCGCGGTGCAGATCGCCGGCCGCGATGCCCGCTGGATGGCCGAGGCCGCCCGGCGGATCGAGGGGGCCGGCGCGCGGCTCATCGACATCAACATGGGCTGTCCGGCGAAGAAGGTCGTCAACGGCTATTCCGGATCGGCCCTGATGCGCGAACCCGACCACGCGCTCGCGCTGATCGAGGCCGTCGTGGAGGCCGTCGATGTGCCCGTGACGCTCAAGACCCGCCTCGGCTGGGACGACGGAATGCTCAACGCGCCCGAGATCGCCTCCCGCGCCGAGGCGGCGGGCATCGCGATGATCACGATTCACGGCCGGACGCGTTGCCAGTTCTACAAGGGGCGCGCCGATTGGCGGGCGATCGCGAGGGTCCGCGAGGCGGTGTCGATCCCCGTCATCGCGAATGGCGACATCGTCGACGCGGCCACCGCGCGCGAGGCGCTGCGCCTTTCGGGGGCCGACGGCGTGATGATCGGTCGCGGCGCGCAGGGACGCCCCTGGAATCCTGCACAGATCGCCCATGCGATCGCGGGCACGCCGGCCCCAATCGTGCCCGAGGGGCGCGCGCTGGGCCGGCTCGCGGCGCACCACGTCGACGCGTCCTGCCAATTCTACGGTCGCGCGCTCGGCGCGCGCGTCGTGCGAAAGCATCTCGGATGGTACATGGACGGGGCCGGAGTGCCGCGCGCTCTGCGCCGCGACGTGCTGACCTGCGAGGATCCGAACCTTGTCATGCGGCGTCTCGAGACGGCCTTCGACGCTGTGGAGGTCGCGGCATGAGCGATCCCGGTACGCTTGTCTGGGCCGCGATGCCCGTGCCCGCAATCCTCGTCGATGCAAAGGATCGGATCACCGACGCCAATTCCGAGGCCGAGGATTTCCTGATGACCTCGATCCGGTCGCTGCGCGGCCAGCCGCTCTTCGACCGGATCGCCGTCGATGCACCGCTCGACGAGTCCTTCGCGCGGGTGCGCGAACATCGCGCGCCGCTCTTCATCAACAATGTCGACGTGAGCGGCGGCAACCGCCCGCCCGAAAGCTGCAACATCCAGATCGCGCGCCTTCTGGACGACAGCGACGGCCTCCTGATGATGATCACGCCGCGGCAGATGGCGGGACGCCTGTCCCAGGCTGGCACCGCGCGATCCTCGGCGCGCTCGGCCATCGGCATGTCCGAGATGCTGGTCCACGAGATCAAGAACCCGCTCGCCGGGATCACGGGCGCCGCGCAATTGCTGTCGATGGGCCTCTCCGGGGGCGATCTCGAGCTGACGGACCTGATCGTGGCCGAAAGCCGGCGGATCGTGGCGCTTCTCGACCAGGTCGAGCATTTCGGCAATCTCCGTCCGCCCGCACGCCAGCCGATCAACATCCATGACATCACCGACCGCGCGCTGAGGACGGCCGCGCTGGGCTTCGCCGCGCACATGAAGCTCAGGCAGGAATACGACCCCTCGCTGCCGATGACCTATGTCGACGACGACCAGATGCAGCAGGTGTTCCTCAACCTCATCCGCAACGCGACCGAGGCGGCCTCTGCCGAAGGGGGCACGATCACCGTGCGCACATTCTACGACCACGCGCTGCGGCTGCGCCGCAAGGACGGGTCGGGCGCGCGCCTGCCGCTGCAGGTCGAGGTGATCGACGACGGCAAGGGCCTGCCCCCCGACATCGTCGAATCGATCTTCGACCCGTTCGTTTCGGGCCGCGAGAACGGGACGGGGCTCGGCCTCGCGCTCGTCAGCAAGATCGTGAGCGAGCATGACGGCCTGATCTCGGTCGAATCCCATCCCGGCCGAACGGCGTTCCGCATCTCCCTGCCGCTCGCGCCGCAATCCACGCAGAAGGAATGATCAATGGATGGCACAGTCCTGGTCGCCGATGACGACCGAACGATCCGCACCGTACTGACCCAGGCGCTGACGCGCGCGGGATGCAAGGTGCACGCGACGAGCTCGATGGTGACGCTCATGCGCTGGATCGACGAGGGGAAGGGCGATCTGGTGATCTCGGACGTGATCATGCCCGACGGCAACGGCCTCGAGGCGCTGCCCACGATCGGCACCAAGCGGCCGGGGCTTCCGGTCATCGTGATTTCGGCCCAGAACACCATCATGACCGCGATCCAGGCGGCCGAGGCCGAGGCCTACGATTACCTGCCTAAGCCTTTCGACCTGCCGGACCTGATGAAGCGCGCCGCTCGCGCGCTCGACGCGCCGCGCCGGGCGGCACCGCCCCCGCCGCAGCGCGATTTCGAGACCGGCAGCGGCGATCTGCCGCTCGTCGGCCGGACGGCGGGCATGCAATCACTCTACCGGCTGGTGGCCCGGGTGATGAATACCGACCTTCCCGTGCTCGTCACCGGGGAATCGGGGACTGGCAAGTCGCTCATCGCGCGCGCGATCCACGATTTCTCGGACAGGCGCTCCCAACCTTTCGTGGTGGCCGGTGCCGCCGATCTGGCCTCGCCCGAGGGGCAGGCCACGATCGCGAGCCGCGCGCGCGGCGGCACGATCCTCTTCGAGGAAGTCGGCGATCTCGAGGACGACGCGCAGGCACGGATCGTGCGCATGCTCGACACCCTCGGAGAGGAGGATTCACCCCGGATCATGGCCACGAGCCAGAGCGATCTGGGCCAGCGGATCGAACTGGGACGGTTCCGCGCCGATCTTTTCTACCGTCTCGGGGGCGTGCAGATCCAGGTTCCCGCCCTGCGCGACCGGGTCGAGGACATCCCGCTTCTGACCGAGCATTTCCTTGCCCGCGCCGAACGCGAGGGCCTGAGCGCCCGGACCCTCAGCGACGATGCCATGTCGCTCGTTCGCCGGTATTCTTGGCCCGGCAACGTGCGCCAGCTCGAGAACACGATCCGGCGGCTTGTCCTGACCGGCGCGGACGAGACGATCACCCGCGAAGAGGCCGAGATGGTCCTGGGCTCGCAGCCCGCGATGGAGCCTTTGCGAAACGGCGGGCAGGGTGACAGGCTGCAAGCCTCCGTCGCCCAGCATCTGCGGCGGTATTTCGACCTGCATGGCGGCATGCTTCCGCCGCCGGGGCTCTACCAGCGAATTCTGCGCGAGGTTGAAACGCCGCTTATCGAGATCGCGCTCGACGCGACGGGCGGCAATCAGGCAAAATGCGCCGATCTGCTGGGAATCAACAGGAATACGCTCCGCAAAAAGATCACTGATCTCGATATCCGCGTGACACGGCGGCGCAAGTTGATGTAAAACCGCAACAGAAGCGTGGCGACGGGGCCTGACCCCGCAAGAGACCACGCCGGCAGAGCGGTCGGCGCGCAAGGCGCGCCACATCATCGGAGGTCTTGTCCATGGCGCATCCGGCCCGGATGCTCACTTGGGACACCATTGCCCGTCTGCGCCGCCTGCGTCGGTTGCAGAACGCGGCGACGGTGGGCCTCGGTATTCTCGGCCCCGCGCTGGCGCTGGCGACCTATCTGGTGCTGGGCCCGCTCAATCAGGGGCAATCCTCGAACCTGCTGCGGCTCGTCCTTCTGGCGGACCTGATCTACGTCATCGTGCTCGCCACGCTGGTGCTGAGCGCGCTGGTCCGGGTGATCGCGGCGCGGCGGGCGCAATCGGCGGGATCGCGGCTGCATCTGCGGCTCACGGGCGTCTTCGCGCTGATCGCGCTGGGCCCAACCGTCACCGTTGCCGTCTTCGCGGCACTGTCGATCAATTTCGGGCTCGAGGGCTGGTTTTCCGAACGGGTAAGCCGGGTCGTGGGTGCCTCGCTCGCCGCGGCCGAGGCCTACGAGGAAGAGCATCGCCGCGATCTCTCGACGGATGCCGAGGCACTGGCAAGCTTCCTCGTCGCCGCGCGGCCGAATTCCTTCCTCGTCTCCGACGGCGAGCTGCGCCAGATCCTCAGCCAGGGTCAGAGCCAGATCCAGCGCGGCCTGCGCGAGGCCTACATCATCAACAGCGCGGGCGAGATCCAGGCGCGGGGCGAACGCTCCTATCTCTTCGACTACGAGGAACCCACGCCCGAGGCCATCGACCGCGCGATCGCGGGCGAGACGGTGGTGATCGAAGATTGGGACATCAACGAATTCCGCGCGCTCGTGCCGCTTCCGGGTCTGGGCGACCGCTATCTCTATGTCAGCCGCGAGGTCGACGGAGAGCTGCTGGCCCTGCTCGACGACACGCAGGAATCCGTCCAGCTCTACAACCAGCTCGAAACCGATCGCGGGCGCATCCTCTTCGAGTTCGGCCTGCTCTATCTGGGCTTCGCCGTGATCCTGATCCTCGCCGCGATCTGGGTCGGCCTCTGGTTCGCCGAACGGCTGTCGCGCCCCGTCGGGCGTCTTGCCGGGGCCGCGCAGCGCGTGGGCGCGGGCGATCTCGACGTGCGCGTCCGCGAGGAGGAGGGCGACGACGAGATCTCGATGCTGGGCCGTCTCTTCAACCAGATGACCCAGCAGCTGAAGGCGCAGCGCGACACGCTGCTTGCCTCGAACGACCAGATCGAACGGCGCAGGAGGCTCTTCGATTCGGTGCTGGCCTCGGTCACGTCGGGTGTCGTCGGGCTCGATCCGGCGGGACGGGTGACCTTCGTCAACCGCTCGGCCGAGCGTCTGCTCCAGCTCGACGAGGGGACGGGGCAATCGGTGCCGATCAGCGTCGCGATCCCCGAATTCGGCGCGATGTTCGACAAGCTCGCAGGCGGTGCCGGAAGCGTCATTCAGGGCGAGATCAAGGTCAGCCGCGGCGGCACGGTCGAATCCCTGCTGGTCCGCATGTCGGTGCGCGAAAGCGAGGACGGAACGCTCGAAGGCTATGTCGTGGCCTTCGACGACGTGAGCGATCTGGTCGCGGCCCAGCGGATGGCCGCATGGGGCGACGTCGCGCGCCGCATCGCGCACGAGATCAAGAACCCGCTCACCCCGATCCAGCTCAGCGCCGGGCGCATCCGCCGTAAGTTCGCGGCCCAGGTCGAGGACCCCGAGGCGCTGTCGCAGATGACCGACGTCATCATCCGCCAGACCGACGGGCTCCGACGCATTGTCGACGAGTTCAGCCATTTCGCGCGGATGCCACAGCCCGACAGGCATTCCCATGACCTCGTCGCGCTGGTCCGCGAGGCTGTGCTTCTGCAGCAATCGGGTCAGGCCGGCGTCAGGATCACCACGCGGCTGCCCGAAGGGCCCGTTCATGCCGATGTTGACGAGGCGATGATCGGCCAGGCGCTCACCAACCTCATTAAGAACGCGGGCGAGGCCACGCAGACCCTGATCGGACGCGGTGCGCCGGACGATTACCGCCCCGAGATCCGTGTTGCGATGACGACCTCGGAGGAGGGCGTACTGCTCAGCATCTCCGACAACGGGGTGGGCCTTCCCGAGGATCGCGCGCGGCTCTTCGAGCCCTATGTCACGACGCGGGAGGAGGGGACCGGCCTCGGCCTTCCGATCGTGCGCAAGATCATCGAGGAACATGGCGGGACGCTCTCGCTCACGGATGCGGCGCGGTTCCGGCGCGGCGCGCATCGCGGCGCGCGGGCCGAGATCCGTCTGCCGCTGCAACCGGACACGCTTCCGGGCACAGACATAACCAAAACCGAAGACCGAGAGGACGCAGAGTGATGGGCGACATCCTGATCGTAGACGACGAACGCGATATCCGGGAGCTGATCTCGGACATCCTGAAGGACGAGGGATACACGACCCGTCTGGCCTCCAATTCCGGGGAGTGCATGTCCGAACTGGAATCCGCGCCTCCCGCTCTCATGATCCTCGACATCTGGCTCAAGGACAGCGACATGGACGGGATCGACATCCTGAAGATCGCCAAGCGCGATTATCCAGGCGTCCCCGTCATCATCATCTCGGGCCACGGCAATATCGAGATCGCGGTCGCCGCGATCAAGCAGGGGGCCTACGATTATATCGAGAAGCCCTTCAACATCGACCAGCTTATGGTCGTGATCGGCCGCGCGATGGAAACCTCGCGCCTCCGGCTCGAGAATGTCGCGCTGCGCCGCCGCGACGCCGAACCCGCGATCCTCGTGGGCCAGAGCGCGAGCTTCAAGACGCTGAAATCCTCACTCGACAAGGTCACCAAGTCGAATGGCCGCGTCATGCTGACGGGCGGTGCGGGCGTCGGCAAGGAACTCGCCGCGCGCTATATCCACGCCAATTCCGGCCGGTCCGACAAGCCTTTCATCACCGTCGGTGCCGCTAGCATCGAACCCGAGCGCATGGAGGAGGTCCTCTTCGGCCGCGAAAGCCGCGAGGGCGGCGTCGAGCCGGGACTGCTGGAGCAAGCCGATGGCGGTGTCCTCTATTTCGACGAGGTCGCCGACATGCCGCTCGGCACGCAGTCCAAGATCCTGCGCGTCCTCGTCGACCAGGCCTTCCAGCGCGTCGGCGGCACCGACAAGGTCAGCGTCGACATCCGCGTGATCAGTTCCACCACCCGCGACCTCACGGCCGAGATCGCGGCCGGTGCCTTCCGGCAGGAGCTCTATCACCGGCTCGCCGTCGTGCCGGTCGCGGTGCCCTCGCTCGACGACCGGCGCGAGGATATTCCGATCCTCGCCGACTTCTTCCTCGAGATGTTCAACAAGTCCCAGGGGCTACCGGCGCGCAGCCTCGGGGCCGAGGCGATCGCGCTCCTGCAGACGATGGTCTGGCCCGGCAATGTCCGCCAGCTCAAGAACATGATGGAACGCGTGCTCATCCTCGGCGACGGCAAGGGCGAGATTTCGGCCGCGGACCTCCCCGGTACCGACGCGCCCGATCCCGGCGAAAGCGATCGAGTCGTGCTGTCGGGCAGCCTTGCCACTCTGCCGCTGCGCGAGGCGCGCGAACTTTTCGAGCGGGAATACCTGCTGACGCAGATCAACCGTTTCGGCGGCAACATCTCGCGGACGGCGAATTTCGTGGGGATGGAGCGCAGTGCGCTGCACCGCAAGCTCAAGTCGCTCGGCGTCGTCACCTCCAACAAGCAGGGCGCGCGCCTCGCCCATATGGGGTCCGAGATGGAGTGAACGCCCCGTGCCCGGGCATCGCACACGTATCGAGGTCGAGGGGCGGGATGCCGCCTTCGTGGATTGCGGACCGGCGGGCGGTGTGCCGGTCGTGCTGCTGCACGGTGCCGGGTTCGACCATGCCCGGCTGACCTGGCGGCTCGCCACGCGGGATCTGGCGCGCGACCGCCGCGTAATCGTGCCGGACCTGCCGGGCTACGGCGCGACCGACGCCATTGCCGGGCCACACGACCTCGAAAGGCTGGGGCGCTGGCTCGTCGCGTTCCTCGACCGTCTCGGGCTCGGGCAGGTGGACATGGCGGGCCTGTCGATGGGCGGGGGCATGGCGCTCTGGCTAGCGCTTGAGCGACACGAGCGGATTCGTCGCCTCGTTCCGGTCGCGGCCTACGGGTTGATGGGACGGCTGCCGTTCCACCCGCTCGCGCATGCCGCGGCGGGTCTGGGCGCGATGGGGGCCGCCTATGGCGCGTCGCGAAGATCGGCCCTCGCCACCCGCCTCGGGCTTGCCGCGTCCTTCGCCGTGCCGAACCGCGTCACGCTCCGTACCGTCGCCGAGGTGATGGATGTCGCGCGCGACCAGTCGAACCGTCGCAGCTTCGATGCCTTTCTCGCCGCCGAACTTGGAACATGGGCGCTGAGGTCGGACCTGAGCGGCAGGCTGCCCGAGATCGGGCGCCGCACGCTGGTCATCCACGGTCGATCGGATCGCATCGTGCCCGTGCGTTACGCGCGCCGTGCCGCGCGGCTCATCCCGCATGCCGAGTATCTCGAACTGCCGACGGGCCACTGGCCGATGCGCGAATTGCCCGACCGCTTCAACGCCGCGTTGCGCGGCTTTCTCGACGCGTCCTAGGCGCAGGCGCTTTCCTCGGCCTCGGCAAAGGCCTCCGCCGCCGCCTCGATGGCCAGCAGGATCGACGCGTGGCGGTTCTTGTAGTCGCGCGCAGGGGTCAGTACCTCGAACCCATCGAAGGGCGCATCGGGCACGTCGCCGTCGGATTTCAGCATGTCGCGAAGCTGGTCGCGCGCGGTCTCGATCTGGGCGCGCGTGCAGCCGAGGATCGCATGCCCCACGACCGCCGCCGAGGCCTGCCCGAGCGCGCAGGCCTTCACGTCCTGACCGAACCGCGCGACGTGGCCGTCCTCGACGCCCAGATCGACCGTCACCGACGATCCGCAAAGCGGCGAGCGCTTGCGCACGGTCGCGTCCGGGTTCGCAAGCCTGTCCGTATGGGGGATATCGGCGGTCAATTCCAGGATCCGCCCGGAATAGAGCTTGATCATGTCGCTGTCGGCCATGGCTTTTCCTTTCGCGTCGTCCCCCCTAGATAGGGCGGACCTTGCCCGCCGGAAAGGAGCCCGTGATGCCCTTCGATCCCGAAAGTCTGGCCTTCGACGCGAAAGGCCTCGTTCCCGCGATCGCGCAGGATGCCGACACGCACGAGGTCCTGATGATGGCATGGATGAACGCGGAGGCGGTGGCGGAAACGCTCAGGACCGGTCGTGTGACATATTGGAGCCGGTCGCGCCAATCCTTCTGGATCAAGGGCGAGACGAGCGGCCACCTCCAGCACCTGGTCGAGATGCGCGTCGATTGCGACAGCGACTGCCTCCTCGTCCTCATCCGTCAGGAGGGGCCGGCCTGCCACACGAACCGGCGGTCCTGCTTTTACACGGCTATCCGCGACGGCGACCCTGTCGAGATCATGGAGCCCATGGAATAGCGGGCAGGGGCGGCAGCATCGCGCGCAGATCCTTGGGGCTCATCCCTTCGTCGCGGTATCGCGCGATGGCCTTCGACCTGTCCACCTTGGCAAGCCTGCGTCCCGTCTGGTCCGTCACCAGCTCGTGGTGGAAATAGTCGGGCACGGGCCAGTCCATGAGCGTCTGAATAAGCACGTGCAACGGCGTATTGGGCCAGAGATCTGCCCCGCGGATCACGTGGTTCACGCCGAGGGCCGCGTCGTCATGCGGGCAGGCGAGGTCGTAGGCGATGTCGCCGCTCTCCCGCCGGATCAGGACCGGATCGCCGATGTCACGGGTCAGATATGCAGGCTCCACCGCATGCTTCCCGGAATGAAGCGGCCCCCATTCGGTGAAGCCCGGCAGATCTCCCGCCACGGCGAGGGCCCTGCCGATATCGAGGCGAATGGCATCGCCCGGCCGCGCATCCTCCATGCTTCGCCCGCGACAGGTTCCGGGATAGACGAGACCCATCGCCCCGATCCGCGCCCCGGCATCGCCGATCTCGCGCCGGCTGCACGAACAGGGATAGGTGAGCCCCCGCGCCGAAAGCGAGGCAAGCGCCGCCTCGTGCTCTGCGCGATGCTCCGACTGCACGCGGATCGCACCGTCCCAGCGAAAGCCGATCCAGTGCAGGTCGTCCTCGATCTGCGCCGCGTGATGCGCGCGCGACCGTGTCCGGTCCACGTCCTCGATCCTCAGATGCACCCGACCGTCCGCGCCGAGGGTCTGGATCGTCAGTGCCGAATAGGCATGTCCCAGATGCAGCGGCCCCGTCGGCGAGGGCGCGAAGCGCGTGACGATCACTCCGCGGCGAGCCGGCCCTCGGCCGCACCGAGCCATCCGGTCCAGTCGGCCTTGGCCCGGTCGGTATAGGCCTTGTAGCGCGCGGGCCTGTTGCGCCGCCCGCCTTTCAGATCGACGGGCGGAAACAGGCCGAAATTCACGTTCATCGGCTGGAACGTCTTCGCATCCGCCCCGCCCGTGATGTGCGTGACAAGCGCGCCGGTCGCCGTTGTCTCGGGGACGCGCGGAAGGCTCCGTCCTTCGATCTCCGCCACCGCGAGCCGTGCAGCCAGAAGGCCCATCGACGCCGATTCCACATATCCCTCGACGCCGGTGATCTGGCCCGCAAAGCGCACGTTCGGGCGCGAGCGCAGCCTCAGCTGGTCGTCGAGAAGCGTGGGCGAGTTCAGGAACGTGTTGCGGTGGATCCCCCCGAGCCGTGCGAACCGCGCATTCTCGAGGCCGGGAATTGTTCTCAGAACAGATGTTTGCGCGCCGTACTTCATCTTAGTCTGGAAGCCCACGATGTTGTAGAGCGTCCCGAGCTTGTTGTCGCGGCGCAGCTGCACGATGGCATGCGCCTTCACTTCGGGCTGATGCGGATTGGTCAGGCCCACAGGTTTCATCGGACCGTGGCGCAGTGTCTCGCGGCCGCGCTCGGCCATGACCTCGATCGGCAGGCAACCATCGAAATACTTCGCCGTCTCGCCCTCGTGGAACTCGGTCTTCTCTGCGGCAAGCAGCGCGTCGATGAAGGCCTCGTATTGCTCGCGGTCCATCGGGCAGTTGAGATAGGCGGTCTTCTCCTCCTCCGTCTCGCCCTTGTCGTAGCGCGACTGCATCCACGCCTTCGACATGTCGATGCTGTCGTGATGCACGATCGGCGCGATCGCGTCGAAGAAGGCCAGCGCCTCCGCCCCGGTTTCCTCCCGGATCGCCTCGGCGAGGCTGCCGGAGGTCAGCGGCCCGGTCGCCACGATCCAGTGGCCGTCCTCGGGCAGGGCGGTGATCTCTCCCGGTTCGATCCGCACGTTCGGATGCGCGGTCAGCGCTTCGGTCACGCCGCGCGCGAAGGCCTCGCGATCGACGGCGAGCGCACCGCCCGCGGGCAGGCGATGCCGGTCGGCCATCTGCATGAGAAGCCCGCCGGCCGCCCGCATCTCCCAGTGCAGCAGCCCGACGGCGTTCTGTTCGTCGTCATCCGACCGGAACGAGTTCGAGCAGACCATCTCGGCCAGATCGCCGCTCTGATGGGCGAATGTCTCGACCATCGGCCGCATCTCGTGGATCACGACCTCTAGGCCGGCCTCGGCCGCTTGCCAGGCCGCTTCCGACCCGGCCATCCCGCCGCCGACGATGTGAAGGGTCTCGGTCATCTCGCATCTCCCGTGGAGCAAGGGATCATCGGCCGCGCCGATGCAGGTGCCGTACATAACGCCCCGACCCCCGACCCAGCAAGGGGCAGGGACGGGGCGCTGCGATCGGGCAAGGTCGGGTCCGGTCCGTCAGGGCCGCACGTCACAGACGCACGGCACCGGGGGCTCTCAGCTCTCTTCGCCGCCTTCGGCGCCGTCTTCGCCCTCGGCAATGTCCTCTTCGGCCTGTTCGGCGATCCAGGCGACCGAGACGACTTCCTCACCGGCACCGGTGTTGAAGACCCGCACGCCGCCGGCCCCGCGCGAGCGGAACGAGATCCCGTCGACCGGCACGCGGATCGACTGACCGCGAGAGGTGGCCAGCATGATCTGGTCGTCCATCTCGACCGGGAAGCTCGCGACGAGCGGTCCGCCCCGCATCGCCTTGTCCATCGCCATGACGCCCTGACCGCCGCGTCCGCGCACCGGGTAGTCGTGGCTCGACGACAGCTTGCCCGAACCCTTGGCGGTGACCGTCAGGATCAGGTCCTCGGCCGCCGACATCTCGGCATAGCGCTCCTGAGTGAAGTCGGTCGCCTCTCCGGCGGTCTCGTCCTCGTCGGCCTCGAGCTCCGCATCGTCGCCGAGCCCGGCCGTCGCGCGGCGCATCTTGAGATATGTCGTCCGCTCCTCCGGGGTCGCCTCGAAATGGCGGATGACGGCCATCGACACGACCTCGTCTTCCTTGGCGAGCCGGATGCCCCGTACCCCCACCGACGAGCGCGAGTTGAAGATCCGCACGTCCGACGACGGGAACCGGATGGCGCGCCCCTTGGCGGTGACGAGCATCACGTCCTCTTCCGGGGAGGCGATGCGCGCATTGATCAGACGCGTGCCCTCATGCTCGCCCTCGAACTTCATCGCGATCTTGCCCGAGCGGTTCACATTGGTGAAATCGCTGAGCTTGTTGCGCCGGACGGTGCCCGCCGAGGTCGCAAAGACGATCTGCAGCTCGTCCCAGTCGGTCTCGTCCCGGTCCACCGGCATGATCGCCGCGATCGACACGCCCTGCGGGATCGGCAGGATATTGACGATCGCCTTGCCCTTGGACGTGCGCCCGCCCAGCGGCAGTCGCCAGGTCTTGAGCTTGTAGGCCATGCCGTCGGTGGTGAAGAACAGAAGCTGCGTATGCGTGTTCGCGACGAAGAGCGTGGTGACCACGTCGTCGTCCTTGAGCCCCCCGCCCGAGACGCCCTTGCCCCCGCGCCGCTGCGCGCGGAAATCCGCGAGCGCCGTGCGCTTGATATAGCCGGACTGCGTGACGGTGACGACCATCTCCTCGCGCTCGATCAGGTCCTCGTCGTCCATGTCGCCGGCCCAGTCGACGATCTCGGTCCGGCGCGGCACGGCGAATTGCTCGCGCACCTCGCGCAGCTCGTTCGAGATGATCGCGAGGATCCGCTCGCGCGAGCGCAGGATGTCGAGATAGTCCTGGATCTTGCCGGCCAGATCCTCGAGCTCGTCTGTAACTTCCTTGACGCCCAGCTGCGTGAGCCGCTGGAGCCGCAGATCGAGGATCGCGCGCGCCTGCACCTCGGAGAGGTTGTAGGTGCCGTCCTCATTCATCTTGTGGCTCGGATCGTCGATCAGCCGGATGAAGGGCGCGATCTCCTCGGCGGGCCAGCGACGCTCCATGAGCTTGACGCGCGCCTCTGCCGCGTCGGCGGAGGCGCGGATCGTCGCCACGACCTCGTCCACGTTGGCGACCGCCACGGCATACCCGCAGAGGATATGCGACCGCTCGCGCGCCTTCCGCAGGTCGTAGGCCGTGCGCCGCGCGACGACTTCCTCGCGGAAGCTGATGAAATGCGTGAGGAAATCGCGCAAGGTCAGCTGTTCGGGCCGCCCGCCATGCAGCGCCAGCATGTTGCAGCCGAAGCTCGTTTGCATCGGCGTGAAGCGATAGAGCTGGTTCAGCACGACGTCGGGAGTCGCATCCTTCTTCAGTTCGACGACGACGCGGACGCCCACGCGGTCGCTCTCGTCCTGAACCGCGGAGATGCCTTCGAGCCGCCGCTCCTTGGCAAGCTCGGCGATCCGCTCGACCAGCGCGGCCTTGTTGACCTGATACGGGATCTCGTCGAGGACGAGTGCGAAGCGGTCCTTGCGGATCTCCTCAGTGCGGACCTTGGCGCGCAGGATCACCGATCCGCGCCCCTCGAGATAGGCCTTCCGCGCGCCCGACCGTCCGAGCATCACGCCGCCCGTCGGGAAATCGGGGCCCGGCACGATCTCGATCAGCCGCTCCGAGCTCAGGTCCGGGTCCTCGATCAGCGCAAGCGTCGCGTCCACGACCTCGCCCAGGTTATGCGGCGGGATGTTCGTCGCCATGCCGACCGCGATGCCGCCCGCCCCGTTGACGAGCATGTTGGGGAACCGCGCGGGCAGGACCGAAGGCTCCTGCTGCTTGCCGTCGTAATTGTCCTGGAAATCGACGGTTTCCTTCTCGATATCGGCGAGAAGGGCGCGCGCGGGGCGGTCCATCCGGACCTCGGTATAGCGCATGGCCGCCGCGTTGTCGCCGTCCATCGAGCCGAAATTGCCCTGTCCGTCGAGCAGCGGCAGCGACATGGAGAAGTCCTGCGCCATCCGCACGAGCGCCTCGTAGATCGCGCTGTCGCCATGCGGGTGGTACTGGCCCATCACGTCGCCCACGGGTCGCGCGGACTTGCGATAGGGCTTGTCATGCGTGTTGCCGGTCTCGTGCATCGCGAAGAGGATGCGGCGATGCACCGGTTTCAGCCCGTCGCGCAGATCGGGAATCGCGCGGCTGACGATGACCGACATGGCATAGTCGAGAAACGACGTGCGCATTTCCTCGGTGATGTCGATTCCCGGGCCGTCGTGGCGGGGCCTTTCGGGGCCGGTCTCGTCGATGTCCTGAGGGGGGTCCGTACGGTCGCTCACGCAATGGCCTTCCTGCGGTTGGGCACGCTATATCTTGTTGGCCTGAGTATACCAGCACGTGGATCTGGGGTGCAATGGGGGCCTCCACCCCGCTGGCAGCCACCACGCATCAGTGCCAACAGTTTGTTTCGTTTGCTTTTTTCCGGAATCGGTCCGAAGCTCGATCTACGAGGAGAGTGGCAGAGGCAAGGGGTGAACCATGTCCGAGACGGAAATGATGCTGAAGGGCTACGGATTGACGACGGCCGAGTTCTTCTACCGGATGCCCGATTACCGCAACGTGCTCAACAGCTATGTCTGGCAGGGCTACGATCTGGCCCCCGATCACCCGAAACTCTTCGGGTTCGTCGAGTTCTGGCAGCGCGAGATCGAGGGCCCGCTCCATTCGGTGCGCTTCACCCATCGCAGGATGATCGCGCCCGGCGAATGGCGCAACGTGACGGGCGAATTCACCCTCCACTGACACGTCAGGGAAGCAGGCGCTTCACGTAGCCGGGCAGGGCGAAGGCGGCCTTGTGGACCTCGGCGGTGTAATAGCCGAAATCGAGGCCGCTCTCGCGCACGCGCGTCTCGATCGTCTCGAGCGGGACGTGCCGCGCATCTCCGTCCGTGCCCCATCCGAAGGCCATCGGTCCGCCCGCATAGGTCGGCACCGTCGCGAGATAGCAACTCGCATCCGAGAAAAGCGTGCCGAACGCACGCAGCGTGCCGGTCAACTCGGATCCCTGCATGAACGGCACGCCGTTCTGCGTGACGAGGATCCCGCCCGGGGCCAGCGCGCGCTTCGCATGGCCGTAGAAATGGTCGGTGAAAAGCACCTCTCCCGGCCCGACGGGATCGGTCGAATCGACGATGATGACGTCGAACCCGCCCTCCGTGTCGCGCATGAACTCGGCCCCGTCGGCGATCCGCAGATCGAGCCGCGGATCGTCGAACGCCCCGTCCGAGATCGTGGGCAGGTATTCCTTCGAGAAATCGACGACGCCGCCGTCGATCTCGACCATCACCACCTCGTCGAGCGGATGGCGCAGGGCCTCGCGTGCCATGCCGCCGTCGCCGCCCCCGATGACGAGGACCCGCCGCGCCGCGCCATGGGCGAAGATCGGCACATGGGTCAGCATCTCGTGGTAGATGAAATTGTCGGCCTCGGTCACCTGCACCACACCGTCGAGCGTCAGGACCCGTCCGAACGTGCCGTTCTCGATCACCCGCAGCCGCTGGTGCTCCGTCTCGCTGTCGTAGAGCACGCGCTCCACGCGCAGCGCCTGCGAATGATGCGCGTGAAGGCGCTCCACGCTCCAGCCGTCCATCTCTCTCATGCGGGTTCTCCTAACGGTATTGTCGCGATCCGTTCCCACGGGCCGCCGCGATATGTCCAGAGGATCAGCCGGTCGAGCGTGCCCTCCCATGGCGTGAACTCGGCCCTCAGCGCGGCCTGCGTGGCCTTCGCCTCGTTGCGGCCGACCTTGTTCTGCACCGTCACGTGCAGCTTGCGCTTGCGGTCGTCGCTGTCGCTGAGGATGTCGCGCCAGCCGGCCCGCAGGCTCTCCTGCAACGCCACCCCCTCGGCACAGTCGAGATCGACGGCCGCGCCGCCGCCGAAATCCGTGATGCCGGTGGCTGTGAAGGGCAGGGCACCCCGGCCCGCATGGGCGGCCAGATCCGTCAGGATCCGCACCTCTTCGCCCTCGGGCAGCTGCTGGAACAGAGTGACGTGCACGGGGATGAAGTTGCGCGCGGCCGGAAAGTGCCGTTGCCGGAGCGGTTCGAGCCGCGCGAAGCTCGTCGCGTCGAAGCCGAAGGTCAGGATCATCGCCATGTGACGGTCCGTCCTTTCGCGCGGGCGGTGCGGGCGGGCGCGGGGCCCGCCCTCGGGCGATCAGGCGGCGGCCGTCTCGCTCACGAGGCCATCGCCCCGCAGCAATTCCTTCACGCGCACGTCGGGCGTGGAAAAGGCGGCCTTCAGAACGTCGACGGCCAGCCAGGGACGCGCATCGCCGCACATGAAGACGTCGAACGCGCCATAGCCGATCTCGGGCCAGGTGTGCACGCTGATATGGCTTTCGGCCAGCACGGCCACGCCGCTCACGCCCTGGGGCGAGAACTTGTGCGTGTGGATGTGCAGCAGCGTCGCGCCGCAGGTGTCGACGCAATCGCGGAACGCCTGCTGGATGCGTGCCTCGTCGTCGAGCCCGTGGCCGTTCACCACCTCGATGATGAGGTGACGTCCGGCGAAGACGCGGCCTTCGTCGTCACGAATGAAATGGTCGTCGCGATCTTCTGCAAAGATGTCGCGTGCGGTGGAATCTTCCGCTTGGGCGCCTGTCTCCAGACCGATCCCCAGTTGGAAGAGGTTGGTTCCGTCCATGGAACTCCCCTTTCAGCCAGTAGATTGAATCCGTGGGTCCTTAGCGCCCCCCCAGGTCGTATCGTATAACGTCGCCTGAAGTTGGGATCGTCCCCGCTCGTACTGGGGACCTAGTGGTTCGGGATTGGCGACGCAAGGGATTTTCTGGCCCGGCGGCATGTCGATGCCGGCCGGGTGGTCGCAGCTGACGATATCTTCGGCAAGACACCGAGTTTTGCAAGGTATTTTCGCGGGATCCGGCGAAATCGAAGCTTCCGCCGTACTGTGAAATTTATCTAAAGTTGTGCCGACCGTACGGATGCTTGCCTGCGACGTGACCGGGGCCCCGATCGGATCGGGGCCACCGGTTGGTCCAATTACGCGAATCCCGCGAACCGCGTCAGAGGATCAGCGACATGACGTAGATCGTGGCGATCCCGACGATCCCCGTCAGCGCCGTGGCGACGGTATAGAGCCTGTAGCCCTGCGAAACGGACATTCCCGAGAATTGCGTCACGACCCAGAAATAGCTGTCGTTCGCATGCGAGACCATGACCGAGCCCGCGCCGATCGCCAGCGTCGTGAGCGCGAGATCCGTTCCGCTCTCCAACCCGAGCGACCCCGTCAGCGGAGCGATGATCGCGGCGGTTGTCACGATCGCCACGGTCGACGACCCCTGCGCCGTCTTGATCGCCGCGGCGAGCAGGAAGGGCAGGAACATCCCCAGATTGGTCAGGACCAGATTCTCGCCCAGGAAATCCGTGATCGGCGTCTGGCGCAGCACGCCACCCAGCGCGCCGCCCGCTCCGGTGATCAGGATGATCGGCCCCGCCACGGCCAGCGCCCGCTGGACCGCGTCATGCGTGATCCGCTCGCCCCGGCTCTGCGCCGTCACGAAGAACGCGATGAAGACCCCGATGATGAGCGCGGTATTGGGGTTCCCGAGGAAGGCCAGGATCGCCTGCAGGCCGCCGGTTCCGAACGGTGCCGCCTCGAGCGCGGCGATCGACGCTATGGCGATCAGGCCGATCGGCAAGAGGATCGGCAGAAAGGCCGCGAAGGGCGAGGGCCGGCCGGCGGGCGCGGGGCCCGTTCCGGTTGCCTCGGCCTCCGCGTCGTCCGCCTCTCCGGGCGCGTCGATCGACACCTTGTCGGGGTCGATATAGACGCGGTTGCCCTGGAACTTCGCATAAAGATAGGTCGCGACGAGAACCGGGATCGACACCACCAGCCCCAGGATGATCACGAGGCCGATATCCGCCCCCAGCTCCTGCGCGCCCGCGATGGGGCCGGGCGTCGGCGGGATGAACACATGCGTCACCAGAAGGCCGGTCGACAGCGCGAGCGCGAAGGTCGTCATCGACGCATTGGCCTTCGACGCGAGCGAACGTGCCAGCGGCGACAGGATCACATAGCCCGAATCGCAAAAGACGGGGATCGACACGACCGCGCCCGTCAGGCTCATCGCCATGGCCGAGCGGGCCTTGCCGGTCAGGCGGATCACCGTCTCGGCCATGACCTGCGCGCCTCCCGACCGTTCGAGGACGACACCGATCACGGTCCCGGCCGCGATGATGATGCCGATCCCGCCCAGCGTGCCGCCGAACCCCTCGACGATCGCCGCGATCGTGTCCGTGGGTCCGATCCCCGCCAGCAATCCCAGCCCGTAGGCCGTGACCAGCAGCACGAGGAATGGATGAATCTTGAATTTCGCCGTCCCGATCACGATGAACGCGATCGCCGCGACGAGCAGCACGATGAGTAACCAGCCTGACACGTGATGTCCTCCCTCTTCTGGCCTTGATCCGGAGGGGGCACCGATGCCCGAACGACACCGGATCGCGACCCGCCCGAATGCGGGCCGAGGGACGCGGCAGGAGTGCCGCGGCCGAACCGACCCAAGCCGCAAGGTAGCGCTTGGCACCGTGCCGGAAACCGATGGGATCTGAAGGAAAAGTGGCAGCCCGTAGGGGAATCGAACCCCTCTTTCCAGGTTGAAAACCTGGCGTCCTAACCGATAGACGAACGGGCCACTGGCGGCAGGTCCTAAGCAAAGCGCGCGGGGCGTGCAAGAGCGTTTTTGAAGAAAAGTGCCACTTTTTCGACTTGCCCGATCACGGGCCGGATCGGACGCGGAATCCGGCCTCAGGCTTCGGCCGCATCCTCGAGGCGCAGCTGCGGCAGGCTGCGGCCGTTCCAGTGATTGAGCTCGAGCCGTCCCGCGAAATGGAAGCGCTTGCCGCCATGCCCCTCGAGCGCGGGGCCGAGCGCGGTGTCGAACGCGCCGAAGGCGATCGCCTGCAGCTGCGGCCCGCCGCCATCCGTGATGGCGAGCTTCAGATGCGATGTGCCGACGCGCTTGGCGCTCGCCACGCGGCAATCGGCAAAGGCGAAGCGGGGGGAGGGGGCGCCCATCCCGAACGGTCCCGCCGTCTCGATCTGCTCGACGAGTTCGACGGTCGCGGCCGAGGGCATCAGCAGATCGGTGAAGCGCAGGTCGCGCGTCTCGCCCCGGTCGGCTCCCTGGCGCGCCAGCAGCTCGCCCAGCCGCTCCATCGCGGGTTCGAGCATCGCGGTCTCGAGGCTCAGCCCCGCGGCCATCCGGTGCCCGCCGCCCTTGGTCAGCAGCCCTTCCGCGGCGAGGCGCTGGATCGCGGCCCCCAGATCGACGCCCGCGATCGACCGGCCCGATCCCTTGCCGGTGTCGCCGTCGAGCCCGATGACCACCGCGGGCCGTCCCGTGGCCTCCTTCAGGCGGGCCGCGACGATGCCGACGATGCCGGGATGCCAGCCCTCGCCCGCGGCCCAGGCGAGCGGCCCCTCGGCCCCCCGCTCGATCGCCTGCGCGATCGCGGCCTCGCGCGTCGCGGCCTCGACCTCGCGCCGTTCGGTGTTGAGCGCGTCGAGCCGTTCGGCCAGCGCCTGCGCCTCGTGCGGATCGTCGGTCGAGAGGAGCCGCGCGCCCAGATCCGCCTGTCCGATCCGTCCGCCCGCATTGATCCGCGGGCCCAGCACGAAGCCCAGGTGATAGGCCGTCGGCGCCCGGTCGAGCCTGCCGATATCGCAAAGCGCCACCAGCCCCGGCCGCGCCCGCCGCGCCATCACGACGAGGCCCTGCCGCACCAGCGCGCGGTTCACGCCGATGAGCGGTGCCACGTCCGCCACCGTGGCCAGCGCCACGAGGTCGAGCATCCCCATCAGGTCCGGCCCCGCCAGACCCTCCTCGCGCATCAGCCGGTTCACCTCGACGAGCAGCAGGAACACGACCGCCGCGGCGCAGAGATGGCCGAGATCGCCGGGCTCGTCCTGCCGGTTCGGGTTCACCACCGCCAGCGCGTCTGGCAGCGTCTCGGCCCCCAGATGGTGATCGAGCACGACGACATCCGCGCCCTTCGCGGCCGCGATCGGCCCGTGGCTGAGCGTGCCGCAATCGACGCAGATGATGAGGTCGTGCCGCGTGGCGAGATCGGCCATCGCCGCGTCGTTGGGGCCGTAGCCCTCGTCGATGCGGTCGGGGATATAGAGCGTCGCCTCGATCCCCATCTGCCGCAGCCACACGACCAGCAGCGCCGAGGAACACGCCCCGTCCACGTCGTAATCGCCGAAGACCGCGATCCGCTGGCGCGCCTTCACGGCCGCGAGGACGCGCGCGCCCGCGGCCTCCATGTCGCGCAGGCGGCGCGGATCGGGCAGCAGGTCCCGCAGCGCGGGAGCGAGGTATCCCTGCGCCTCCTCCGGCGGGACGCCCGCGCGCCCGAGGACCCGCGCGATGGGCCGGGCAAGGCCCGTCTGCTGCGCGATCGCCTCGGCCAGGCGGTCGTCCTCGGCGGTCGGGCCGATCCAGGATCGCCCGGTGAGGGAGGTCTCGACGCCAAGAAATGCGGGCTCGCCCTGATCGCGCGGCATGGCTTCCATCGACATTTGGGAACGCCCCGGTTCCTAGCATCCCCGGGCACGGCGCGAAAGGGCCGGTGCCGCGCCTTCAGCCGCGCGCGCCCTCGGGCCCCGCCGCCGCCGGGCCCGGATCGCGGAAGATCCAGCCGAGGAACACCCGCTCGGGCAGGCGGCCGAGGATCCACGCGGTCAGCGCCGTCATCGCGATCGCGAAGGCGAGCCGGCCGACCAGCACGCCCATCGCATCCGCCCCGAGCGCCATGACCACCAGCGTGTCCTCGATGATGCTGTGGGCGAATCCCATGAAGATGCAGGTCAGGAACACCTCGCGCGGCGGGATCGTGCCGGACCGTGCCTCGCGGATCAGGAACGCCCCGCCATAGGAGATCCCGAGGAAGAGCCCGATCGCGGCCAGCGGTCCCGCCTCGCGGCTCATCCCCGCGAGCCGCAGGATCGGCGCCATCCCCCGGACCAGCAGGTCGAGGATGCCGCTCTGCTTGAGCAGGTCGAGCCCGATGCAGAGCAGCCAGAGCACCCCGAACATCACGACGAGCGTTTCGAGAAGCCCGGCGAGGATCGCGCCCCAGCCCTCCGCGCCGCCGCCCATCGGCACCCATGCGGGGTCGAGCGGCCGCGACAGCCATCCGGTCGCCGACAGGATCACGTGCAGCAGCCACGCATAGAGCAATCCGCCGAGCGCCCGCGCCAGCGCGGTGACGAAAAAGGCCGGACCCGCCTTCGCGACGATGCGCTGCTCGATCGGCAGGCCATGCGCGATCAGCAGCAGCGAGGAGAAGATCGTCATGTCGGCCGCGGTAAGCGCATCCACGGGGACGAGGGCGAAGATGATCGGCAGCGCGCCCCAGATCCCCACCAGCAGCCCTGTGAGCCAGGCAAGCCCCAGCTCCGGCGGCAGCCCGACCAGCGCCATGACCGGACCGAAGGCGGGCGCCACGATCTCGAGCGCGCCCAGATCCTTCAGCAGCTCGGTCGCCAGGACGACCGGAACCATGATCCTCGCGAGGATCCAGTACATCTCGACCGTCTCGCGCGTGTTGCGCAGGACGAAGCGGATCGGGGCCATTCTCGTCTCCTCGCCTCGGGTGCGGCCATCCATAGGCAGATCGCGATCCGAAATCCGAGGGTCCGCGTGATTTTTTCCCGGGGCCTCGCCGCCTCTCAGCCCCTTGCCTCGATCCGCGCGGCCAGTTCGCCGAGGTCGCGCGCCACGTGATCCCAGTCGTCCTCGGGGGAAAGGTCGCTCGTCTGTGCGGGCCCGTGTTCCGTCGGTCGCGCGACGAAGGCCGTGCCGAGCCCCAGCGCCCGCGCGGCGGCCAGGTCGGAATTATGCGCCGCGACCATCACCACCTCATGCGGGTCGAGCCCCAGCGCACGGACCGAGGCGAGATAGACCTCGGGCTTCGGCTTGTAGTCGCGGGCGAGTTCCGCACCCGCGATCGCGTCCCAGTGCAGCCCCGCGAACCGCGCGAGCCGCACCGACAGCGCGACCGACCCGTTCGAGCAGGGCGCGAGGTATCCAAGCGGCCGCAGCCGCCGCATCCCCTCATGGACGTCGGGCCATGGCGGCAATGCCTCCCATGCCCGCCCGAGGTCGGCGCGCGCATCCGCGTCGAAGGTCTCTCCGATCCCGAATTCCGCAAGCGTCTCGTCGAGGTTCTCCCGGTGCAGCAGGTCGAGCGGCACGTAGTTGCGCGCCCCCGACCGAATCCGCTCCATCGACGGCGCGTAGAGGCTCCTCCAGTGATCCGCGACATCGGTTGGATCGGCGTCGATCCCGCGCCTATCGAACTCGGCTCCGAGTCGATCCGCCACGCCGCTGCGCCAATCGACCAGCGTTCCGAACACGTCGAAGAGAAAGCCCTTCCTCATCGCGTCGTCTCCCCCCTTCGTCGCGGGCATCGCCCGCATCCCCCGACGACAGGATCACAGCGGACCCGCCGCGTACAGCCCGCCATTCTCCCGGGCCTTCCGCGTCGCCCCGGCCCCTCCGGGCGGTGGCCGGTCCCGCGCCATCCGTTTCGTGAACTCCGCGCGCTCCGCACTGTCGTCAGCCGCAACGGTTTCGCCGCGAAACCTCCCCCCTCTGGCGGTGGCGCGGGCCATTGCCTCGGACGCGCAGGTGGTGTTCCTTGCGCGCAGCCAAGGAGGAGACCTCAGAATGACCATTCAGATCACGCGCCGCGCCGCGCTGGGATGCGCGCTCGCCCTCGCGGCCGGGCCCGCTTTCGCGCAGGACGGCTGGCCCTCCGGGCCGCTCCACATCTATGTCGGCTTTCCGGCCGGCTCGTCGCCCGACACGCTCGCCCGCATCGTGACGGAGCCGCTGGCCGAACGGCTTGGCCAGCCCGTCGTGATCGAGAACCGCCCCGGCGCGGGCGGCGTCATCGGCGTGCAGCAGATGCTCGCCAATGCGGATGGCGACGACCTGACCTTCGGCACCACGATCAACGGGCCGCTCACGACCGCGCCGCGGATGATGGGCGATACCGGCTACGACGTGGAGGCCGACATCGCCCCCGTCACGCTGATCGCCACGTCGCCGCTGGTCCTCGCGGTCTCGACCTCCTCGGGGATCGAGGATCTCGAAGGCTTCGTCGAGGCCGCGGGCGCCGAACCCGACGCCATCGCCTACGGGTCGGTCGGGCAGGGGTCCGGCGCGCATCTGACGGCCGAGCTCTTTGCCGAGGATGCGGGCGTCGAGATGCTGCACATCCCCTTCACGAGCTATGCCGAGGTCACGACCTCGATCATGGGCGGCGAGATCGACGCGGGCTTCATGGCCCCTTCGGCGGCTTTGCCGCATGTCGAGGGCGGGGGCATGCGGATGCTGGGCATCACATCGTCCGAGCCCTTCGCGCAGGCCCCCGACGTGCCGGTCATCGCGGGAAAGGCGGGCCTTCCCGACGATTTCCGCGCCGAACTCTGGAACGGCTTCATCGCGCCCGCGGGCACCGACCCGGCCGTGATCGAGCGGCTGACGACCGAGATCGACGAGATCCTGCAGGACGAAGGCGTGCAGGACCAGCTGCTGGCCATCGGCTGGCAGGCGGCCCCCGGCACGGCGGACGAGATGGCGCAACGCATCTCGGCCGATACCGAGATGTGGGGCACCGTCATCGACCGCATCGAGGCGGAGTAGGTCCGGCATGCGGCGCGACTGGCCCGATATCCTGGGCGGGCTCGCCCTCGCCGCGATCGGCGCGGCGGCGGCGGGCTGGGCCCTGGTCCATTACGATGCGGGATCGCTCAGGCAGATGGGGCCGGGGGCCTTTCCGCTCGTGCTAGGCGCGATGCTCGCGGTCATCGGGCTGGTCGTGGCGCTGCCCGCGCTCGGGCGGGCGGGCGATGCCCCCGCGGTCGAGCCTTGGGCGGCGGTGGCAGTGCTGGCCTCCATCCTCGTCTTCGGGCTGGGGCTGCGGCCGCTCGGGCTGGTCGTGGCGTCCTTCGCGGGCGTCGTCGTCGCGACATTGCCCGCGCCGCGGCGGGGATGGGTCTGGCGGATCTGCCTCGCGGTCGTGGTGACGGCCCTGACGGTGCTGATCTTCCGTGCGGGGCTGCAGATGTCGCTGCCGCTCTGGCCGCGAGGGGTCTGAACGCGCGATGGGAACCTGGGAAGGACTCCTCACGGGGCTGAGCTTCGCGTTGCAGCCGGGGGTGCTGGTCTATTGCGTGCTGGGCGTCGTGCTCGGGACGTTCGTGGGCGTGCTGCCGGGGATCGGTGCGATGGCGGCGATCTCGCTTCTGCTGCCGATCACCTATTACATCTCGGCCGAGGCCGCGCTCATCATGCTGGCGGGCGTCTATTACGGCGCGCAATACGGCGGCGCGGTCGCGTCGATCCTGATGCGGCTGCCCGGAACGCCGCAATCTGCGGTCACAGCGCTCGACGGTTATCCGATGGCCCGTTCGGGACGGGCGGGGCCCGCCCTTTTCGCCGCGATGGCGTCGTCCTTCGCGGGGTCGGTCATCGGGATCGTGGTTCTCGTGCTGATGGCGGGATGGCTGTCGCGCGTGGCGGTGGCCTTCGGGGCGGCCGATTACGCGGCGATGATGGTGCTGGGCCTCGTCGCGGCCTCGACGATCGGCAGCGCACGGCCCGCAAAGGGTTTCGCAATGATCGTTCTGGGCATGCTGCTGGGCTGCATCGGGACGGACGTGAATTCGGGCGTCATGCGCTACACGTTCGGGCAGACGGAGCTGCTCGACGGGGTGAACCTCGTCGCGCTCGCCATGGGGCTTTTCGGGGTGGCCGAGGTGATCGGCAATGTCCGCGACCCCGAGCGGCAATCCGTGGCCGAACGGATCGGCCTGCGGCAGATGACGCCCACGCGCGACGATCTACGGCGCATGGCCTTTCCGACCCTGCGCGGGGGGGCGCTGGGCAGCTTCTTCGGGACGCTGCCGGGGACGGGATCGACGCTGTCGTCATTCCTGAGCTACGCGATGGAGCGGCGCGTCGCGCGGCGGCCCGAACGCTTCGGCGAGGGCGCGATCGAGGGCGTGTCGGGGCCCGAGGCCGCGAACAATTCGGCGGCGATCACGGCCTTCGTGCCGACGCTGACGCTGGGAATTCCGGGCGATCCGATCATGGCGCTGATGCTGGGCGCGCTCGTCATCCACGGGGTGCAGCCGGGTCCGATGATGCTCGACGCGCGGCCGGAGATGTTCTGGGGCCTCGTGGCGAGCTTCGGGATCGGCAACCTGCTGCTTCTGATCCTGAACCTGCCGCTGATCGGGATCTGGGTCGCGCTGCTGCGGATCCCGTTCCGCTGGCTCTATCCGGCGATCCTGATCTTCATCTGTCTGGGCGTCTATTCGGTCAGGGGGCTGACCTACGACATCGTCGCGGTCGCGGCGATCGGCCTCGGGGGGTATCTGCTGGCGCTTGCGCGGTTCTCGCCCGCGCTGCTGCTTCTGGGTTTCGTGCTGGGGCCGCTGATCGAGACGAACCTGCGGCGCGCGCTGCTGATCAGCCGGGGCGATCCGATGGTGTTCCTCGAGCGTCCGATCTCGGCCGCGTTCGTCGCGGCGATCGCGGGGCTGCTGGTGCTGTCGGCGGTGCAGGCGGTGCGGCGGCGGCGCGCGACCACGATCCCGCCGCGCTGAGGCGGGCGGCCCGGTTCAGCCGGCGCTGGTGATCGCGACGCCCGCGTCGCGGCAGCGCGCGGCGAAGCGGTCGGGCGGGGCCGCGTCGGTGAAGATGCGGTGCAGATCGGCGAGCGAGGCCACGCGCACGGGGGCCTTGCGCCCGAATTTCGAGCTGTCGACCGCGAGGAAGACCTGTCGCGCATGTTGCAGGATGGCGCGGGTCACGCCGACCTCCTGCATGTCGTAATCGAGCAGGTCGCCCTCGTCGTCGATGGCCGAGCATCCGATCACGGCGATGTCGAACTTGAACCGCCGGATCGAGGTCGTCGCGACATCGCCCATCAGGCCGCCATCGGACCGCCTGAGCACGCCGCCGGTGACGACGACGTTGCAATCGGGATTGTCGGCGAGGATCTGGCCCACATTCATGTTGTTCGTCACGACGAGCAGGTTGCGATGCGACAGCATGTGGCGCGCGACGGCCTCGGTCGTGGTGCCGATATTGAGGAATACCGAGCATTCGTCGGGGATCGCGCCCGCGCAGGCCTGCGCGATGGCGGCCTTGGCCTCGGCGTTGAGTTCTCGCCGGTCCTGGTAGCCGATATTGGAGGTCCCCGACGGCAGGACGGCACCGCCATGCACGCGTTCGAGGCGTCCGGCCTCGGCCAGATCGGCGAGGTCGCGGCGGATCGTCTGGAGCGTCACACCGAAATGCGCCGACAGCCCCTCGACCGTGACCTTGCCCTCGCGGCGGGCGATGTCGATGATCTCGGGGTGCCTGATGGTCTGCGACATCGAGTCCTCCGCGAAGATCGGGTGCCGCGATCTTCGTTTGTGCAAAGCCGGTTTTCGTGCATTTTCGCGAATGCAGGATTTTTTGGCAATAGCGATGCGTTTTGCAGGCAGGATCGGATAAGGGCAGAGGATACAGAGACTTACGCTGGGTCAAGATTGGGCAAAACGAAAGAGAGCGAACATGGCTCTTTTCAAGTCCGCGGGAATCACCTAGCGTTTCGCCATATCGAGACGGTGTCGTCGGGTTGGGAGGCCCGGCGGATGCCCCGAACGGCCCCGCGCGCCTTGCAAGATGGCGGGCGGGGGCGGGCAGGCGGCACGGCGGGCTCGATCAGGGAGGCATATCGTGACGCTGACGTTGGAAAACGTATCGAAGGTCGTCGGAGGGCGGACGCATGTCCACCCGACGGACCTGACGCTCGAGAAAGGCACGATGAACGTGCTGCTCGGCCCGACGCTCGCCGGGAAGACGTCGCTCATGCGGCTGATGGCGGGGCTCGACCAGCCGAGCGGGGGCCGCGTGCTCTGGAACGGCGAGGACGTGACCGGGCAGCGCGTGCAGGACCGCAAGGTCGCGATGGTCTACCAGCAATTCATCAACTACCCCTCGATGAGCGTCTACGACAACATCGCCTCGCCGCTGCGGCTGATGGGGATCGGTCGGGAGGAGATCGACCGGCGGGTGCGCGAGACGGCCGACCTCATGCAGCTGGGCCCGCAGATCGACCGCAAGCCGCTGGAGCTGTCGGGCGGGCAGCAGCAGCGCTGCGCGCTGGCGCGCGCGCTCGTCAAGGATGCGGGGCTCGTCCTGCTCGACGAGCCGCTGGCCAATCTCGACTACAAGCTGCGCGAGGAGCTGAGGGCCGAGATCCCGCGGATCTTCGAGAAATCGGGCGCGATCTTCGTCTATGCCACGACCGAGCCCGAGGAGGCGCTGTTGCTGGGCGGCCATTGCGCGACGCTCTGGGAGGGGCGTGTGACGCAGTTCGGGCCGACGCCGGTCGTGTACCGCAAGCCGGCGGATGCGACGACGGCGCGGGTGTTCTCGGACCCGCCGATGAACTTCGTCGAGGTCGAGAAGACCGGCGGGACGCTGCGCTTCGGCGCGGGGGCCGAGATGTCCGCGGACCGGCTGGGCGGCGATGTCGCGGAGGGGAGCTACATGGCGGGGTTCCGGCCGAACCATCTGTCGCTCGACCCCGAGGAGGGGGCGATCCGCTTCGACACGGTGCTGCGCGTGACCGAGATCACCGGGTCCGAGACCTTCGTCCATGTCGAGCACGAGGGCGCGCGCTGGGTCGGGCTGGTCCACGGCATCAGGCACCTGACGCCGGGCGAGTCGCTGGCCGTCTATCTCAGGCCGCGGCACGTCTATCTCTTCGGGGCGGACGGCACGCTCGCCCGGCCCGCGACCTATGCGGAGGCCGCGTGATGGCCAAGATTACCCTCGACACGCTCGCCCACAGCTATCACCCGGACCCGAAATCGCCGTCGGATTTCGCGCTGCAGGAGCTCAACCACGACTGGACCGACGGCGAGGCCTATGCGCTGCTGGGGCCGTCGGGCTGCGGCAAGTCAACGCTCCTCAACATCATCTCGGGGCTGCTGATCCCGAGCCACGGCCGCGTGCTCTTCGACGGGAAGGACGTGACGCATCTGCCGACGGCGGATCGCAACATCGCGCAGGTGTTCCAGTTTCCGGTCGTCTACGACACGATGAGCGTGCGCGAGAACCTGGCCTTTCCGCTGAGGAACCGGAAGCTTCCGCAATCGGAAATCGCGGATCGCGTGGGCCGCGTGGCGCGGATGATCGACATGGAGGACGTGCTCGACCGGCGGGCGGCGGGTCTGACGGCGGATGCCAAGCAGAAGATCAGCCTGGGCCGGGGGATGGTGCGCGACGACGTGAACGCGCTGCTCTTCGACGAGCCGCTGACCGTGATCGACCCGCACATGAAATGGGAGCTTCGCACCCAGCTCAAGACGCTGCACCGCGAGTTCGGGCACACGATGATCTACGTCACCCACGACCAGACCGAGGCGCTGACCTTCGCCGACAAGGTGGTGGTGATGCATGACGGGCGCGTGGTGCAGATCGGCACGCCCGACGAGCTGTTCGAGCGGCCGGCCCATACCTTCGTCGGCTATTTCATCGGCTCGCCCGGCATGAACCTGTTCGATGCGCGGATCGACGGGACCAAGGCGGTGATCGCGGGCACGCAGTTCGACCTCGGGACGAGCTATGCCACGCGGGGCGGCGCGACCAAGATCGGCGTGCGCCCGGAATATATCCGCCTGGGCGAGCACGGGCTGCCCGCGCGCGTGCGCCGGGTCGAGGATGTCGGGCGGCACAAGATCGTGCGCCTCGACATGTCGGGGCAGGAGGTCGCGGCCATCGTGAACGAGGGGGCGCGCGTTCCGGACGGGGGAACCCACGTCCAGTTCGTCGAGGGCGGCGTCAATGTCTACGAGGACGAATGGCGCGTCCCGTCGAAAGGAGAGGCGGCATGAAGACCGACAATCAGAAGGCGTGGTTCCTCGTCCTGCCGGTGCTGGTGCTGGTGGCGTTCTCGGCGGTGGTGCCGCTGATGACGGTGGTCAATTATTCGGTGCAGGACACGTTCGGCAACAACCAGTTCTTCTGGGCCGGCCTCGCCTGGTTCGACGAGATGCTCCATTCGGAGCGGATGTGGAACGCGCTGGGCCGACAGATCGTCTTTTCGGGCATCATCCTCGCCATCGAGGTGCCGCTGGGGATCTTCGTCGCGCTCAACATGCCGAAGAAGGGGGTCTGGGCGTCCTTCTGCCTCGTGCTCATGTCGCTGCCGCTGCTCATCCCGTGGAACGTGGTGGGCACGATCTGGCAGATCTTCGGGCGGGTCGATATCGGGCTTCTGGGCCATACGCTCGACGCGCTCGGGATCGACTACAACTACACGCAGGGCTTCTACGCGGCCTGGGCCACGGTCATCGCGATGGATGTCTGGCACTGGACGTCGCTGGTGGCGCTGCTGGCCTATGCGGGGCTGCGCTCGATCCCCGATGCCTATTACCAGGCCGCGCGGATCGATCAGGCGAGCCGCTGGTCGGTCTTTCGCTATATCGAGCTGCCGAAGATGCGGGGCGTGCTGACCATCGCGATCCTCCTGCGCTTCATGGACAGCTTCAAGATCTACACCGAACCCTTCGTGCTGACCGGCGGGGGACCGGGCAACGCCACGACCTTCCTGTCGATCGACCTCGTGAAGATGGCGCTGGGGCAGTTCGACCTCGGGCCCGCGGCGGCGTTCAGCCTGATGTATTTCCTCGTCATCATGGTGATTTCCTACGTCTTCTACATCGTGATGACCAATCTCGACAAAGAGGAGAGCGGCCGATGACCGATACGAGCACGGCCGCCCCCGGTGCGGCGCATCTGCCCGGCGACGTGACCGAGGCGAATGCCAACACCAAACTCAGGCGCGGCGCGCGGATCAACGGATCGGCCGTGGTGATGACGCTCTACCTGCTGTTCCTGCTGATCCCGATCTACTGGCTCGTGAACATGAGCCTGAAGACCAATGCCGAGATCCTGGGGAACTTCTCGCTCTGGCCGCAGGATCTGACGTTCCAGAATTACGAGACGATCCTGACCGATGCGTCGTGGTACATGGGCTACGTCAACTCGCTGATCTACGTGCTGATGAACACGGTGATCTCGATCGCCGTGGCGCTGCCCGCGGCCTATGCGTTCAGCCGCTACAATTTCATGGGCGACAAGCACCTGTTCTTCTGGCTGCTGACGAACCGCATGGCCCCGCCGGCCGTCTTCGCGCTGCCCTTCTTCCAGCTCTATTCCTCGGTCGGGCTCTTTGACACGCATATCGCCGTGGCACTGGCGCATTGCCTCTTCAACGTGCCGCTGGCGGTCTGGATTCTCGAAGGTTTCATGCGGGGCGTCCCGAAGGAGATCGACGAGACCGCCTATATCGACGGCTATTCCTTCGGGCGGTTCTTCCTGAGGATCTTCATGCCGCTGATCTCGAGCGGGATCGGCGTGGCCGCGTTCTTCTGCTTCATGTTCTCGTGGGTCGAGCTGTTGCTGTCGCGCACGCTGACGAGCGTCGACGCCAAGCCCATCGCGGCCACGATGACGCGAACGCAGGGGGCGGGCGGGCTCGACTGGGGCGTACTGGCGGCGGCGGGCGTGCTGACGATCATTCCCGGCGCGCTCGTGATCTATTTCGTGCGCAACTACATCGCCAAGGGCTTTGCCCTGGGGAGGGTGTGATGGTCGTGACCGCGATCCGGCACCCCCGAAGGGCCATGCGGGCCGGTTCAACGGAAGGAGCGGCGTGATGGCGTGGATGGCTTGGACATGGCCCACGGCGGCCTTCTTCGTGATCATCGCGGCGATCCTGGGCGTGATGAGCTATCTCGCGATCCGCCATCCCGAGACGCCGCGCCGCGGTGTCCTCGGGATCGAGACGACGCGGGGGGACAGGCTCTTCATCGCGCTTCTGGCCGCGGCCTTCGTCAATCTCGCGTGGCTGGCGCTCGTGCCGGTCTCGCAATGGGGGGCGCTTCTCGCGTCCCTCGTCCTCGCCGCGGTGATCTTTCGCACGGTCTGAGGGCACATACGTCGCGTTCCGAATAACTGGGAGGTAAACATGAACGCCCTATTGAAATCGACAACCGCGCTGACGGTGGCGGCCGCGCTTTCCGCGCCGGCCTTCGCCGGCATGGAGGAGGCGCAACAATTCCTCGACGCCGAGATCGGCGACATGTCCACGCTGTCCCGCGAGGAGCAGGAAGCGGAGATGCAGTGGTTCATCGACGCGGCCGAGGCGTTCCAGGGCATGGACATCAACGTCGTGTCCGAAACGATCACGACCCACGAATACGAGGCGCAGGTCCTGGCACCCGCCTTCAGCGCGATCACCGGCATCAACCTGACCCACGACCTCATCGGCGAGGGCGACGTGGTGGAACGTCTGCAGGTGCAGATGCAGTCGGGCCAGAACGTCTATGACGCCTTCGTCAACGACAGCGACCTGATCGGCACGCATTGGCGCTATGGCCAGGCGGTCAACCTGACGGACTGGATGGACGGGGAAGGGGCCGACGTGACGTCGCCCACGCTCGACCTCGAGGATTTCATCGGGCTGGAATTCACCACCGGGCCGGACGGCAATCTCTACCAGCTGCCCGACCAGCAATTCGCGAACCTCTACTGGTTCCGCTACGATTGGTTCAACGACGAGCAGACCAAGTCCGACTTCCAGGAGAAATACGGCTACGAGCTGGGCGTTCCGGTGAACTGGGCCGCCTACGAGGACATCGCCGAATTCTTCACCGGCCGCGACATGAGCTATATCGAGGGTGAGCCGACCTCGGTCTGGGGCAACATGGATTACGGCAAGAAGGACCCCTCTCTCGGCTGGCGGTACACCGATGCGTGGATGTCGATGGCCGGCATGGGCGACGCGGGCGAGCCGAACGGCCTGCCGGTCGACGAATGGGGCATCCGCGTGAACGAGGAGTCGCAGCCCGTGGGCGCCTGCATGGAACGCGGTGGGGCCACGAACTCGCCCGCGGCGGTCTATGCGGTCGAGAAGGCGATCGAGTGGCTGCAGAACTACTCGCCCCCCCAGGCCGCGGGCATGACCTTCTCCGAGGCCGGGCCGGTTCCGGGGCAGGGGGACATCGCGCAGCAGATGTTCATGTACACGACCTTCGTGGCACCGCTGGTCGACAGCCCCGCCGTCATGAACGAGGACGGCACGCCGAAATGGCGCCTGGCTCCCTCGCCGCACGGCGTCTACTGGGAAGAGGGGATGAAGGTCGGCTACCAGGACGTGGGATCCTGGACGATCCTCGATTCGACGCCCACCGACCGCGCCAAGGCCGCATGGCTCTATGCGCAGTTCGTCACCTCCAAGACGGTGGACGTGAAGAAGTCCGATGTGGGCCTGACCTTCATCCGCGAGAGCACGATCAAATCGGAGCATTTCACGGAACGTGCGCCGAGGCTCGGCGGGCTGGTCGAGTTCTATCGCTCGCCCGACCGCGTGCGCTGGTCGCCCACGGGGACGAACGTTCCCGACTATCCCAAGCTCGCGCAGCTCTGGTGGCAGAATATCGGTGATGCCATGTCGGGGGCCAAGACGACGCAGGAGGCGCTCGACACGCTCTGCGCCGATATGGAGAACGTCATGGAGCGGCTCGAACGGGCCGGCGTGCAGGGCGATCTCGGGCCCAAGCTGAACGAGCCCGAAAGTGCGGAATACTGGCTCGAACAGCCGGGCGCACCGAAGCCCGCGCTCGAGAGCGAGGACGAGGAGCCGCAGACGATCTCCTACGACGAGCTCGTCCAGTCCTGGCAGTAAGCCGGAGCGCATGACGGGCCGGAGCGCGCGATGCCGTGCTCCGGCCCGATACGGGCCGCCACCCCCGACGGGGTGCGCGGCCCTTTTCGCATTTGGCGGACCGCCTGCCGAGGGGGCGGGGCCGATTCCGGGCGCTGGAAAGACATGCATCGGGGATCTAGGTTCAGCGATCATGGAAAACCCCGATGCGATCCTTTCGCTGCTTCCCGAACGGCTCAGACGGGCGCGCCAGTCGCGGGGCCTGTCGCTCGACGCTGTGGCGCGGCTCTCGGGCGTGTCGCGCAGCATGGTCAGCCAGATCGAGCGGGGCGCGTCGTCGCCCACCGTCTCGACGCTGTGGAATTTGACGCGGGCGTTGGGAGTCGATTTCGCGGGATTGCTGGAGGAAAGCCGGGCGAGCGCGATCGAGGTGCTGCGCGCCGAAGACGTCCCGACGATCGCGAACAGGGGCACGGGATGCACGATCCGCATCCTGTCGCCGCCCGAGGATGCGGGGCGGCACGAAGTCTATGAGCTGCGGTTCGAGGAAGGCGGCGCGCTGTCCTCGACCGCGCATGCCCGTGGGACGCAGGAGAACGTGACGGTGATCGAGGGCGCGCTGACCGTGACGAGCGGCGCGGCGGCCCATCCCCTGCGCGCGGGCGAAACGGCACGCTATGCGGCGGACGTGCCGCACCGGCTCGAAGCCTGCGGGGCCGCGCGGGCCTTTCTCGTCGTGAAGGGCGGCTAGCGGATCGGGGCGGTTCCGGCATGCCTTCCACTATCGCGGAAATTCGTCCATCATGCCGGAACACGGCGCAATCACTGGAGAGGCCTCATGTCGGACCGTTTCATCGCAGACCTGCAGAAGACGCTTTCGGAGATCGATGCCGACGGCCTGATGAAGCAGGAGCGTCTCATCACGTCGGCCCAGTCCGCCGAGATCGCGGTGGGCGAGCGCGACGTCATAAATCTTTGCGCGAACAATTATCTGGGGCTCGCCGATCATCCCGACCTGATCCGCGTCGCGCGCGAGGCGATGGACGAGAAGGGCTTCGGCATGGCGTCTGTCCGGTTCATCTGCGGCACGCAGGACCTGCATCGCGACCTCGAGCGAAAGCTGGCGGAGTTCCTGAAAACGGACGATGCGATCCTGTTCGCGGCCTGTTTCGACGCGAACGGTGGCCTGTTCGAGCCGCTTCTGGGGCCCGAGGACGCGATCGTCTCGGACAGCCTGAACCACGCCTCGATCATCGACGGGATCAGGCTCTGCAAGGCCAAGCGCTATCGCTATGCCAACAGCGACATGGCGGATCTCGAAGCGAAGCTGAAGGAAGCGCGCGAGGCCGGCGCGCGCCATGTGATGATCGCGACTGACGGCGTCTTTTCCATGGACGGATATCTTGCCGATCTGCCGGGGATCAAGCGGCTGGCCGAGCAATACGATGCCATCGTGATGGTCGACGATTGCCATGCGACGGGCTTCATGGGCGATCGCGGCGCGGGCACGCCGGATCATTTCGGCCTTGAGGTCGACATCCTGACCGGGACGCTCGGCAAGGCGCTGGGCGGCGCGATGGGGGGCTATGTCGCGGGGCCGCAGGCTGTCATCGACCTGCTGCGCCAGCGCGCGCGGCCCTATCTCTTTTCCAACGCGTTGCCGCCCTCGATCGTGGCGGCCGGGATCGAGGCGATCCGCCTTGTCGAGGAGGGAAGCGGGTTGCGCGCCCGGCTTTTCGAGAATGCCGAATACTGGCGCGAGGGGCTGACGGGCCTGGGGTTCGAGCTGCTCGAAGGCGATCACCCGATCATTCCGGTGATGCTGGGCGATGCGAAGCTCGCGCAGAAGATGGCCGCGCGGCTCTTCGAGGAGGGGGTCTACGTGTCGGGGTTCTTCTATCCCGTGGTGCCGCGCGGAGAGGCGCGGCTGCGCACGCAGATGAGCGCGGCCTTCACCCGCGAGCAGCTGGACCGCGCGCTCGGGGCCTTCGGCAAGGTCGGCCGCGAGCTGGGCGTGATCGCGTGAGCGGGGGAACGATGAGGGCGCTGGAGAAGTCGCGGCCCGAAGAAGGCCTGTGGATGATCGAGGCACCGGTGCCCGAGATCGGCCCCGACGACGTGCTGATCCGCGTGAACGCGACCGGCATCTGCGGCACCGACATCCATATCTGGAACTGGGACGAGTGGGCGGCGGCGACTGTGCCCGCCCCGATGATCACCGGCCACGAATTCGCGGGCGAGATCGTCGAGATCGGCCGCAACGTCACCGGGCTCGAGATCGGTCAGCGATGTTCGGGCGAGGGGCATGTCGTGGGCGTCGAGAGCCGCCAGAGCCGGTCGGGCAAGTTCCACCTCGACCCAGGATCGCGCGGGATCGGCGTGAACGTGCAGGGGGCCTTTGCGGAATACCTGCGGCTGCCGGCCTTCAACGTCGTGCCGCTGCCCGACGACATTCCCGACGAGATCGGCGCGATCCTCGATCCGCTCGGCAATGCGGTCCACACCGCGTTGAGCTTCGATCTGCTGGGCGAGGACGTCCTGATCACCGGGGCCGGGCCGATCGGGATCATGGCCGCCGCCGTCGCGCGGCATGCTGGCGCGCGTCATGTCGTCATCACCGACGTCAATCCCGACCGTCTGACCCTCGCGCGGGAGGTCTGCCGGGATGTCCGGACGGTCGAGGTCGGCCGCGAGGATCTGCGCGATGTCGTGGCCGAGCTCGGGATGCGGCAGGGGTTCGACGTCGGGATGGAGATGTCGGGCAGCCAGCAGGCGCTCGACCAGATGGTCGAGAGCCTGATCATGGGCGGAAAGATCGCGCTCTTGGGCATTCCGCCGGGCAAGTCCCCGGTGGACTGGTCGCGTATCGTCTTCAAGGCCATCACGATCAAGGGCGTCTATGGCCGCGAGATGTTCGAGACCTGGTACAAGATGATCGCGATGCTGCAGAACGGTCTGGACGTGAGCCGCGTGATCACCCACCGGATGCCGGCCCACGAGTTCCGCGAAGGGTTTGCGGCGATGAAATCGGGCAAGTCCGGGAAGGTCGTCCTCGACTGGCGCTGAGGTGGCGGCCCTTCAGGGGGGATCTCCCAGGCACCCTGGGCGCCGAAGTTGTACGTGGGTCCACCGAACCAGACGGCGCTACGGTGTCCGATCGCCGGTTCGGACCGACCCGGGGCGGTGCGGCAGAGCTTCCGAGTGAAACCGCAGGGCTTCTCGCCGCTAAGACGGATCGTCGAACAGGCGGTTCCTGTCCGCCCAAGTCTGCAGGAACTTCTGCAAGCGCGGGCTTTGGGGCTTGCCGAGGACTGTCCTCGGCGCGCCTTCCTCGACGATGCGGCCTTCATCGATGAAGACCACACGGTCCGATACCTGTGCGGCGAAGCCCATCTCGTGAGTGACGACGACCATGGTCATCCCTTCCGCGGCGAGCGAGCGCATCACGTCCAGAACCTCGCCCACCAGTTCGGGGTCGAGCGCGGATGTCGGCTCGTCGAAGAGGATCACCTCCGGCCCGCCGGCCAATGCCCGGGCGATGCCAACGCGTTGTTGCTGGCCGCCCGACAGCTGCATCGGCCATGCATCCATGTGAGCGGCAAGTCCGACTTTCCGCAGCGCAAGCTCCGCGATTTCCCGTGCCTTGGCGCGGGGTATCTGCTGCACGACCATCAGCGGCTGCATGATGTTCTCGATCACCTTCAGGTGCGGCCAGAGATTGAACTGCTGGAACACCATCGCCACACGGCGGCGGGTGGCCTTGAGCGCTCTCTCGCTGGCCGGAATGCGGCGACCCCGGCGCTTGACGTAGTCGAGGTAATTGCCCTCGAGCGCCACTTCGCCCTCCTGGAAATCCTCGAGATGGTTGAGGCATCGCAGCAAGGTCGATTTCCCCGAACCGGATGGGCCGATGATGCAGAGCACCTCGCCCTTCTTCACCGACAGGGAGACGTTCTTCAGTACCTCCGTTTCGCCGTAGGATTTGTGCAGACGGCGGGCGCACAGCAAAGGCGTGGTGTCGATTTGGGTCATGAGCGCACCTCGAGATGACGGGTAATACGGGCTTCGATCAGACGTCCCATGCGGGCGGCAAATTCGACGAGGATCCAGTAGGTGATGGAGAGGGCGAGATAGGGTTCGACGAAGGTGAATGTCTCGATGTTCATCTTGCTGACCTGCGAGGTCATCTCGGGCACCGTGATCACCGACAGCAGGGCCGTATCCTTCAGCAGGAAGATGGCATTGTTGGTCATCGGCGGCATGACCGGCACCAGCACCTGAGGTGTCACGATGTGGCGCAGGGTCTTCCAGCGGGTATAGCCCAGAGCGCGCGCGGCCTCGATCTGGCCACGCGGGATCGCCTGCAATCCTCCGCGCACGATCTCGGTCGCATAGGCACCGCCGTAAAGCGTGAGGCCCAGAAGGCCCGCCTGCCAGGCATCGAGAGTCAGCCCGAGATGCGGCCCGCCGTAATAGAGAATGAAGAGCTGGATCAGCAGCGGTGTGCCGCGGAAGAAGCCGACATAGGCCGCGATCGCCATGCGCACCGGCCCGCGTGTCAGGGCGGCGACGAGGCCCAGCACAGACCCCACAATCAGCGACAGGACCAGCGAGGCAGCCCATGCGAGCACCGTGAGGACGAAGCCCCAGGCAAGGGCGGGCGCATAGGGAATGAGGTGATAGAAATCGAGCGTCACAGTCGAAACTCCTGCACCGAAACGGTCAGCCCACGCATGGAACGGTTTGCAGCCCAGGACAGGGCGATGTTCAGGATGAGGTAGAGAAACGCCGCCATCATGTACCATTCGAGCGGCTGATAGGTTCGCGCGACGATCGACTGGGCGACGCGGGTCAATTCGCTCACGCCCACGACCGACACCAGCGAGGACGCCTTCAGGATCGCGATCATCTCATTGACGATGGACGGAAGTGCCGACCTGAAAGCCTGCGGCAGCAGTATGTTGCGCCAGGTCTGAAGCTGTCCGTATCCCATGGCATGGGCGGCCTCGGCCTGACCTTTCGGCACCGCCAGGAAGCCGCCGCGGATGTTTTCCGCTTGATAGGCGGCGGTACAGGCACCGAGCCCCAATGCGCCGGCCACGAAGGACGGCAGTTCAAGTCCGACGAAAGGCAGCAAGTAGTAGATCAGGAGCAGTTGGACCAGGAGCGGCACGCCGCGGAAGAAGGAGATGTAGAAGCGTCCGAGAAGAACGAGGGGAGCCTTGCCGGACAGCACGCAGGCACAGACGGGCAGGGCTATGGCGAACCCGATCGCGATCCCTAAGGCCGAGATCGTCAGCGTCGTACCGGTGCTGAGGACCAGCAATACGACGGAGTCGAAGAAGGTGGTTTGGATCACGACTTGGCGGGCTCCGCATGTTGGAGGGGACCCGTGGATGCAGGTACATCCACGGGTCGGCTGGGAGATTCAGCAGCTCAGAAGTTGGGTTCCGGAACCTCGTCCGACGGCAGCGGCATGACCGTGCCGAACCACTTTTCCTGAAGCTCGGCGATGGTGCCGTCCTCGTTGTACTTGCGGATGCCTTCGTTCAGCGCGTCACGCAGACTTTCGCTTTCCGGCTCCTTGCGAAGCGGCCAGGCCTGGTAGGAGGGCTTGCCGATCGACGGCAGGACCAGCTCGAAGGTCGGGTTCTGCGCGGTCAGGTAGGCCAGGTTCGGCATCGCGCCGGAAACCGCGACGATCCTGCCGGCGGCCAGATCGGCGTAGGCCTCGGGGGAGGCTCCGTATTCCTTGAAATCGGCCACGCCACCATCCAGCGTTTCGATATATTCCTTGAATTGCTGGCCATGCGATGCACCGCGCACGCCGCCGACCGGTTGGCCGACAATGTCCTCGGGCTTCGTGATCTCGTCATTCGAGGCCAGCTTGACCAGCGTCACGGTCGCGTCGCCGATCGGCAGGGTATAGTAGTAACGCTCCATCCTGGCCTTGGTGATCGTGGTGCCGGCCAGGACCATGTCGTATTTCCTGGCCTCCAGTCCCGGCAGTACCGAAGCCCAGGGCAGGTCGATCCATTTCACCGTCACACCCATGTCGGCGGCGATCAGGTTGATCAGGTCCACGTCGAAACCGACCGGCGTATCACCGTCCAGGAATTCGAAAGGCGCATAGTTCAGCTCGGTCCCGACGACCAGCTCGCCACGTTCCTTGACCTGGTCCAGCACATCCTGCGCCTGTGCGCCGGACGTCATCGCGGCTGCGGCCACGGCCGTTAAACCGACGGATCTGATGAATTTGAAGACACTGCGCATTCGGAATTCCTTTCGGGGGGAGAGAATTGGATGGTTTGAAGTTATCTGACGTTTCTTTCGGCACCCGTGGGGGAGCATCTGCTTGTTTTGCGAGCGCTTTGATTTGCGCTTTTTGGGTTTTCACGCTGCTTCGACTGGCCGGGTTCCGGAAGCGGATCGCGACAAGGCCGGCGGGTGGGAGATGGGAAAGTCCTGCGCTGCCTATTTTCGTGGCTTCCGTCGAACTTGCTCGATCGGGCCGGCATCGACGGAGTGATCGATGCCGGCTCCAATTCAGGCACAGGCAAATTGGAGATCTGACTGCCAAGACCTGTACCCATTGGGGATCGGCGATCCCGGATGGCAGCCGATGCGCGGATTGACGCCCGTGCACCGGCAAACGCCTTCAGGCATTCTCGTCCTGCTTCGCCGTTTCCTGTTTCGCAGTCTTGAAGCGGCTGACGGGACGGGCGAGGCCGAGGTTCTCGCGCAGGGTCTTGCCGGTATACTCGGTCCGGAAGACGCCGCGTTTCTGCAGTTCCGGCACGACCAGCGACGTGAAGTCCTTGAGATACGAGCCCTGCACCGGCGACATGATGATGAAGCCGTCGCCTGCACCTTCGTCGATCCAATGCTGCATCTTGTCGGCGACCTCTACCGGATCGCCCAGGAACAGCGTGTGAGAGCTTTGCGCGGCCCAGTGCTGGATCATCTGGCGCAGGGTCAGACGATCCTCGAGGATCAGCTTGCGCGCCACGGAATAGATCGCCTTGGAGGCATTGGATGCCTGCTGTACGCGGTCCTCCGGGACCGGCTCGTCCAGGTCGAGGCCCGAGAAGTCCACGCCCGTCATGAACATCTGCAGCAGGCTGAGGCCAGCGTCGGGATGCAGCGAGTCCGACAATGCATCGAGCTTGGCCTGTGCCTCCGCATGGGTTTTCCCGACATAGACCGGGATGCCGGGGAGGATCTTCAGGTCGTCGGGGTCGCGGCCATACTTTGCCATGCGACCTTTGACGTCCGCATAGAACGCCTTGGCGTCTTCCAGCGACGAGCCCACGGAGAAGATCACCTCGGCGGTTCGTGCGGCCAGTTCCCTGCCTGCGTCGGAGCCGCCCGCCTGCACGATCACCGGGTGCCCCTGCGGCGGCCGTGCCATGTTCAGGGGGCCGCGCACCTTGAAGTGGGCCCCTTCGTGGTCCAGCTGATGCAGTCGATCCGGCGCGAAATAGTACCCGCTCTCCTTGTCGGCCACGAAGGCGTCATCGTCGTAGCTATCCCAGAGGCCCTTGACCACGTCGAGGAATTCGTCGGCCTTCTCGTAGCGGATTGAATGGGGCTCCAACCCGTCCTGACCGTAATTGTACGACGTCGCCAGATGGTCGGACGTCACCACGTTCCATGCCGCCCGCCCGCCGGAGAGGTGGTCGAGCGACGCGAACATGCGCGCGAGGTTGTAAGGCTCGGTAAAGCTGGTGGAGGCCGTGGCGGCCAAGCCCAGATGCGAGGTCTGAGTTGCCAGCGCCGAAAGCAGCGTCAGGGGTTCCAGCCGGTTCATCGAATTGGTCCAGCGGGCGCTTGCCTCGAACGGACCAGGGGCCACGGCAGGGCTGTCCGCGATGAAGAGAAAATCCATGCAGCCCGCTTCGGCTGTTTGCGCGACATCGGTCCAATGCGCGAGCGAGGTCGCCGCATCCGCGGGGCGTTGTTGCAGAACTCTGTCTGCGGGCGATTCACAGCGTGAATCCAGTTGGTTAGACGGGCTGCATGAGCAAGCCTTCCCCCGCCCGCTACCGCACGACGAACTGGTCCAGCTACAACGCTGCCTTGCGCAAGCGCGGCTCAATGCTGATCTGGATAGACCGGGAGATGGCTTGGCTGGCGCCGCATAAAGGTCGGCTCGGACGTCCACCCGTCTTCTCAGATGCCGCTATCCAGTTTTGTCTGTCGGTCAAAGTTCTCTTCAAGCTGCCCTTGCGACAGACCGCCGGTATGGTGGCCAGCCTGCTCCGGTTGGCGGGGCTGAACTGGTCCGTCCCCGACTTCAGCACCCTGTGCCGCAGGCAAAAGACCTTGGCGGTCCAGATCCCGTATCGCTGCTCCGATGGCCCGCTCAACTTGCTCGTGGATAGCACGGGCATCAAGTTCCTCGGCGACGGTGAGTGGCAGGCGCGCAAGCATGGCGCCCAAGGCCGTCGTCAGTGGCGCAAGGTGCATCTCGCCATGGATACGGCCACTTCCGACATCCGGGCCGTCGAGTTCACTCCAAGCCGCGATGGCGACAGCCCGATCCTACCCGAGCTACTCGGCCAGATCCCCGAGGACGAGCAGATCGGCACGGTGACCGCCGACGGTGCCTACGACACACGTCGCTGCCATGCTGCTATCGCCGACCGGCAAGCCACACCGATCATCCCGATCCGGAGAAACGGGCGCGCCTGGAAGGAAGACGGCCCGGCAGCGAAGGCGCGGAACGAGACGCTGCGCGCCACGAAGCATTACGGCAGAGCATTCTGGAAGTACTGGACCGGATACCACGCACGCAGCCGCGTGGAGGCGAAAATGCGATGCCTCAAAGCATTCGGCGAACGCATAGCCGCAAGAGACCCTGACCGCCAAACCGCCGAGATCCACATTCGCGTCGCACTCATGAACCGCTTCAATGCCCTCGGCACTGCCGAGATCGTTCGCGTCGCATAACCTCAGCGGGGGAAGGGGAAGTCATGCCTCAAGCGTGAGTTCTGCAACAATGCCATTGTCTTCCCAAAAAGATTTACTGCCTGTTCGGTCATAAACTTGAGTCACAATGCCCTTCTGCTCAATCGCGACACGGTGAAACTCAACTGGACCGACCAACCGCGTCAGCAGCTGAGGATCCGCAGTCGCGTCGAGCAGCAATAGGCTCGCCTCATCGGGTATTTCTAACGGCCGCGCTTGGCTTACGATGATGTCATCGGTATCTGGGTCGTATGTCACGCGCTCCAAGTTATCGCGAGTTCCAAGGCGCAGTTCCTGTTTCAGTACGTCGAGCAAAGCAGAAAGCGCACGGTATGGGCCATTCGGTTTCAACTGCAATTCCGTTGATCTTCGTGGGTCAAACTTTACCCTCGGCTCAAAGGAAGAGAGATCTACTTTGTTTAGCTGTGGTATGCCAATACCAGCTTTGCGAAGATTATGTAATGCCGGGCCGCCGTCAACGATGGCGTGATAAACCAACTTGCCTAGATCCGGCGCATCGTTGTTCACAAGACTCTGACGTACGATATTGGATTTAATGCTAACGGTTTCAACTGAACCCATTAAGAACGCCTCGTCGACTATGACAATGTTGGGCGGCGGCTGGAGGCGATTTCTTCTAAGGAATAGATATGCGTGCGGGAACAAAAATACCTTATTGACGACTCTCGTTACAGGATCATCAAGTCCAAACTGAAGAATGTACGGGCAATCCCTAAAAAACTCGCACCTTTCAAGGCTTTCGCCAGAATCGCCACCCCCTTCGCAGGCATTCTTAAAAACCGATAGACCAGCGCGCTCCAACGAGCGAACATACTCATGCCGCTGGCAAAGAACCCGAAGGTTGCCCTTCGTCCCGCCCGTTCGGGGAAGAACGTGCACTACCTCCGCGTTCACCTGAAGGTCCGCAAGCTGCCTCTCATAATCAGCAACCATTTCGTGGTTTGGAGCATAGATTTCGACGACCACCCCAACCTGATCTGAAAGATACCTACAGAGCTGTTCAACCGTTTGATATGTTTTTCCAGCGCCCATCGTAACACGGAGTGCAACACGGGGAGCATTAGCTTGGTCGTCAAAATACTCCTCAAGAACCTCTTCCAGCTTGGCGGTTCCAGTTTCTTTGTCTACCGTGGAAATTTTGTGGTACGGTTCAGAGGCTGGGTAAAGCATAGTATTACTGGTGCGGCCGGTAAATGAATAGGTACCTGCGTCTAAATCAGCCTTACGACGTATAGCCTCCAGAAAAGCGTCCCGCTCGGTCCACTTGCCATCCGTTGTATCTGCATCGGCAGTAAATATCTCCCATGTGCGCTTTGCGATTTCGTCGGCAGTGGGTGGTCTAGTGACATGTCTATCTTGAACGAGCTGTGTAGTCGCTATGTTCGAACACATCAGAAGAAACCGCTCCCGACCGTCGACGACCTTCCTGCTCAACGGATCTCGGACGATACCTTGTCGGTCCGAAGGAGACGCAACGCCCGTCACTTTCGAGACTCGTTTGCGTACACGTAAGCCAAGGTTTAGATTGTCAGGCACGCAAACTTCAGAACGTTTCTCAAAGTAATCATAGAACCCAGAGCGCTGAGGTAATGGGTCATCTTCCAGGTATTCGAAAACGGGATCGGCCGTAAAGTGAGGTTGGACGGCGTTAAAGATCGCATGATCCACCGGATAGCCATCAAGCCATACTTTCAGTTCGGCGTCGCTAACGGCGCGGTTGAGCCAAAACCACAGATGCACGCGGATGCTGCCCGGCTTAACGCACATTGAAGCCGAAAACTGATAGTAGAAACTAACGCCGTGGAAACTAGCGGGGAGGTTGGAAACCACGCGAGAAAGAATCGCATCCGTGTTCTCCGATACGCTACTAAGCTCGGCAGGCAGATCGATGCTGTCAATGTCGAGCATGCACCAATGTCGCTTCGTTGGTTGGAAATATGCCGTTTGTGATGCGGTTTGCCTCATGGTCCTTGTAACTTGTTTCTCGTCCAGGCCCGCACACTGGGCCCCTCTGATCACCATACAATCGCTTTGTGTCTCAAGAGATGAAAGTGCTTCCCCGAGGCTTCGTAGACATCGAACGGGGATAGTTTCCGAACAAAAGTATTTCGGCATGGTGATCTGTCGAGAAACTAGTCTTCCGTCTTCACCGCGTCTGAAATACTTTGTAAGCGCAATACCGTTTGCAGACCGTAATAGCGTCAAATAATCTTCGCTCATGTTTATCGCGCGCCTTCGAATTTGTCTTCCTATGATTTGTTGCCCTGTCGTGAAACGATTCGCAAGGGTCCATTTCAAAAACAATTCGTCTTGATTCACGCGTCTCTTCGTGCCTACGGCGGCGACTCACTCCATCCCGGGCGAAATCTAATTACAGAATATTCTTAGTGGTACAACAATTGGGCGGCAAATCTCCTTGAATTAATCTTGGAAAATAATGATGTCATTATACGGAGACCCACTGCTTTCCGGATCTGGCTGGGGCGTTATCAAAGATGTTCGCCTAGAATGGTTGGATATGGGTGATTGAAACCTGTTAAGCAGGCTTCCGCTAAGATGTGTGTTTTCGCGGGGCTTTGAAGCCCAGCCGCAGAGTTGTTCTTAAAGGGACAGGGTCCTATATATACTTATAGGATCTTGTCCCCTTAGTGGGATTTTAAGATCCCGCAGCCGACAAATCGTTAAGTTTGCTTCCGGGCCGCCGATACATATACCGTCTCCCCCCTCTGGTTTCTGGGTTTGTCACATTGGATCTGCATCTTCAAAGAGGCTAGACCCGCTCTTGGACCTAATCTTGGCTCTGTTTTGTGCTGAGCTAGTTGACGGGCGAAAATACTAATCACCGGGCGTGATCATATACGGTAACGGGTAGGGGGTGGGGTGGCACCTGCCCCGGGGTATGGAGCGGCTACATTCAGTCAGGTAGCGCCGTAGACAGTGCTTTAAATCGTTCAGAAAGTAGGGATGGTAGCCATCGCTGATCGTTGACCCTCGGACACTCGCTCAAAGCCTCTACGCGTCAGTCCCAGATCAAACCTTCAAGATGCATACCGTAACCTGGAGACTGAAAGATCGAACCGACTTACCTTCGTGGAGATCTCGCCACCAAGCGACCCTCACCGGCCGTATAACAAACCGTAGTACAAGATACGCCTGTTGACCCATCCTAGAAGATCACGATACGCCTTGTTTTGCTGGAGCGTATGACGCCGGTAGTGCCTGTAGGAGGAACACAACAGCGAAAACCCTCCGCCCCCGGGCACCACCTAAATCTCTAAGTCATTGATACGCAACAGCTTCAGGAGCAAGCTACACAAAGCGTATAACATGCTGGAGGTCCAGCCGACGCGAAGCGGCGTAGTTCGTTGCCTTAGTTCAGCATGTATTTAAATATACTGGTCATACTATAGAAGTTTTGGGAGCATTCGAGCTTTGACATCACCCGTAAATCTGAACGTACTCCATTTAAGTGACCTTCACTACAAATCCGATCGCGCGCATGATCAGGGTGTTGTGATCAGCGCCCTTCTTGAAGATATTGGACGGCAATCATCGCTGATCGGACCACCTGATCTGATAGTATTCTCTGGTGATTTAGTGCACTCGGCAGATGATAATCGGGCGTACGAAAATCTCTTTGATGCTTTTATAGAGCCCTTGCTACAGAAAACAAATTGTGACTTCACACGCTTGTTTCTCTGCCCTGGAAATCACGATCTCAGCAGAAAACAACTTATTAAAAACAAGGAACTTCAAGGTTATATCGAAAGCTCTTGCGAAACCCGCGAGCAGCTAAACGAACACTACCTGAATGGTTCCGCCCAGAAGCTGGCCAAGGAGAAATTTAACGATTTTTTCGATTTTGCTGAGTTCTTCGATCCAGAGGGAGAATTGTACAGAGACGAAATAGTTTCCGTGTACGAAATTGAAGACCTGAGCTTAACAATAATCAATCTAAACACAGCTTGGCTTGGTCGTGGCGGAATTGAAAATGTGAGCGATCTTCAGAAGCTTGCAGTACCTGAAGCAGCGCTTACTAAGGCATTGGCTGTAGTAAACGACGAATTCTTCACAATCGTTAATTTCCATCACCCATTAAACTGGCATATGGAGCATTCTTCGCAAGATTTTCAAGATTTAGTGCGAAGTAAGGTAAATTTATTTCTTTGCGGTCACGTCCACGACCCCAGACCAATGGTTGCGGTAGGCCAATCAGGAGGAACTATTCATAATCAGTCCGGCGCGCTGTACACATGGAGGAAAGATAGATATCTCGGCTATTCGAATTTTCGTATTTCGCCGAGGGCTAAACTTACTGAGCTAACGTGGCGCTCCTACTTTGACCGACGACGAACATTCGACATCGCGACAAATATTGATGATGGAACAGGCCGATATTATTCATCTGACGACGCTCGGATTCATTTTTCACGAATAATTGACGGAGCTCGATCAGCATCTATATCAACGTGGATATCGGAAGAAGTTCTTCCTCCTTATCTCGATTCAGCTATCGAAAGTATTTTGGACAAGCCAACGTCGGAGCTGTTTGTAACTCCACCTTTATCTCGTCTGTTGCCGGCTAAGAGCATAGATGATGAAATTGAGGGGGCTATTATTGAGGAGGACGTGAGGCTCGAGGATATTATTGCTGACGAACAAAATTATATTATTGAATCGTATCCGGAACACGGGAAGACATCACTTTTAATTGAAATTTGTCGCCAAATCGCCACAAACGCGCAATTTGCGAATAACAGCCGCAAGGCTATTCCCATCCACTTACCCTTTAGCATTTTCGTCCCCGGAACTAAACGCGTTGAAAAGGCGATTCGTGACCGTCTTCCAGGCACGCCTCCGGGATGTGACCTTGACGTTCTACTAAAGGAGGGCTGCTTTGCAATCTGCGTCGATGACGTGGTGTACGGTGACGCTAAGCGTATTAAAGAATTAAGAGATTTCGTTGGAAATTATAAAGCCAATCGCTTTATAATTACAGTTACAACATTCCGACATCACGAACGTTTAATTTCGAACGAGAACCTTGGCGCCCACTTTGAACACGTTCGGCTTCATCAGCTACGACGTCCTGACTTACGGAAGCTTATTCGGAAAATCGACGAGACGAATGGTTCAGAGGAAGAGCTTCTCAATAGAGTTATAAAAGAACTTCGCGCCATCAACGTTCCGGCCACGCCATTAAATAGCTCGTTGCTTACCGATATCCTCTCTAGGGACAGCACATTTTCACCGTTGAATCGCCCATCGCTGATAGAGAGGTTCATCGAAACATTACTTAAAAAGAGGTCCATCGGAGAGGTCGAGAGAAAGAGATTCGACTTCCGAAACCAGGTTCATTATTTGGGCCACATCGCTGAGTATATGTGTCGGAGAAACTCGTATAAGCTAAGATCAGACGATTTATACAAGGTGACCCTGTCTTATCTTGAAAGCCTTGGCTTTAATTTCACTGCACGTGATATAATAGAGAATGCGATTAGCTCAAAGATCTTCACTGAAAATAAGTCCGACAATACGGTCTACTTTCGATTCAGGGCATTTCTTGAATTTTTTATAGCCTCGAAGATGCGAGACGACCCAGACTTCAGAGAATGGATTTTCGACGAAGATAGATATTTAAGTTATCTCAATGAGATCGAATACTATTCTGGGCTTGAGAGAAATAACCTTAAACTTCTCCAGATCGTATCAAAACGGCACCTACAACATCATATAAGCATTTTTGGCGTAGAGTTTGACAATGTTGTCCAAAATAGTCAATTTAAATCGTTTCCTACATCTCTTGAAGGAAGTAAGAAATTCGCGGAGGAGTTAGCTGAGCAGTTAAAGGAAGCACCTCTTACGGCGGAGGAGCGGGACGAAGTACTGGATGCTGAAATTCCTCGGGATGCAGAAGGTCGGCAGGAGGTATTCCGTCCCTCACCTAAAGATGCATCATCTAAGTATATGCTCTCGCTGTTCATGTATACTAATCTCGTGAAGAATACCGAGCTTATTGAGGATACCGAAAAGCGATACCATTTATCGTGTGTGCTTAGAAGTTGGTCATCTACTATTCTTGCGTCCTTCCTCTCAATTCCGAGTTTGGTAAAGAACAGAAAGATGACCATCAATGGTTTGACTTACATAGTTTCTTTCCCACTTGAGCTTTCCGATGAAGAAGTCGCTCGCAGGATAGCGTTAAACTTACCCAAGGAGATTGCTAGACTAATTCATCTTCTCGTCGGCACTGAGAAACTTGAGAATCAGTTGGGGCAAACTACTTCTATAGAGGCTGGAGAACCAAATGTTACCTCTTTTTTGCGTAGTGCTCTATATATTGATCTACAATTGAGGGGTTGGTGGAGGGAACCCGGAAAATTTATAAGTTCTGTGCACGGAGATAACTTCTTTCAGGAGGTGATGTTGAGCAAGGCCGCTGATGTCTATAAGTTGGGTTCATTTAACAAGCAGGTAGGCAATGAGCTTGAAGATGAAATTGTTGAGACGTTCGCGCGTCTTTACGCACCGTCGCAAGCCGACATTCAGAAAATCCGCAATCGAAAGAAAGCCAGCATGAGGCTAAATAAGAACATTCGGTCCATTAGGGCTAAGCTACCTGGGCAGGGTGATGATTAGATGCCTTAGGCTCTTGCTCACTGTTTATATTGCACCATACAAGTATGTTTCGCTAGGCTATATCTTCCTAAAGCATACTTTTTATTTTTTCTTTCGAGGCTGACGAAAAAATATAATTTAGTGGCAGTACTGGCCCGGTGAGATCGACGCCTACGCTTCGGTCAGTGGCTGAGATGATATCTAACTTCTCGTGACCGATGCAACTCACTGTTGACCAGTCTTGCTATAATTAAAATTTGGCGCGATTATGATTCTTCAGATGTCTACATTGAAGTAAGCGAATGCAAAATAGAACTCCTCGCAACACCTCTCTTGACCATTGGCTTTTATGACCATTTTACAAGTTATTCTTCTACTTCCTTTGGTCTGCACCCGATACAGATTACAGCCTGACGACTTAGCCCGGTCGCCTTCGAGATCGCGCTAGCTCCATTGCCCTGGGATAGCATTGCCTTTACGATATCCAGCGTCTCGCGTTCGTATGATGGCTTCCTTGCCCCTGTACTTTCGGTCATCGCCCCGCACAGCCTCTATACCGGCCCTCTGAGCTGCTTTCGTCGCTGCCGCTTGCTTGGGGCCGTTTGTAGCCATGAAAGCAATAAGGGCGTCCCGTATGGCTTCTTGCATAGGGTCCTGCGGTGTGCCGTCGAAGCTCATGTTGTTGATCACCGTGCGGATAGTCACGGCCTTGCGGATGAACTCCCGTATTGTGTCGGTCACTTCCTAGCCCGGGTCCTGCGATCTACGAAGTTGCTTGCCGTGATCATGCAACCGCAACAAGCCACTTTCGAAGAATGGGGATCGGATATCCTGTTCCGTATCCATGGCCAACGCCATCGGTCTGCCAACCACCGATCTGATCGACGATATCGGCCGGACATTCGACTGCCCTTAGCCGGTCCCGCATAGAGTGGCGAAAGCTGTGCATCGTTGCACCGTCAGGGACATACGTTTTCAGCCATTTATTCAACGCCGCACTAGCTGCATTGGCGTTCGTGGTATTGGTCTTGTTGTACCGTGGAAAGGCAAACCTTGACCCACCTTGCTTAGCTTTGATCCTCTGCGCCGCCCAAAATGCCGAACCGACAAGGGGGATTTCGCGGGCGCTTCCCGGTGTCTTCAAGCGTCGCCAAGGATGCGGTTGAATACGGACGAAGTAGCGTCCCTCCGCGCCTTCCACGATATCATCGGATGCAAGTCCCGCCGCTTCCGCCAAGCGCATCCCGGTATCCGCAACAAGCGATACCAACCACCGCATTTCATCGTCCGCGAGATAACAGTTTTCTTGCACTATCCTGATTGCATCAAGGGGGACCGGTTGACGATCCTTCACCCCTGCGGTTCGGTCAAAATAGACCTTTCCGAACGGGTTCGTAATATCCAAGCCCTTTTCTGAGGCTGCAAAGTTGATCACGGATCGCACGGTCCCGAAGATACGGACGATGCTACTGCCCGCCATGCCCCGGTCTATCAGCGCATCCCGAAAGGTGTTGGCGTCTGTCTTCTTGTATTCAGAAATTGGTCGGTCCCCACAGACATCGATCACGTAGCCGCAAGACCGCTCTGCCGCACGATGGAAGGTGGTTCCTTTGCCCTTCCCCTTCAAACGCAGGTACACGCCTACGCACTCTGAGAGCGTCATATAGCCATTGGTGACGCCGGGACTGCTAATCGGCTCAGGACCAATAGGAACGGCCCCAGAGCGGAGCATATGCTTGCCGGGAAGCTCCGTATCCCTGCATCGAAGGTGATACCAATACTCGTCGAGCTGTGCAGAGGCTCGTATCGCCCGTGACGCGGCTATCGATGCTGACCTTGTTCGTAGCGAGTATGAGATTCGAGATGAAGTGTAGTGCCGTCTCAGGGCCGTCGGAACGCGCCTTACGAAGTAGTAGACGCCGTCTTTGGTGAAGGTATGGGAGGCAGAAATGTTCTCCAGCATGTTATACGCCTTGTGTAGCTTGCTCCTGAAGCTGTTGCGTATCAATGACTTAGAGATTTAGGTGGTGCCCGGGGGCGGAATCGAACCACCGACACGAGGATTTTCAATCCACTGCTCTACCCCTGAGCTACCCGGGCACGGGTGAGGGCGGAACCCTCTGGGTGGCGACCTCTTAGACGGGGGCGGACGGCAAGTCCAGAGGGTCGGCCGGAAAAATGCGGAGATTCGAAGCTTGGGTCGATCGGCCGGTCGGAGCGTGGGGAACGAACGGGTTTCCCGGTGCGGATGACGCGCGACTTGACGGTGTCAATGTTCGGTTTCGTCCCGCTTGCGGTCGTCGTCGGACCATTCGTCATCGGCCTCGACGGGGACCGCGTAGCGGCCGGTCAGCCACTTGCCGAGGTCGATATCGGCACAGCGGCTGGAGCAGAACGGGCGATAGGCGGGAACGGTCTCGGACTTGCAGATCGGACAGGTCATGGAGGGAAGCTCCGCGTGAGCTCGTGCAGGGGAAGGCGGTCGCGCTTGCGCTGGAGCTCGAAACAGCCGAGCGGCGTCCAGCCGGCGAGGACCGTATCGACCGGATCGGCGCGGAACGCCGCGCGCAGGATCTGCTCCAGCGTCTTGCGGTCCTTCTTGGGGCAGGGGGCGAAATCGATCGTGATCTGCCCGCCGAGTCCCCGGCATCTGAGCTGCCCGGGAAGCGCACGGGCCGCCGCGATGTTGGTCTTGAGGCCCGCGGCGAGCGACGTGTCGCCGCCGGTATTGACGTCGACGGCGACAAGGGCACGCGTGGGCTCGATGCTCATCCAGCCATGCGCGTCGAGTTCGGCATGGGAAGAGGCCAGCACGTCGATATGGTCGTGGATGCCGTGATCGGCGAAGTTCCCCGGCTCCGAGAAGATCGCGTCGGGCGTGGGCCAGTCGCGCCAGGCGAGCATGTGCGGGTCCGGCCCGTCGAGGAGCAGCTCCGGCTCGCTTCCCTCGTCGGCCGCGACCTGCTTGGCGAGATCCATCGTCGCGGCGATGTCCTCGGCGATTTCGCCGTCATCGGCATGTTCGGAGGCGCTGCGCAGGATGAGGCCGAGATCCTCGGGTGCGCCGGCCACGTCATGCGCGATGGCGAGCAACGCCTCGCGACGATCGTCATCGCGGATGCCGCGCGCGACGTTGTAACCGGGCGCGCCGGGCGTGACGATCACGTGGCGCGACTTGAAGAGCGGACGTGCGGTCACCGGCACGGCCTTGCCGGCTTCGGCATAGCCCGTGACCTGCACCACGATCATCTCGCCGGGCGCAAGGCCTCGCGCCTGCCGCAGATAGGCACGGCCATCGGGCATCCGCAGCGTCACGCCACCTTGTCCCTTCATCTGCCGATCGACCTGCGCGCGATAGATCGCGCCAGGTACCGGACGGCCGCCTGGATCCTCGATCAGCAGGTCGTCGAGCTTTCCGTCGACCAGCATCGCGGCTGCCAGACGCTCTCCGAAGGCATCGAGATGGACGGTGCGCCCCTTCATGCCGCGCTCCGCGTCGATAGGCCCGCCGCTTGAAGAAGCTGCGCGGTCTCGTGGAGGGGGAGGCCCATGATGGCCGAGAACGACCCCTCGATCCAAGGCACGAAGGCGGCTGCCGGCCCCTGGATCGCGTATCCACCCGCCTTGCCGCGCCAGTCGCCCGTCGCGATGTAGCCGTCGATTTCCTCGCGCGAGAGACGCTTCATCCGGACCCGGCTTTCGACGTCGCGGATCCAGGTCCGCTCGGTCGTGCGCACGGCGATGGAAGAGTGGACGCGATGCCTGCGGCCGGACAGAAGGCCGAGGAACTCGCGCGCCTCGGCTTCGTCGGCGGGTTTGCCGAGGATGCGACGGCCGGCCGCGACGCTCGTATCCGCCGTCAGGAGGACCTCGCCGTCGGTGATCTCGATCGCATTGGATTTCTCGCGCGCCATCCGCGTGACGTAGGGGCGCGGGGTTTCGTCCCCGGCCGGCGTCTCGTCGATGTCGGGCACACGGACTTCATCGGGAACGAACCCGATCTGGGCGAGAAGCTCGAGCCGCCTGGGCGAGCCGGATCCGAGGATCAGGCGCATCTCACTTGAAGCGATAGTTGATCCGTCCCTTGGTCAGATCGTACGGGGTCATCTCGACCTGTACCTTGTCGCCGGCCAGAACGCGGATGCGGTTCTTGCGCATCTTGCCTGCCGTATGCGCGATGATCTCATGGCCGTTCTCCAGCTCGACCCTGAATGTCGCATTCGGCAGGAGTTCCTTCACGACACCGGGAAATTCGAGCAGTTCTTCCTTGGCCATGGTCATTCCTGTCTTGCCGCCCTCCGTTCGGGCGCTCCACTAGATGAAGCGTATCGCGCCGGTTTTCAAGACGTTATCTCGGGGTGCGCCCATTTCGTTAATTCCGGGGTCGTTCACCCGCCTTCGTTGAGCCGGTCGAGCCGCGCACGGACGCTCAGCCCATGCGCCTCGAGGCTTTCGGATCGGGCGAGCGTCTCGGCCGCGCCGCCGATCGCGCCGAGGGCCGCGGGCGTCATCCGTGCCATCGTCGTGCGCTTGAGAAAATCGAGCACCGACAATCCGCTCGAGAACCGCGCCGAGCGCGCGGTCGGCAGGACGTGGTTCGGTCCCCCCACGTAGTCGCCGATCGCCTCGGGTGTCCATTTCCCGAGGAACATGGCCCCCGCATGGCGGATCCGGGCGGCGAGGGGCTCCGGATCGTCGACGCAGAGTTCCAGGTGCTCAGCCGCGATTCGATTGGCAAGCGCCGCGGCCTCGTCGAGATCGCCGACAACGACGATGGCCCCGAAATCGCGCCAGCTCGCGCCGGCGATGTCGCGTCTTTCCAGCGTTTCGAGCCGCGCCTCGACGGCCGCGGCCACAGAATTGGCCAGATTCGCATCGTCGGTCACGAGGATCGATTGCGCGCTCTCGTCATGTTCGGCCTGGCTCAGAAGGTCGAGCGCGATCCAGTCGGGATCGTTGTCGGCATCGGCGATCACCAGAATCTCCGACGGTCCCGCGATCATGTCGATGCCGACCCGGCCGAAGACCCGCCGTTTGGCTGCGGCGACATAGGCGTTGCCCGGGCCGGTGATCTTGTCGACGGGTGCGACGCTCTCGGTGCCGTAGGCAAAGGCCGCGATCGCCTGCGCGCCGCCCACGCGCAGCACCTGATCGACGCCTGCGATACGCGCCGCGAGAAGGACGAGCGGATTGACGCGCCCGTCGGGCGTCGGCACCGCGACGACCAGCCGTTCGACCCCCGCCACCTTGGCCGGGATCGCGTTCATCAAGACCGACGACGGGTAGGAGGCGAGGCCCCCGGGCACGTAGAGCCCGGCCGCATCGACCGGCCCCCAGCGCCAGCCAAGCGTCGCGCCGGTGTCGTCCTCCCATTGTGCATCGCCGGGCATCTGCCGTTCGTGATAGGCCCGGATCCGCCCGGCTGCGAGCTCCAGCGCCGCGCGTTCCGCTTCGGGCACGCGCGCCACATGCGCGTCGATCTCATCCTCGGTGAAGAACAGCGTTCCGGGCGTGAGGTCGAGCCGGTCGAACCGCGCGGTCAGTTCGATCAGCGCCGCATCGCCGCGGGCGCGCACATCGGCGATGATCGCGGCGACCGCGTCGTCGACATCGACGCTCTCCTCGCGCTTCGCGCCAAGAAGCGCTGCGAAGCGGCTCTCGAAATCCGGGTCCCCGGTATTCAATCTCGCGGGCATGGACATTCCCTTCTGGCGGCAGGGTCACTGGCCGCGCATGGGCCGGCCCCTCTTTGCTATCTCAAATACGCATGGCGCGAGGGTCGTCAGGCGCGCTCAGGTCTCGTGATGCGGCACCTTGCCCGACGGCGCGTCGTAGGGCCGCGTGACGTCGCGCAGGCTGACCTCAAGCGCTTCGACATCGACCGCGATCGCACCGTCGCCCGCCAGCCAGAACACGATGCGCCCCGTCCCGTCCTCTCCGGGCTCGAGCGAGATCGACAGGAGCGACAGGACCAGGTCCTTCTCGCCGCGCTCGATCCCGTAGCTCTTGACGGCGAGCACGTCCTCGACGGCGAGGACGGATTGCACACGCTCGGCCCGGCCGATCGCCGCATCCTCCCAGCGGAAGCGGTTGAGAAGAAAGGCGAAGCGCCGTTGCGATCGCTGCCAGGTCATCTCGGTCGCCGGAAAGACTGCATCCTGCACCAGCGACGAGATCACCTGCAGATCCTCTGCATCCATGGCCCTGAGCCGGAGCGGCGCGGGGCCCGCATCCTCGAACCGTGCGTCCTCGGTCATCGGCCGGCCACGCGGGAGACCCGCGCCCCCACCGCCCCGAGCTTCTCCTCGACCCGTTCGTAGCCGCGATCGAGGTGGTAGACGCGGTTGACGATCGTCTCGCCCTCGGCCGCGAGGCCCGCGAGGATCAGCGACACGGAGGCGCGCAGATCGGTCGCCATGACCGGTGCGCCCTTGAGCCGTTCGACGCCCGTCACGGTCGCATGGCCCCCCTGCACGTCGATCCGCGCGCCCATCCGCATCAGTTCGGGCGCATGCATGAAGCGGTTCTCGAAGATGTTCTCCTCGAGCCGCGAAACGCCGTCGGCGGTGCACAGAAGCGCCATCATCTGTGCCTGCAGATCGGTCGGAAAGCCCGGGAAGGGCTCGGTCGCGACGTCGACGGCCCGCACGCGGCCATTGTGGCGCGAGACCTTGAGGCCGCGGGCCGTCTCCTCGATCGTGATCCCGGCGGCGTCGAGCTTTTCGCAGAAGGCCGCGACCAGATCCATCCGACCGCCGATGCATTCCACCCAGCCGCCGCAGATCGCGGGGGCGAGCATGTAGGTCCCGAGCTCGATCCGATCGGACACGACACGATGCGTCGCGGGAGAGAGCGCCTCAACTCCCTCGACCGTGATCGTCGATGTGCCTTCGCCCTCGATCCGTGCGCCCATGGCGCGCAGGCATTCGGCGAGATCGACGATCTCGGGCTCGCGCGCGGCGTTGCGGATCTCGGTCGTGCCGCGTGCCAGCGTGGCGGCCATCAGCACGTTCTCGGTCGCGCCGACCGAGACCAACGGAAAGTCCACGATGCCGCCCCTGAGCCCGCCCGAGGGGGCCGTCGCGTGGACATAGCCGTCGCGCAGGTCGAGCTCGGCGCCGAGCTTTTCGAGCGCGCTCAGATGCAGGTCCACGGGGCGCGCACCGATCGCGCATCCGCCCGGAAGCGACACCTCGGCGCGCCCCTCGCGCGCGAGGAGGGGGCCCAGAACGAGAATCGAGGCGCGCATCTTGCGCACGATGTCGTAATCCGCGCGCGTTCCCGTCAGAGCATGCGAGGACAGCGACAGGACCTGCCCGCCCTGCATCTGCGTCACCTCGGTTCCGAGCGATTGCAGGAGTTGCGTCATCGTCTGGATGTCCGACAGCCGCGGCGCATTGGTGAGCGTCAGGGGGCCGTCGCTCAGCAGCGTCGCGGGCATCAGCGTGAGGCAGGCGTTCTTGGCCCCCGCGATGGGAATCTCTCCGGCGAGCTCATGGCCGCCTTCGACCAGAATGGAATCCATCTTACCGTCCTACCGCTTGGATGTGTCGTCCTTGCCCGCGCCGCGTGCGCGGGCCTGGGCCTTGCGCTTTGCCATATTGGCCTTGAGCGCGGCCTTCAAGCGGTCGTCGCGGCTCTTCGCGGGAGAGGGTGGGGGAGTCGTTCCGGATGCCTTGCCCATGTCCCGATCTCTACCCGACGTGCGCGCTCCGGTCCAGATCGCACGACGCATCGGCAAAAAGCCTGCCCGACCTCTTGCGCCGGTCCATCTTCGCGTCTATTGACCCGCCACGATCGAGCCGCTGCCGTAGCTCAGGGGTAGAGCACTCCCTTGGTAAGGGAGAGGTCGAGAGTTCAAATCTCTCCGGCAGCACCACTCGGTCGAGGTCCCTCACGGACGTTCGGACCGGGTTCGGTTCGTGACACGTGCCGCTTTGTATCCATCAGCCATTTTCAGTGAGTCCGGTTTCCGCGCGGGCACATGTCGTCAGACGCGACACGCTGGTCGTATGGGTCGACATGCGATCGGAATCGGGAAGGCAGAGAGTTCCGCCGGCGGGCGGGCTTGCGAACCCGCCCGACCGCAAGCGGGAATCAGGCCGTGCGGCAGAGCCTCACCGCATCGTAGATCGCCGCATGGATGTTGCGGGAGGACTGTGCGTCGCCGATGCGGTGCAGCTCGTAACCCGGGCCGCGGGTGGGCTGGCGAAGGCCGTCGCGCAATGCATGGATGTCCGTCACGCCGTCGTTGGACGCCTCTTCCCGCAGATCGGCGAAGAGATCGTCCATCGGGACCGTGCCCATCTCGACCACGACCTGATCGACCAGTCGCCGCTCCACCCCGTGGGTGAGTTCGTTGACGAGCGTCGCCTCGAGGCGGTTTCCCTCCCTGCGCACAGCGGTCAGACGCAGGTTGCCGTCGGGCTTCAGACCCAGTTTCGCGAATTCCTTCTGCCAGCGGAACGTTTCCGGATAGACGAGATCCTGCCCGATATTCGTGTCGATCGTGGCAAGCTGCACCTCGGCACCTTCGGATTTCGCCATATGCGCCGCGAGCAGGGCGGGGTGTCGGCCCGTATTGTCCCAGACGAGGATCTCGGCGGCCGGCGGAACCTGGCGGCCGACGATGTCCCAGGCGCTGAGCACCAGATCGTCGCCAGGTCCGAATTCCGTCTGCGGCAGCCCTCCCGTGGCGAGCAGGGCCAGATCGGGGTCCATCTCGCGGATGTCGGACGGCTCGACGAAGCGGTTGCACTCGACCTCGATGCCGAGCGCCCGGAGTTCGGCTATCCGCCAGTCGACGATGGCGATGAGGTCGCGTCGCCAGTCGTTCGCCGCGAGGATGACCTGCCCGCCGGGGCGCGCGGCGGCGTCGAAGATCCGCACCTCGTGACCGCGCAATCCGAGGATGCGGGCCGCCTCGAGCCCCGCGGGTCCGGCACCCACGACGACGGCCTTACGCCGTTCCGGGGCCTTGGCGATATCGTGACCGATCGTCGTCTCGCGCCCCGTCGCCGCATTGTGCAGGCATTTCGGACGGTTCGGGCCCTGGCAATGACCGGCCCCGACGCAGGGGCGCACGCGCTCGGGTTCGCCGCGCATGAGCTTGGCCACCATGTGCGGGTCGGCGATCTGCGGGCGGGTGAGGCCTGCAAGGTCGACATGCCCTTCGGCCACGGCGAAGCGTGCCGATGCCAGATCCGATAGCCGTGCGGCATGGAAGACCGGCAGCCCGACCTGCCGCTTGAACCGGCCGACCGCGCCGACCCAGGGCGCGGAGGGGGTATCCATCCCCGGAAAGACCTCTTCGGAAAGCGACCGCGACGTGTCCATCGAACCGAAGAGCGCGTTGAAGAAGTCGACGGACCCTTCGCGTTCGAGGATCTGCGCGGCGGCCACGCACTCCTCTGCGCTGAGCTCTCCGTCGACGCCCTCGTCGATGACATAGCGCATGCCGACCACGAACCCGTCGCTCACGTTGCGGCGGATCTCCTCGTGGACCATGAGCGCGAACCGGATCCGGTTCTCGAGCGACCCGCCGAAGCGGTCGGTTCTCTTGTTGGTCTTGGGCGAGAGGAACTGTCCGATCAGATGTCCCGCGGCCAGCGTCTCGATTCCGTCGAGGCCGCCTTCCTCGCAGCGTCGCGCGGCCTGCCCGTAGGCACGGACGACGCGGGCGATGTCGTGTTCGTCCATTTCGCGCGGGATGCCGCGATGAAGCGTCTCGCGGATGGGCGAGGGCCCGATCGGCGGCAGCCAGTCCTGCGCATAGGGATCGCCGCGGCGGCCCAGATGCGTGATCTGGCACATGAGCGCCGCCCCCTCGGCATGCATGCGGTCGGCGAAGCGGCGGAAATGTGGAATGATCTCGTCCGTGCCGACATCGAGCTGACGGAAGATGTTGGGGCTGTCGATGTCGACATTCGACGAGCCGCCGAACATCGACAGGCCGATCCCGCCACGGGCCTTCTCGACGTGGTAGGCCTGGTAGGCCTCTTGGGGAAAGCCGTCCTTTTCCAGCCCGCAGGCATGGGCCGTGCTGATGATGCGGTTCCTCAGCGTCAGCCCCTTGATCGTCAGCGGCTGGAGCAGCGGATCCTTGGTGACGGTTGCCTGATCTTGCGGCATTCTGGGTCTCCCGTCGGGTGGGTCTCACCCGGTTCGGATGTTTCTGGAAAGGGCCTGGAGGGTCGGGTCAGAGGACCTTGGACAGGAACGAGCGCGTGCGCGGATCCTGCGGATCGCCGAAGAGGTTTGCGGGCGGGCCGCTCTCGACGATGCGGCCGGCATCCGTGAAGTAGACGCGATCCGAAATCTCGCGCGCGAAACCCATCTCGTGGGTGACGAGGACGCAGGTCATGCCCTCGGCGGCGAGCTGGCGGATCGTGACGAGCACTTCCTTCACCGTCTCCGGATCGAGCGCCGCGGTCACCTCGTCGAAGAGCATGATGTCGGGGCGCATGCAGAGGCTGCGGGCGATGGCGACGCGCTGCTGCTGGCCGCCCGAGAGTTCTGCGGGGTAGTTATCCTCCTTGCCCTCGAGCTGCACCTTCTGCAGCAGGGCGCGGGCGCGCTCCTCGACCTCCTTGCGGTTCTCCTTGAGGACGAGGACCGGGGCCATCATCACGTTCTGCAGGACCGTGCGATGCGGGAAGAGGTTGTATTGCTGGAAGACGATCCCGACCTTCCGGCGCAATGCGAGCTTGTCGAGCGTCTTGTCGTGTACTTCGAGACCCTCGACGCGCACCGAACCGGAGGTGACGGGGGTCAGGCCGTTGATCGTGCGGATGAGGGTGGATTTCCCCGATCCGGACGGGCCGATGATGCAGATCACCTCGCCCTTCATGACCTCGATGTCGATGCCCTTGAGCACCTCCACCGCGCCGAAGGACTTGTGGACGTCGCGGATCGCGATGATCGGTTCTTCCGCGCGGGGTGCGGTAGTGTCAGTCATGGCAGTCCCTCCTTTCAGGTGACCGCGGCGAAACGGCGTTCGAGCCGGCGCGTGAAGATCGAGATCGGGTAGATGAAGGCGAAGAAGATCCCCATCAGGAACAGGTAGAACGGCACCAGGAATTCCGGCCGCGCGCCCGCGGCCTCCATCGCCGCCTGCGTGTTCCCGAGCGCCTCGTTCACGCCCAGAACGGCGGCGATCGGCGTCATCAGCGTGAGAAGTGCGTACCAGTTCATCCAAGGCGGCAGCATCCGTCGGATGCACTGCGGCAAAATGATGTGGCGCAGGGTCTGTCCGCGGGTGAAGGCCAGGCTCTCGGCGCTTTCCCACTGGCCCGACGGGATCGACATGACCGCGCCCCGCAGGATCTCGGAGATGTTCGCCATGACGGGCAGCGCGAAGCCGATCGTCGCCTTGATCCAGGCCGGAACAAGCACCGTGTCGCCGCCCGGCAGCGTGACCTGGAACGGGACGAGGAACATGATCGCGAAGAGGATCACGATCCACGGTGAGTTGCGGAAGAGATGCGTGACGAGCCGGGCCGGTACGCGCAAGATCGCGCTGGGGCTGATCTGCATGAAGCCCAGGATGACGCCCGTGATCGTGGCGAGCGCCATGGCGAGCACGCTCATCAGCAGGTTCAGCACGAAGCCCTCGAAGATGAACGGCATCCATATGACGAGGGTCGCGAAGGCGCTTTCGCGCAATTCGCCGGTTTGCTGTGCGATTGCCGGGGCCGACCAGAGAAGGGCGGGGGGCACGATGGCCGCGATGGGGCCGAGCCGGTTCATTGGCCGTATCCCGGCAGGGCCAGGCGACGCTCGAGCATCGCCATGGCGCGCGCGATGATCGCGACCAGCACGATATAATAGAGAAAGAGGAGGATCATCATTTCCGGCACGTTCACGTTGTCCGACCAGATGCCGTTCAGGGTGTAGGTGATCTCGGGAACGGCGATCACGTAGGCCAGCGACGAGGTCTTGGCGAGGCTGATGATGTTGTTGGTAAGCGCGGGCAGGCAGATGCGGAAAGCCAGCGGCAGCGTGACATAGATGAATGTCTTGAGCCCCGAGAACCCGAGGGATTCCGCCGCCTCGACCGTCGTCTCGGGAACGGCCTCGATGCCCGAACGAAAAATTTCGACGTTGTAGCTGCCGCCGAAGATCCCGAGGGCGATGACGGACCACCCGAAGGAGCCGATGACCGGCTCGTACCAGCCGCCCATGTCCACCTGCGGCGTGATCGCGCCGAGAGCGAAGTAGAAGAACAGCAGTTGCACGATCGGAGGCGTGTTGCGGAAGCTCTCGATGTAGATCGCGACGAGCCAGCGCAGCGGACGGTTCTTCGAGGATTGCGCCGCGGCCCCGAGCACGCCGATCACCAGCGAAACCGCGATGATGCAGGCGATCAATTTCAGCGAGATCCACATGCCCTCGACGAAACGGTTCCAGTCGTATTGGTCGTAGAACGGCGAGAAGTTCAGGCCGGTCGTCTCGTAGAGCCGTTCGAAGAACGGCGCGATGAGGTCAAGCACGGTAGACACGATCCTCTCTCAGGAATGGGGACGCGGCACGCGCGCCGGGCGCACGGGCCGCGTCGCGACGGGCGATCAGTTCGAGAGATACGAATCGTCGTATTCGAGGCTCTCGTGCATCTCGGCGATCCAGGGCGAAGCCTTCACGCCCCATTTCTCCTCGAGCTCGATCAGCGTGCCGTCGGCATGCCACTTGTAGGCCATTCCCGTCATGAACGCGCCCCAGATTCCGTCGACTTCCTCGAGCGGGACGGCCACGCCCCACGGGTTCGAGAAGACGGTGTCGACGGGCATCTCGAACCCCTCCCAGTCGCCCGACGCGATGTCGGCCGCGATGGACGTGTCGTCGTAGACCCACGCCACGCAACGTCCGGCACGAAGGGCCTCCTTGCCCTCGGTGTTGCCGCCGAAGGCCACGACGTTCGCGCCGAACTCCTCCTCCGCGATGCGGTTGTAAAAGACGCCCTGCTTGCCGCAGACGGGCTTGCCCTCGATGTCCTCCCACGAGGAGATGACGCCTTCACGTGCCATCAGGGTCGGTCCAGATGTCCAGTAGGCGGGCTCGATGATGCCGACGACCTCGCGGCGGTCCGGGCGGTCCGACATGCCGCCGATCAGCAGGTCGATCCGGCCCTGGCGCAGGAACTCCATCCTGTTGGACGAGGTGATCACCACGGGTTCGAGCTCGACACCCATCCGGTCGGCGACGCTCTGCGCGAGGTCGACCTCGATTCCCTGAAGCGATCCGTCGGGCGCGCGGAACGCCCATGGGCGGAACGCGCCCTGAACGCCCACGCGCAGCACGCCGCGGTCGAGCACGGCCTCGAAGCTGTCGTTCTGAACCGCGTCCTGCGCCATCGCGGTGCCGCTTCCGATCAGGGCGAGTGCGATACTACCGGCCAATGTTTTCAGGGATGTCATGGATGTCTCCTTGTTGTGTCGGTCTTGTTGTCTGCCGGGTTGTTCCGGCTTCTTGCCGCGTGGCGTCGGCCACGCGGAACTGGTGCTCCTGCGCCGCGAGAAAGGTCTCGACCTGCAGGTGAATCCTGTCTTCGTCCCAGCCTAAGGACGGCGCGACACGCAAAGCGGCCTCGCGCGCCTCGGCGGGTGTGACCATGCCGCGCCAGGACGCCCCCTCGCGCGCGACGAGAATGCCGTGGAGGTCGAAGGCATGCTCATGCCTGGCGGCCCCGTGAGAGGCGGCGGGCCGCGCGTCCCTGCTTGCGCCATCCGGCGCAGCGATCCGCGCCCGGACCGCATTGAGGAGAAGCCTGCCGGCGCTGCGATGGGTCATGATCGGCCCGCCGGTCAGTGCAAGGACATTGGCAAAGCCGCGATCGGCAAGATCGTGGACCTTGCGGTCGCGCGCGCCCATGGGCTGCGCGGGATCGTGGGTCAGCGGGCGGACGCCTGCCCAGACCTGCTCGACGTCGCGCTGAGAGAGCTTCAGTCCGGGCAGGATCCTGTTGGCCTCGCCAATCAGGAAATCGACATCGTCCCGATCGACGCGGACATCGCGGGCATCGCCTTCGTAAGGTGTTTCCGTCGGTCCGAAATAGAAGCGGTCGTGCCCGAGCGGCAGACCGTAGAAGGGGCGTCCCAGACGGTTCAGCGTGGCGATTCCCCGATCGGCGAACCCCTCCGGCAGGCGAATGATGACATGCGCCCCCTTCGTGCCCCGGACGAGCGGCGGACCGGACGTACCGATGTCGTCGGCCCAGCTTCCCGCCATGTCGAGAACGACACGCGAACGGATTTCGTGCCGTCCGGAGGGCCCGTGAAGCGCGACGCGCCAAAGCCCGTCGGTTGCCCTGTCGAGCAGCTCGGCGCGGGTGCCGACGACGATCTCGGCCCCATGGCGTTCGGCCGCGAGGGCGTTGTCGATGCAGATCCGCTCCGGCGCTTCGAAGAGGTATTCACGGAAGGTTGCCATGCCCGTGAGGCTGTCGCGATCCCGGAGATGCCGCCCGATCGGATGCTGTGCCGCCTCGGCCCCGTTCATCATCCGGCGCTCCAAAGGTGGGCCCTTGCGGCAGGAAAGGCCGAGAAGGCGCAGGCCTATATCGATCTGCCACCTGGGAAAGGGGCCGTCGCGCCAGATCGGGAAGGCGAGCTCGATCGGCCGGGTCGCGACGCCGGGATCCCCGGCGAGTTCCGCACGGGCCTCCATCGCGTCGCGGGCCATGGCGAAGGCGCGACCGAAGCGGCGGGGGTGGCGCAGGGCGTCCGCGACGGGATGCGGCGTCTCGAAGTAACGCAGACCGCAATGAAGCATCCGCGAGGACCGCCCGCTGGCCCCCGATCCCAGATCGCGGGCCTCCACCAGAAGCGCGCTGTAACCTGCTCCGGCGATCTCGCGCAGGGCCGCGGTCCCGTTCGCGCCGCCGCCGATCACTGTGACGTCGTAGCTCGCTCGGAATGTTCTGGCGCTTGACTGGGGTTCCATTCCGGCCACTACACGTGAGCGTCGAACGGAAGCAAAATGCAAAATGCGCCTTTCAGTATGCGTCCGGCGCATATCACCTGAAAAGGTCGCCGAGCGCCTCGTCACGTAGGGTCTCGATCTCTCCGATGAGTTCCTGCGCCAAAGCACTCAGCGCGCGCATCTCGGGTTGCAGGAGCGCGAAGCGGCAGGGAATGCGTGGCCGGAAGGGGCGAAAGGTCAGACCCGATCCGCGCTGGGCCCATGCGGTGAACGGGTCCACGACGGCCAGCCCCTGGTGTTCTCGCACGAGGCTGCAGATCGAGGCCGACATGGTGCTTTCGACGAGCTGCTGGGGAACGATGCCCGCGCCCTGCATGATGTCGTCGAAGATCGGGCGGGCCGAGACGAAATGCGTCCAGCCGATGAATTCCTCGCCCACGAGATGGGTGGGGTGCACCTCAGAGACGTCGCTCAGCCGATGATCGTCGGGTATGGCCACGACGTAATCCGCATCGGCGAAGATCTTCGTCTCGAAGCCGGTCAGCCGAAAGGGAGTCTCGGCCAGGCCGAAATCCACCTGCTGCGTCGCCACCCATTTCTCGACGCTCACGGACATGCGGACGTTGAGCAGGACGCGCGCGTGGGGCCGGTTGCGCCTGAACCTCGCGATGGCGCGCGGCATGAAATCGAGCCCGAGCGCCGGAAGCGCGGCGACGCCCACGCCCGAATCCTGCCCCAGCTGCATGCGCCTGCCGAAATCCTCGAGCGAGCCCAGCGAGACGAAGAGGCGCTCGACCTCGTCGAGGAGGAGATGGGCGGCATGGGTCGGCACGACCTTGCCCTTGCGCCGCTCGAAGAGTTTGACGCCCTGGCTGTCCTCGAGCTTGTCGATCATCCGGCTGACGGCGGGCTGGCTGCGTCCGAGGATCGCGGCGGCACCCGACATCGTGCCGGTCCGCATCACGGTCTGGAACGCATCATAGATCGCCGGGCTGACCTTCACGCGGATCCCCCATCGTTCAGCACCCGTTCGAGCCCGAGATCCGGATACAGTGTTGCCGCGGCCCGGATGTCGCCTGCGATCTCGTCGGCGATCCACCGGGCGACGGAATCGACCGCCCAGTCTGGCGCGCCGGTGCGCCCCGTCAGCAAGCGGCAGTCGCGACCGGGACGGACGAGCGTCCCCGTCGCGGGGACGAGGCGCCCTTCGGCGAGCCAGTATGCCGCGACGTTGAGCCAGCCGGACGCGATCCCCTGGCCGACCAGCGCCGCCTGCACGACCACGGAATAATCCGAGAAGGCGAGGTCCTCGTCGAAGTCGCGATGCTCTGCCGCGAGAAGTTTCTGAAGGTCCGCAGCGGCCATGTTCTCAAGCCGGATGAGGGTGGGGCCGCGCGGCAGCGAACGCTCGAAGTAGTCGGGCGCGCAGAGGGGGACATAAGCCTCGTGCATGACGAACCTGCCGCGACTGCTGCCGGGATCGACGAATCGCATGGCAAGGTCCACGTCGTCGATCGGCCCGGACAGTGGTCCGGCGATGAGCTGGAAGCGCAGATCGATCTGTGGAAATGCCGCGTGGAAACGCGAGATCCGCGGCATGAGCCAATGCGTCGTGAATGCGGTCGAGACCGAAAGCGTGATCGTGACCTTTCCGGTCTTTCGCTCTTCAATGCGGCGAAGGGCGTTCTCGATCCCTGAAAATGCGTCGCTTACGGCCGCGCGAAGGATCTTTCCGTCTTCGCTGAGCATGGCACCGGGCCGTTTGCGCAGGAAGAGGTTCGTGCCGAGGAAACCTTCGAGAGAGGCAAGCGTGCGGCTGACGGCCGGTTGGGTTACGTTCAGTTCTTCGGCCGCGCGGGTGAAGTTCTCGTGCCGCGCCGCCGCCTCGAAAACGAAGAGCGCGCCCGCCGATGGCAATTTTCTGCGAAGCCCAACCATTACCTGAGATTATACATGGCCCCACAATTCGGGCAATTGCCGATCGCAGGTTGCATGCGCAGTCTCGGCGGAGGACGCAATTCGCCCCATGCACGGGCAGCCACAGGAGACCTCATGGATTTCTCTCGCTTCAAGCTTCTGACCTTCGACGTCGTCGGGACCTGCATCGATTTCGAGAGGGGCCTTCTGGAGGCCTTCCGGCGGATCGGCGGCGCGCGCGCAGCGGAACTGACCGACGATCAGATCTTCGCACCGTATCTCGAGGCGCGGGATCTCAATTACGGTCGGATGAGCAGTTCCTTCCTGGGTGTCTATCGTCACGTGGCGGGCAAGCTCGGGTTTCCCGACACCGAAGAGGCCGCCCGCGATTTCCAGCTTTCCGTGTTCGAGTGGCCGGCCTTTCCGGATTCCGCAGAAGCCCTTGCGCGGCTTCGGACGCGGTTCCGCCTCGTCGCCATGACGAACGGAGACCGGACCGCGTTCAGCGGGCATCACCATACGCTCGGCCGGCCGTTCCATGATGCGGTGACGTTCGACGATACCGGCTGCGCCAAGCCCGATCCCCGGTTCTTTGCCTACAATCTCGGGCGTCAGTCGGCGCTGGGCTATGCCAAGCACGAGATCCTCCATGTGGCACAGAGCCAGCATCACGATATCGGCGTCGCGCGGGAGCAGGGCTATGCGACCTGCTGGATCGAGCGTCGGCACGACCAGCCGGGCTACGGCGGGACGCCCGACCCCAAGACCTTCACCGAGCCCGATCTGAGGGTTCCCTCGCTCGCGGCGCTCGCGGATGCGGTTTTCGAAGGGGCATGATGCGGCTTCCGCCTCTTCCGGCGTCGCTCTGGCGCGATCAGGTGCCGGAGGTGGAGGCGGTACCGCTCAAGGGTGATTGCCGGTGCGACGTCGCGATCGTCGGGGGCGGATATGCGGGGCTTCACGCCGCGCTCGCACTGGCCGAAGCCGGCGAGGACGTCGTTCTCGCCGAGGCGGGGTGGGTCGGAACGGGTGGCAGCGGCCGGAACGGCGGTGTCGTTTCGGCCAAGTTCCGGCGCGGTTTCGACGATCTGGCGCGGCTTCACGGGATCGACATGTCGCGGCGGATGCATGACATCGCCCATGAAAGCGTCGACCATCTGATCGAGACGCTCGGTCGGCTCGGGATCGAAGACGCGGATTTCACTGCGAACGGTCAGCTGAAATGCGCGCATTCGCAGGCTGCCTTCGACCATCTTCGCGCGCAATCCCGCTGGCAGGCCGACACGTTCGGCACGGCACCGGCCCGCCTTCTCGATGCGGCGGAGGTCGAGGGTGAGACCGGATCTCCGGGCTTCGTCGGCGGGCTGCTGCAGGAGGAGGGTGGAACGATCCGGCCGCTCGCCTATCTCGCGGGGCTCTGGCGAGGGGCCCGGCGGAAGGGGATCGCGCTGCATGCGGGCACGCCCATCACCGAACTGATCGAGGAGGCGGGCCGCGTCAGGCTTCGCCATCCGGGCGGAGAGATCGTTGCCGACCGCGTCCTTCTCGCGACGAATGCCTATTCCTGGCTGACCCCCGCGGGTGCGACCCTCGCGCGGAGCCTCGTGCCGTTCCGCAGCGCGATGGTCGCCACCGCGCCGTTGTCGGAGGCTGCTTCCGCCAAGTTCCTGAGTGCCTCCCGCAGCTATACCGAGACGCGGCGCATGATGCGGTGGTTTCGCAAGATCGACGGGCGGATCGTGTTCGGCGGTCGCGGTGCCCTCGGAGCGGTCGAGTCGCCCGCGGCCTATCGCAGGCTCGAGAAGGCGCTGGTCGGGATCTTTCCGGATCTCGACGGTGTGGCAATCGATTATCGCTGGTCGGGGCAGGTCGCGCTCACTTTTGACGGGCTGCCGCATGCGGGGAGATTGTCGGATCGGGTCTTTTATGCCGGGGGCTTCAACGGCGCGGGCGTCGCGATGTCCGGGTATGTCGGCGACCGGATCGGCCGGATGATGCACGGCGAGCGCGTCGATCTCGGGCTCATCGCGCGCGAAAGTGTGCCGCGCGTTCCGTTCTATCCGCTGCGCGCGATCGGCGTGCGCGCAGCGACGTTCGGGTCGGAGATTATGGACGCGATCGGGCGCTGAGGCGGCCGCGATCGCGCGCCGCCCCGTTCAGCCTCCGAGGCTGTTCAGCAGCGCCACCGACGGATCGCCGGTCGGGGGCAGGCCGCGCGCGCCCTGATAGGCCGCGATCGCCGTGCGGCTGTTGGGTCCCAGCACGCCGTCGGTGCCTTGCGTGTCGTAGCCCGCGCGCGTCAGTCGGCGCTGGAGGTCCTCACGCATGTCCTTGGTGAAGCCGTAGCGGTCCGGCGGAAAGGAGGCGCGGATGGGAGGGCCGCCCGCGATGCGATCCGACAGGTGCCCGACGCCGATCGCGTAGTTCGTCGAGTTGTTGTAGCGCTTGATTGCATCGAAGTTGCGCGTGACGCGGAATGTCGGGCCGCCGGGTTGGGGCGTTATGGCGCTGCCCGACGCGGGGGCCGAGACGCCGACCTCGCCGCCCCAGCTCATGCCCCTCTGCCAGCCGGAGCGCGACAGATAGGCCGCCGTCGAGGCCAGCGCGTCGGAGGGATCGTCGGCCCAGATGTCGCGGCGTCCGTCGCCCGTGAAATCGACTGCGAATGCCTGATACGATGTGGGGATGAACTGCGTATGCCCCATCGCGCCGGCCCAGCTTCCGACCATGTTCTCGGGCGTCGTGTCGCCGCGTTCGATGATCCTGAGCGCGGCGAGGAGCTGGCTTTCGAAGAACTGCCCCCGCCGCCCGTCATAGGCGAGCGTCGATGTCGAGGAGACGATCGGGATGTTGCCCCGGCGCGAGCCGTAATTCGATTCGAGCCCCCAGATCGCGGCGACGACATTCGCGGGCACGCCGTAGCGTGCCTCGATCGCGTCAAGCGTCGGGCGGTACTGGCCGTACATCCGTCGGCCCGTCGCGACCTTTTCTTCCGACGCCGCGATCGCGAGGTAGTCTTCGAGCGACCGCGTGAATTCGGTCTGGTTGCGGTCGCGCTCGACCACGCCGGGGAGGTATCCCGCGCCGCGGAAACTGCGGGCGACCACCTCGGGCGAAAGGCCCTGCGATGCCGCACGACCTCGGAAGCCGTCGACCCAGGCGGACCAGCCGGCATTCGGAACCGGCCTGAGGTCGTCGGGCAGCGGGTCGCGCGACACGGGCGAAAGCCGCCCCGCGCCGCCGCCGCATGCGGCGAGTCCCGAGGCCGCGACGCCCCCCATGAAAATCCTGCGCGAAATCCGCATCCACTCGTTCCTCGTTTGCCTGTTTTGCAGCAGCCTAGCCGCTTTGGCGCGCAGGTCCAGAGATGCTTGAGTCTGCGGCGTTCTATGGCTTGTCATCTCGGCTGCGGCCAGCATACTCGGCCAACCAACACGGGAGAATTCTCAATGAACCTCACGAGACATGCTTTGCTCGCGACGACCGCGCTGGGCCTCCTCGCAGGGGCCGCCCAGGCCCAGACGCTGCGCTGGGCCGCCGCGGGCGACGCGCTCACGCTCGATCCCCACGCGCAGAACGAGGGGCCGACGCACACGATGAACCACCAGATCTACGAGCCGCTGTTGCTGCGCAACACCGCAGGCGATCTGGAGGGAGCGCTCGCGACCGACTGGCAGGTCAGCGAAGAGGATCCGAATGTCTGGATCTTTACCCTGCGCGACGGCGTGACCTTCCACGGCGGACAGGAATTCGACGCCGAGGACGTGATCTTTTCGATCGAACGCGCCCAGTCGCCCAACAGCGGCATGAAGGAACTTCTGGGCTCCATCGTGGAGGTCCGCGCGGGCGAGGGGAACACGGTGGAGTTTGTCACCGACGGGCCGAACCCGATCCTTCCGGCGAACCTCACCAACCTCTTTATCATGGATCAGGGCTGGGCCGAGGAGAACGACGCGACCGAGGTTCAGGACTACGCCGCCGGCGAGCAGACCTATGCCGCCGCCAATACCAACGGCACCGGGCCCTTCCAGCTGTCGAGCCGCGAGGCCGACGTGCGAACCGTGCTCGAGGTCTTTCCCGATTACTGGGGCATGGACGAGTTCCCGATGGCGATCGAGCGGGTCGAGTTCACGCCCATCCAGAACGCGGCCACGCGCGTCGCGGCGCTCCTCTCCGGCGAGGTCGATTTCGTCCAGGACGTGCCGGTCCAGGATCTCGAGCGCGTGCAGGGGTCCGACGGGCTCGAGGTGATCACCGCGCCGCAGAACCGGACGATCTTCTTCGGGATGAATGTCGGGGCCGACGACATCGAGAACGACGATGTCGATGGCGAGAACCCCTTCTCGAAGGTCGAGGTCCGGCAGGCCATGAACATGGCCCTCAACCGCGACGCCATCCAGCGTGTGGTCATGCGCGGCCAGAGCGATCCGACCGGCATCATCATTCCGCCCTTCGTCCAGGGCTGGACCGAAGAGCTCAACGCCCCGCCCGAGGGCGACATGGACGCGGCGCGGCAATTGCTCGAGGAGGGGGGCTATCCCGACGGGTTCTCGGTACAGCTCGATTGTCCGAACGACCGCTATATCAACGACGAGGCGATCTGTCAGGCCGTCGTCGGGATGATGTCGCAGATCGGCATCAACGTGAACCTCAACGCCATGCCCAAGGCGCAGTTCTTTCCGCTGATCGAGAACGGCACGACCGATTTCTACCTTCTGGGCTGGGGCGTTCCGACCTTCGATTCGGAATACGTCTTCAACTTCCTCGTCCACACCAAGGACGACAGCATCGGAACCTGGAACGCGACGGGATACAGCAACCCCGAGCTCGACAGCCAGATCGAGAGCCTGTCCTCGATGACCGATCTCGACGCCCGCGACCAGGAAATCGCCGACATCTGGGCGACGGTGCAGGAGGAGACGATCTATCTGCCACTGCACAACCAGGTGTTGAATTGGGGTATCGCGGACGGCTTCGAGACCGAGGTGCAGCCCGAGGATCAGCCGAAGGTGAAGTACTTCGAGACGACGGGGTCCTGAGACTTCTCGCGGGGCGGATGAGGATTCGCCCCGCCCATGGATGTTTCGCACGCGAAACATCCGCAGCCGCCCGGCCCTTGCCGTCGCGTCGCGAGACGCACCCGCGACATGCAGCAAGGGCCGGCGCGTGCCACAGACCCCTTTGCCGCGCCTGCGCGGCGGATGATGCGCCACGACCCGTTTCCCGAGCCGGAGCCAGATCACCATGCTAGCCTTCATCCTGCGAAGGGTGTTCCAGTCCATCGTCGTTCTACTGATCGTGGGGTTCGTCGCCTTCTCGATGTTCACCTTCGTGGGCGATCCGATCGACAACATGCTGGGGCAGGAGCGGACGCAGGCCGATATCGCGCGGTTGCGCGCGCAGCTCGGCCTCGACCAGCCATTCTTCGTCCAGTACTGGAATTTTCTCGGCAACGCGCTCCAGGGGAATTTCGGCCTGTCCTACAGGCAGGGCCGCCCCGTGGCCGACATCCTCGCCGAACGCGCACCCGCGACGATCGAGCTTGCCGCGGTCTCGGCCTTCTTCGCGATGGTTCTCGGGATCGGGCTGGGTGTCTTCACGGCGATCAGGCGCGACGGGTTCGCGTCGAATGCGATCATGACGCTTTCGCTCATCGGAGTATCTCTGCCGACCTTCCTGATCGGCATCCTGCTCATCTACGTCTTCGCGGTCGAACTCGGCTGGCTGCCATCCTTCGGTCGTGGAGAGGTGGTGGATCTCGGCTGGTGGACGACGGGCTTTCTGACGGCCAGCGGGCTGAAAGCGCTGATCCTGCCGGCGATCACGCTGGGTCTGTATCAGATGACCCTCATCATGAGGCTCGTCCGCTCCGAGATGCTCGAAGTGCTGCGGCAGGATTACATCCGTTTCGCCCGCGCGCGGGGTCTGAAGGAGCGGGCGGTCAATTTCCGCCATGCACTCAAGAATACGCTGGTGCCGGTCATCACCGTGACGGGCCTGCAGCTCGGGGCGATCATCGCCTTCGCCATCATCACCGAGACGGTATTCCAGTGGCCGGGCGTCGGCCTTCTCTTCATCAACGCGATCCAGTTCGTCGATATCCCGGTGATGGCCGCCTACCTGATGCTGATCTCGGTCATGTTCGTGAGCATCAACCTGATCGTCGACCTGCTCTATTTCGCGATCGACCCGCGGCTGAGGGTCGGCAAGGGCGGAGGACATTGACATGAGCGACGCGACCGAAGGGGCCTCGCGCCACACCGACGCCACCGCCGAGAAACCGACACCGCAGAGCCGCTTCGGCCGGGCCTGGGATTCGGATTTCGCATGGAAGTTCCGCCATTCGCCCGTCGCGATCGGTGCGACGATCGTCATGCTCGTAATCGTCCTGGCGGCAATCCTCGCGCCGTTCATCGCGCCGCACGATCCGTTCAATCCCGGGTCGCTGAACCTGATGAACGGCTTCACGCCTCCGGGCGCGGCCAACGAATTCACCGGCGACCTCTTTCTTCTTGGGACCGACGATCAGGGGCGGGACGTGTTCTCGACGATCCTCTACGGGCTGCGCGTGTCGCTGTTCGTGGGGGTGTCGGCGGTGCTGCTCGCCATGGTGCTGGGCGTCACGTTCGGGCTTATCGCGGGATATTCGGGTGGGCGGATCGATACGCTCATCATGCGGATCGCCGATATCCAGCTTACCTTCCCCTCGATCCTCGTCGCCATGCTGATTTTCGGTGTCGCCAAGGGGGTGACGCCCGTCGGATACCGCGACCAGATGGCGATCTATGTCCTAATCCTTGCGATCGGGCTCAGCGACTGGGTGCAGTTCGCCCGCGTGGTGCGCGGTGCTGCAATGGTGCAGGCGGGCCGCGAATACGTGGCGGCCGCGCGTCTTATCGGGCGCAAGGGGCCGTCGATCATGCTGCGACATATCCTTCCCAATGTGTTGTCGCCGGTCCTCGTCATCGCAACAATCTCGCTTGCACTGGCGATCATCGCCGAGGCGACGCTGAGCTTTCTGGGGGTGGGCGCGCCGCCGACGCAGCCCTCTCTCGGCACGCTCATCCGGATCGGGCAGGGGTTCCTCTTCTCCGGCGAATGGTGGATCCTGTTCTTCCCGGCCGTCACGCTGCTCGCGCTTGCGCTGTCGGTGAACCTCCTCGGTGACTGGCTCCGCGATGCACTGAACCCGAGGTTGAAATGACCGGTACTCCCGTCCTCTCCGTACGCAATCTCTCGGTCGAGATCCCTGCGCGGAACGCCGTGCTGAAGCCTGTCGATTCCATGAGCTACGACATCGCTCCGGGCGAGGTGCTGGGCGTCGTCGGCGAATCCGGTGCCGGAAAGTCCATGACCGGCAACGCGGTGATTGGGCTTCTCGACCGGCCGGCGCATATCTCGGGCGGCGAGGTCCTTCTCAATGGCAAACGGATCGACAATCTGTCGCTGAAGAACCTCCGGCGCATCCGCGGTGCCGAGATCGGAATGGTGTTCCAGGACCCCCTGACCTCGCTCAACCCGCTCATTCCGATCGGCGATCAGTTGATGGAGACGATGCTGGCGCATCTCGATATTTCGCAAGCCGAGGCCCGCAAGCGGGCAGTCGCGGCACTCGACGAGGTGGGGATTCCGGGGGCGGCGGACCGGATCGACAGTTATCCGCACGAATTCTCGGGCGGCATGCGGCAGCGCGTCGTGATCGCCCTCGCGCTTTGTGCCGAGCCATCGCTCGTCATCGCGGACGAGCCCACCACCGCGCTCGACGTGAGCGTGCAGGCGCAGATCATCGCCCTGCTGAGGCGTCTTTGCCGGGACCGGGGGACTGCCGTGATGCTTATCACCCACGACATGGGTGTGATCGCCGAGACGGCCGACCGGGTCGCGGTCATGTATGCCGGACGCTTGGTCGAACTCGGCCCCGTTCGCGAGGTTCTGGGCAATCCGCGCCACCCCTATACCGAAGGCCTGATGGGATCGACGCCTGCGGCGAGCGCGGGGCGTGCGCGCCTTCACCAGATCCCGGGCGCGATGCCGCGCCTCGGTCATCTTCCCAAGGGATGCGCCTTTCATCCCCGCTGCCCGAAGGCGCAGAACGATTGCATGCGCGATCCGGGGCCGACGCTTGCGACATGTGACGGACGGGCGGCCTGCTGGCATCCGGTCAATATCGAGGCGGAGGTCCAGCGATGAGCGCGATCGTCACCGTCAGTCATCTGGGCCGCCGCTTCGACGTGTCGAAGCCATGGCTCAACCGCGTGATCGAACGTCTGCCGCGGCGCAGGCTCATCGCGGTGAGCGACGTGAGTTTCGAGATCGAGACCGGAACGACCTACGCCCTTGTCGGGGAAAGCGGATCGGGCAAGTCCACCATCGGCAAGATGCTGGTCGGACTTCTGGAACCGAGCGAGGGCGCGGTCGAGATCGAGGGCGTGAACCTCGCGACCGAGCGTGATCGCAGCAAGATCGACGGTGTCCGCGGCGATATCCAGATGATCTTTCAGGACCCCTATGCGAGCCTCAATCCCCGCTGGAAGGTGCGCGACATCATTGTCGAGCCGCTCGCCGCGCGCGGACGCAAGACAAAGGGCATCGCCGAAAAGTTGCTCGAGCAGGTCGGGCTTTCGGCGGCCGATGCGGGCAAGTTTCCGCACGAGTTCTCGGGCGGCCAGCGGCAGCGGATCTGCATCGCGCGCGCGCTCGCCTCCGAGCCGCGCTTCATCGTCTGCGACGAGCCGACATCCGCGCTCGACGTGAGCGTGCAGGCGCAGGTGCTGAACCTGATGTCGGACCTCAAGGACGATTACGGGCTGACCTATCTCTTCATCAGCCACGACCTGACTGTGGTGACCCACATGGCCGACCGCGTGGGCGTGCTCTATCTCGGACGTCTGGTCGAGGAGGCTTCTCCCGAGATGCTGAACGCGCGGCCGGCGCATCCCTACACCCAGATGCTGCTCGACGCGGCCCCGAGGCTCGACGCGTTCGGCCGCGAGGTCGAGCCGCCGACGGGCGAGATACCCGATCCGATCAACCCGCCTTCGGGATGCGTGTTTCACCCGCGTTGTCCCCTGGCCGCCGATCGCTGTCGGAGGGAACGACCCGAGCTGCGAAAGGTTGGTGCGGCGCGCGTCGCCTGCCATCGCGCCGAAGAAGCGATTGCGAGCTTCGAGGACCGCGCAGGCGCGTGACCGAGAAACATCGATCGAACGGCTGAGCAAGCATTCATGGCGACACCCCCTTCCGACCGGGCGCATCACGTCCGGGACGTGATCGATCAGCTCGACGATCTCACGGATCGCGACCGCATCTTCGTGTCGGACGTGGTCGACGCGTTCGGGACGACGGCCTTCCTGCCTGTGATGATGGTGCCGGCATTGCTCGTCGTCTCCCCGCTGAGCGGCATTCCCCTCTTCTCGAGCGTTTGCGGGATCACGATCGCAATCATCGCTTCGCAGCTTTTCCTTCACCGGCCACGGCTTTGGCTGCCGGGATTCATGCGACGGCGAAACGTATCTGGGTCCCGCATGCACGAGGCCATCGGCAAGATCCGCAAGCTCGCGAACTGGATCGACCGCCATTCGCGCGACCGGCTCAGGTTTCTGACCAAGCAACCGGGACGGCAGATCGCCTACGGGGCCTGCATGATGAGCGGCTTCGCCATGCCATTCCTGGAGATCGTGCCGTTCTCGTCATCCCTCATGGGGTTCGCTGTTCTCTGCATCGTGGCGGGGTTGCTGGCGGTGGACGGATTGTTCGTGCTCATCGGGCTGAGCATCATCGGGCTTGCCGCGACGATTCCGTTTTTCGTCTGGACAGGTCTCATGGCGGGGTCGGGGGCTTGAGATTGCTCTGGTCCGGGCGATCGCCTAGGCTCGGAAATGGTGCATGAGGGAGAACCGTCCGTGGCACATGTTCTGACGATCGCGCAGCAGAAGGGCGGGTCGGGCAAGACGACGCTCGCCGTCAACCTTGCGGTCGCGCTGACCCGGGCAGGTCACCGCGTCGCAGTCCTCGATACGGATCCGCAGGGATCGCTCGGCCGATGGTTCATGGCACGGCGCGAGGCGGGTATTGAGGATATGGATTTCGGCACGGCGAGCGCATGGGGCGTCGGCTACGAGATCTCCAAGCTCGCCAAGACCAGCGACTTCGTCATCGTCGACACGCCACCCAAGGTCGACAGCGACCTGAGGCCGGCTCTTCGCGAAAGCGATCTGGTGCTGGTGCCCGTGGCGACGTCGCAGGTCGATCTCTGGGCGGTGGATTCCGTGCTGGATCTGGCAGACCGGGTCGGGCGACCGACGATGATCGTGCTGAACCGGTTCAAGTCCGGCACGCGCGTCTCAGAAGAAATCGACACGGCCCTAGCCGAGATGGGAGCCTCGAGGGCGAAGTCCGTGCTCGGCAACCGGGTGGTCTATGTCGAAACGCTGGGGCAGGGGCGCGGCGTTCAGGAGCGCGGCAAGGGGGCCTGGTCGGACGAGGTCGAGGCCCTGTGCAACGAGATCCTCGGCACGCTGACATGAAAAAGGCGCGGGATGACCACGCCTTCCTCTATCTTGCTTCGGGCCGGTTCAGGCCAGCGAGAGGTTCGTCGCCGACTCACGTCCGTCGCGGCCGGTCTCGAGGTCATAGGTGACCTTCTGATCGTCGCTGAGGCCGGTGAGGCCAGCGCGCTCAACAGCGGAGATGTGGACGAAAACGTCCTTGCCGCCCGTCTCGGGAGCGATGAAGCCGAAGCCTTTGGTGGTGTTGAACCATTTCACGGTGCCGTTGGGCATGTGAGTTCTCCTGTCGTGTATCTGTTCGCGAAATTGCAACAGCGTGGCAAAGTTTGCCCTTGATCGAGTGCGCTGAAGCCCGGAACGGAAGACAGATCGGTCGATAGAGGTCGTCTTAGCAAGTGTGTTTCTGACAGATCGACCGCGGGATTGCAAGCCTCGTGCCGAAAGGTGCACGGCTTGGACTACTGAGAGAGTACTTTGCGCAAGGCAAATCCAGCATCTTGAATGTGCACGACCCCAGCTCTTTTGAGCCTGCTTCGGAGTGGGCGCAAGGCGGATCAGGCAAACCGGGAACAATTTTGTAAGGCGAGAGGTTGGTAAGCAAATCCAAACAGGAGATATCATCATGCTTGGACGTATTTTCCGTAGCCTGCTTGGTGGTCGTCGCAGGACGATGCGGCGTCGTCGCAGTCCTGAATCCCAGCTTGCGCGTGGCGCGGCACGGACAGTCAGCAAGAAGCTCTGACAATAGATCGATTGTCGCCCGGATGGGCAGCAGATTAGGCCCGCCGCGTGACCGCGTGGCGGGCCTTTCTTTGTGCGTCATGGCGAGTTGTCATCGGGTATCCGCGTCGCGCGTTCGGCTATGCTCCAACCGCCAGTCGCAACAGCGCAAGGGTATGAGTCTGCGCTCCCCTGATAGACAATCCGGACCATGGGGAAGCTTTTGGAATTCCGGCACCGCAAGGAGATCTCAGGTTCCGTTTGGGACCGGCGATCATCCAATAAGAGCCTTACGCCATATGGCCGAAGTTGGGCCGCCTGACCGCATCCTGTAATTATCAGGTGCCGTGCGAAAGCCCGTCGCCGGGAAAACCGGCATCTTGGGAAAAGCCGGCACGCACCGCGCGCCGGCTCCGGTCCGCGTTACCGGGAGAACTTCTTGAACTTGACCCGCGTGGGCTCGAGCGAATCAACGCCCAGACGCCGTTTCTTGTCTTCCTCGTAATCCTCGAAGTTGCCCTCGAACCATTCGACATGCGCATCCCCCTCGAAGGCGAGGATGTGGGTGCAAAGCCGGTCGAGGAAAAAGCGGTCGTGGCTGATGATGACCGCGCAACCTGCGAAATCCTCGAGCGCGTCCTCGAGCGCACGGAGGGTTTCGACGTCGAGGTCGTTCGTCGGTTCGTCGAGGAGCAGGACGTTGCCGCCGGACTTCAGCAGCTTCGCCATATGGACGCGATTGCGCTCGCCGCCCGAAAGCGATCCGACCTTCTTCTGCTGATCGCCGCCCTTGAAGTTGAAGGCTCCGCAATAGGCGCGCGAATTCATCTGCGCGTCACCGAGGTCGATCACTTCGCCGCCGCCCGAGATTTCCTCCCAGACCGTCTTGCTGGGATCGAGCGCGTCTCGGGACTGATCGACATAGGCGAGATCGACCGTGTCGCCGAATTCGACGCTCCCTTCGTCCGGCTGTTCCTGGCCCGTCAGCATTCGGAACAGCGTCGTCTTGCCCGCGCCGTTCGGCCCGATCACCCCGACGATCCCACCGGGCGGAAGGCTGAACGACAGGTTCTCGACGAGGAGTTTCTCACCCATGCCCTTCTTGAGATTCTCGACTTCGATGACCTTCTGGCCGAGCCGCTCTCCGTTCGGAATGATGATCTGGGCATTCGCGAGCTTTTCGCGCTCGGACTGATTGGCGAGCTCTTCGTAGGCGGTGATACGCGCCTTCGACTTCGCCTGGCGGGCCTTCTGACCCTGTCGCATCCAGTCGAGTTCGCGCTGCAGGGTCTTCTGCTTCGACTTGTCCTCGCGCGCTTCCTGCTCGAGCCGCTTGGCTTTCTGCTCGAGCCAAGCGGAGTAGTTTCCTTCGTAGGGAATGCCACGCCCGCGATCGAGCTCCAGGATCCAGCCGGTGATGTCGTCGAGGAAATAGCGGTCATGGGTCACGATGAGGATCGTGCCCTTGTATTCCATCAGGTGATTCTGCAGCCAGGCGATCGTCTCGGCGTCGAGATGGTTGGTCGGTTCGTCGAGGAGAAGCATGTCGGGCTGTTCCAGCAGCAACCGGCATAGTGCCACGCGCCGTGCTTCACCGCCCGACAGGGTGGACGGATCCGCGTCGTCGGGCGGGCAGCGGAGGGCCTCCATCGAGATGTCGATCTGGCTGTCGAGATCCCAGAGATTCTGGGCGTCGATCTCGTCCTGAAGCTTCGACATCTCCTCGGCGGTTTCCTCCGAGTAGTTCATCGCGAGCTCGTTGTAACGTTCGAGCGTCGCGCGCTTTTCACGCACGCCGAGCATGACGTTCTCGCGCACGGTGAGAGAGGGGTCGAGATGCGGTTCCTGCGGGAGGTAGCCGACCTTCGCGCCTTCGGCGGACCAGGCTTCGCCGGTAAAGTCCTTGTCGAGACCCGCCATGATCTTGAGAAGTGTGGATTTACCCGCGCCGTTCACACCAACGACGCCGATCTTGACGCCTGGCAGGAAGTTCAGGCGGATGTTCTCGAACAGCTTCTTGCCGCCCGGGATCGTCTTGGAGACGCCGTCCATGTGATAGACGAATTGATAGGCTGCCATTGGATGCTCCGCACGAAGGATGTCAGGTTTCGCGCGCTTTTAAGGGATCGTGGCGTGGTCTGGAAGGGGGCGAGGCCCCCGTCCGTCATCCGGCATCGCGGTTCCTGCGACCGCGCCGCCAGCCGAGTGCGAAAAGGCCGGTGGCAAGGAGCGCAGCTCCAGTAGGCAGAGGGACGGGGGCGATCACGTTGAAGGCGGTGGTGCGGTAGGTAGCATCGACACCGTCATACGAGAAGTAGCTGGTATTCCCGTATGTGAAGCTGTTGACGGAATCGTCCAGATAGGACAGCCCGAAATTGTCCACCATGAATCCCGCACTTCCGGCATGGCTCGACTGGAATCTGAAGCCCGTCTCGTCCGCATGGAAGTTGTCGAAACTGTAGGAAACGGAACGGCAGAAGAATGGAGACCCTTCGCAAAACCGTTGCGTCACGCGCTTTGCATTCGACGGGACGGGATCGAGGTCGAAGTAGAAGCTGCCGGTGAGGATATCGGTAAAATCCTCGAGTCCCTCGACGCCGTCCAACGTCGTGAAGACCGCGTCTCCATTGCATCGATGCTCTACGTAGGCACCGACGGTGCCCGCATCGTACTCCTGACCGTGACAATTCAGGCCGGGCACCGACAGATCGGGTGCAAAGTCTTCGCGCGACGAGGTCCCGTTCACCCTTAGTCCTACGAGCTCCATTGTCATATCGTAGCGATAGACTGCGGCATCGGCAGTCGCGGCTGTAGCGGCAAGCATCGCCCCGCAAACCAGATTTCTGACCATTAAAGTATCCTGTCCACTAGATGCCGCACTGGATCGCGATGCGCACAGGGTCCTTTCCAAAAATCGTTTGAGAAAAGCTACGAATTTTTCGGGATCTTCACCCCGGGGTTGAAGCATGCTGAGTGGCGCTCACCCGGGGCGAAGAAATTGCAATCTCCGCGTTAGCTCCTGCACATGGATTGCCGGGAAACTAAGCGCGAACCGAATCCGTCGTCAGGACACGGATCTGGCCTGACGGCGACGCCATCCCAGGATGACGAGTGCGGTCGAAAGCAGGCCTGCTCCAGCCGGAAGCGGAATCGGCGAAATGATGTCCAGACTGGTCGTCGCATACTGGATCGTCACCCCTTGCGTGACCCCGCCAAGCGGCGAGTAGAACGTATTGCCGAGGGTGAACTGATAGGTGGCATCATCAGCATAAAAGAGTCCGTCCTGATCGATGATGAAGCCGCCATCGCTTCCCTCGAACTTGATGTAGCTGAACCCGGTCTGGTCGGCCGATGATACGAAGCCATTCCCGCAAAGCGTACTCGATCCGATGCAGCCCGGACCGACGAAGACATTCGCCACGATATCGATGAAGAGGCTCGCCGAGATCGTCTCGGGGAAGTTCTCGCGATAGAAATCGTCCGCTGGATCCTCGGGAAAGCCCGCAGGTCCTTCGCAGACATGCTCCAGCGACTGGGCGTCTCCCTCGAGGGTGCAATCGATACCCTCAGGTACGATTTCGGGCATTCCCGATCCGGTCCCCTGCAGAAACGGCAGGCCGAGAAAGGTGCGTTCCATGGTGACGTCGTAGCGGTAAACCGCCGCATCCGCGGTCGCCGCAAAACCGCCAAGCGCAACCGCGCAGATCAAACTCTTTAACATCGCAATATGTCCCCCAGACACCGTTTTGAGGCAAAGAAGGGCGTATTTACCTTTCGCTCAACGGTTTTCGGGTGCGGAAACAAATCGTTTCCATAAAATTCTTGGCAAAGTTGAATCGGCGGAGATTCGCCTATCGCTTGAAGGGCGAAAACCAACTTGAGCGAGCATTGTTGAAAACTGTGCCCAATCTTTGAGCCGGCCTTCGGGGTGGGGATGGGCTTTGACCTGTGGTCAGAGAATCTCGTCTTCGTCGAACATCGGATCCGCTTCGATCTCTGCTGCGAGCCGTGCCATGCGGGTTTCGGGATCGGTCTCGACCGGCGCGAGGTGATAGATCGCGTCCCCCTCGTTGACGATCGGCATGGTCGCGCGACCGAGGATGACGGCTGTGGTATCCGCGGCAATCTCGATCTCGTTTTCGCCGAAAGGATCCGAGACAGCCGCGAGGAGGGTGCCCGCCTCGACGCCTTCACCGACTTCGCGGAAGGACCGCATCAGTCCGCCGGCGGGTGCGCGCAGCCAGTGCGAACTTGCACAGTTCATCGGTGTGATGCGCCGCCGCCCGAGCCCCTTTGCGCCGATCATGCCCATCTCGTGCATCACCCGAAGGATGCCGGATGCGCCGACACGCGCCGAGAATTCGTCGAACCTGAGCGCCTCTCCCGCCTCGTAGAGAAGGATGTCGCAGCCCGTATCGCGCGCGGCGGCGCGGAGCGAGCCCTCGCGCAGCTTGGCGCGCACGACGATGGGAGCGCCGAAGGCGCGCGCGCGATCGAGGGTCTGCTGCGACGAGGCGGAGACGCGGATCTGCGGCATGTTCGTGCGATGTATCGCCGCGGAATGAAGGTCGATGCCGAAATCGCTGCGGGCCACGATCTCGGTCATGAAGAGGTTGGCGAGACGTGCGGCAAGCGACCCGCCCTCCGATCCCGGAAAGGACCGGTTCAGATCGCGCCGGTCGGGCATGTACCGCGAGTTGTTGAGAAACCCGAAGGTGTTCACGATCGGCACGACCAGCAATGTGCCGCGCAGGCTGTCGAGTTGCGGCTGGCGGAGCAGCCTTCTTGCGATTTCGACCCCGATCACCTCGTCGCCATGGACCGCGGCCGAGACGAACAATGTCGGCCCTTCCCGCCGGCCATGCACGACATGGACCGACATCGTGACGGGCGTGTGATCGCTCAGTCGCGAGACGGGCAGGTCGATCGTCCGCGCCTCACCGGGGGCAATGGATTGGCCGCCGATGGTGAAGGCGTTGCGGGGCATCGTGTCCTTCGTCCTGGGTGCCATGCGCCTCTGCCACATTCGTCGCAAGCGATCGGGGTCGCCCGTCTTCGGCGCGACCCCGTCATCGTCTTTTTCTAAATACGCATGTCCAGTCGCTTGCAACAGGCGATCGTTATTGGCCGAGGGCGATCCCTTCGCGCCTGGGATCTGCACCACCGAACAGCCCGTCATCGGTGATCTCGATGGCGTGCAGGCCGCTCGTCAGTTCGCGGATATCCGTCTCGTAGCCCATCTCCCCGAGCGCAGTCTCAAGGCCGACCGCCTTCGTGCCGGCCTCGATATCGAACGTGCCGAAACGGTTGACGAGATGCGGTGCGCCGAGGGCCTGCTGCACATCCATGCCCCAATCCACGTGGTTGATGATCGCCTGCGCGACGTAGCCGATGATGCGCGATCCGCCGGGCGATCCGACGACGAGGGAAGGAGTGCCGTCGCGCATCACGATCGTCGGGGCCATGGAGGACCTCGGTCGCTTGCCCGGCTCGACGCGATTGGCGATCGGGTTGCCGTCCTCATGCGTGGCAAAGCTGAAATCGGTCAGTTCGTTGTTGAGGAGGAAGCCACCCGGTGCCATCAGCCGCGATCCGAAGCCGTTCTCGATCGTCGTCGTCATGCTGAGGGCATTGCCGTCCCCGTCGACGATGGAAATATGCGAGGTCGACGGAAGCTCGATCGCCATGTCGTCGCCCCAGAGCATCGCATGATCCCATTCCGGCGCACCGGGGGTCACCTCGTCGAGCGCCTCGGATCCCCCGAGCTGCATCGAGCGGCTTTGGAGGTAGTCGGTGTCGATCAGTCCCTCGAGCGGCATCGGCACGAAGTCGATATCGGCCATGTAGCGACCACGGTCGGCGAAGGCGAGGCGCGACGCGTCCCCGATCAGGCGCCAGGCATCCGGGTCGTCGGGCCCCATCTCGCCCAGATCGTAGTTCGAGAGGATGCCGAGGATCTGGCCCACGGTCAGCGCGCCCGAGCTCGGCGGTCCCATGCCGCAGACCTCGGCCCCGCGATAGGGGACGCAGACGGCATCGCGCTCGACCACGTCGTAGATTGCGAGATCGGTCATCGACAACACGCCGGGATTGCCATCGGCACCTTGGACCGTATCGACTATGCCCTGCGCGATTTCGCCATTATAGAAGATGTCCGCCCCGTCGCTCGCGATCGCCTCGAGCGTGTCGGCATAGGGTGCGTTGGTCAGCGTATCGCCTTCGGCGATCGCGGTGCCGCCGGGGAAGAAGTACTCGGCCGTACGATCGAAGGTCTGCAGCCGCTCGCCTTCCTCGGCAACGAGTGCGGCGAGGCGCGGGGAAACCGTGAAGCCGTCACGGGCAAGCGCGATGGCATCCTCGAACAGGCTGCTCCATTCCGCATTGCCCCACATTTCGTGGGCGCGCTCCATCAGCCGCGGGGTGCCCGGCGTGCCAACAGAGCGGCCGCCCACGACCGCGTCATAGAACTCCATCGGTTCGCCATCGACCTGAAAGAGTTGCGGCGTCGCGTCGAGCGGCGCGGTCTCGCGACCGTCGAGCGTGGTGAGCGTCCCGCTTTCGGCGTCGTAGTAGACAAGGAACGCCCCGCCGCCGAGCCCGGAACTCTGAGGCTCCACGAGACCAAGGACAGTCTGGACCGCGACCATGGCGTCCGCCGCGCTGCCGCCTGCCTCGAGCACGCGAAAGCCGGCCTCGACCGCATGCGGATTCGCTGCGGCAACCATCCAGTCGCTGGCCTCGACCGGGGTTCCCGCGCGCTTCGCTTCGAGCGCACGTTGTGCAGCCTCCGAAAGTCCTGCTCCCAGGGATTGCGAGGTGGCCGGCGCTTCGGGATCGACCGCATCCGTGGCCTGCTGTGCCTCGGCCGCAGCCGTTAACGCGATTGCCGCAAGGGCGAGGGACGTGTAACGGACCATGGGGATCCTCCTCTGGTGTCAGCTTCTCTGCCAGAAGATGCGAAAGACGGACCGGTGACAAGCTCAGCGCGAAGAAGGGGAGTGTGTACCGAGACCCGAATCAGGCGCTGCCGATTCGATCTTGCAGAGTTAGGGCTATGCCTGAGATTTAGAGGAATTTGCCGGAACAACTCAAAGATGAAGCTTCTGCTTCGACATCTCACTAAACACACGTATGGTTAACGGATTAAAGTAATCCCATTTCATGGACTTGCATTAAGCATTGAAAGTGATAGGCACACATTCTAGATACATTCACGAAAATGTTAGTAGGATGTTAACAGATTGCGCTATGAGGGGATCGCTGCTCGGGTGGAGCGCAATATTTTAAGGACGGGGACCTTAATTCCATGAAACATGCATTTCTTGCCGCCGTTGCCGCTCTCGGTCTGGGTGCGACTTCGGCTTCGGCCATTACATATTCGTTCGAAGACCTTCTGCCTGGTGGTGGCGGAAGCCTCATCGCCAGCGAATTCTCGCTGGATGTCACGGCGATCGATGCGGGCGTGATCTTCAGCATCATGAACGACGTTGCCGTGTCTGAATACAGCCCCCGCGGGCGCAGCGTTGGGTTCGAGGACAGCCTCGGCCTTCTGACGAATCCGATGATCAGCGGAACGAATGTCAGCTTCGCAACCGCGAACGGCAACTTGCCCCAGTCGAACCGGAACTACGATGAATTCGTGTTCGCGGCCACGCAGGGCAATGACAGCGCCACCATCGGTGACGGTGAAACGCTGGACCTGACCTTCGAGCTGAACGGAACGACCACGTTCGATGACGTGATCGCGGCGCTCAACAGCGGTTCGCTCCTGGTCGGTCTGCACGTGATCTCGATCAATGGCGTGGATCCGAGCTCCGACACGATCACCACGATCGGCGAAGTGCCGCTTCCCGCTGGTCTTCCGCTGCTCCTCGCCGGTGTCGGCGCGTTCGGTCTCATGCGGCGCAAGCGCAAGGCCGCCTGAAGATCGACTGATCCTCGAGCATTCGCGCCCGCGGGAGACCGCGGGCGCGATTTTTTTGTCGGGTCGGGGTGCGATCTCGGGCACCACGAAACGCGAAGCCCGGACGGCAGGCGGCGATTGTCTCAGTCGTCGTGCGAGTAGGGCAGTTGGACGAAGCGGTACCCGGTTTCGGCGCGTTCGATAAATCCGGCACCTGGGAAAGTGATATGGCTGCCCAGGATCGGCGTCTCGTCGCTTGCAACCCGGTCGAGTATCGCCTTCCGCGTCGCGCGGGCCTGCTCCACATCCGTGTCGAAGCCGGTCCCGACATCGGGATTGGCAAGCTGCACCGGTGCGATGTGGACGATGTCGGTCAGCAGCAGAAGCGTCGAACCTCCGGACTGGATCTCGAGCCCCGAATGGCCGGGCGTATGTCCCGGAAGGTGCAGGTTGCGCAGGCCGGTCGCGATGTCGGCACCTGTCGCGAACGTCTCGGTCTGGTCTTCATAGGCTTTGAGCATCGCGCGCGTCGCGTCGCTTGCATTGGCTTCGTCCGAGAAATGGGCGTGGTCGGCCTCGTGGACCTTGAGGACGGCCTTTCCGAAGCGCGCACCATCTTCGCCCATGAGACCCGCGATATGGTCGGGGTGCATGTGCGTAACGTAAATCGTGTCGATGTCGTCGGGCGCGTAACCCGCCGCCGCCATGTTGGCTGCGACCCGGCCCGTCCGCTCGCCCATGTTTCCGGCGACCCCCGCATCGACGAGGATCTTTCGTCCTCCCGTCTCGATCACGAACGCGTTGAGACCCGAGCGCCACGTCTCGGCGTCGAGATGCCGTTCGCGCATCAGTCTGGCGTATTCGTCCTTCTCGATACCTACGAGATTGTCGACGCCGAGGGGCAGGGGGCCGTCGCTGAGTGCCGTAACGGTTATGTCGCCGATTTCGAGGCGCTGCGCGTCGGGTAGGCGTGTCATGTCGAACCTTCCTCTCTTAATGTGGCGGGCGCTCCGGGAGTGTCGACCCGGTGCCCTGCTCGGTCCCGTAACGAGCTAGGGCCGCGATGCGGATTTCAAACGCGAGGATGTTCACATGGTCGATCTCGGCGAGATGATGGCACGCCATGCACGCCAAGGCCGCGTGGAATGGATCGGCCTCAGACCCGAGCGGCGCGCGCCGCTCGTCCCGGTCCAGGAGGCCGAGATCGACGAGGCGGGCCTGTCGGGTGATCACGGACGGCCAGGGAAGCGGGCGGTCACGCTGATTCAGGCAGAGCATCTGCCCGTCATCGCCGGTCTTCTGGGTCGCCCGGATGTGCGTCCGGCCGATCTTCGCCGGAACATCGTGGTGTCGGGCATCAACCTAGCCGCTCTGCGCAAGGCTCAGGTCCGGATCGGCGACGCGGTCGTCTTCGTCGAGGGGCCCTGTCCGCCATGTTCGAGGATGGAGGAGACCTTCGGGCCTGGCGGGTACTCGGCGGTTCGCGGTCACGGTGGATATTATGCGAGCGTGATCGCCCCCGGCCGGATCATTCACGGAGCCCCGGTTCTTCGCGGATAGGACGCCGCGGGCGACGATTGGGCGCAAGGCACCCGTCTTGCCTCGGCGGGCTCCGGTGGCCTAATCGTGGTCATGGATTGGACCGCCCCCATCGACATCTACTGCGAACGGTTGAGCGCGAGCTACTGGGCCGAGCCCGTCAACGCGTTTACCAACCTGGCCTTCATCGTGGTCGCGCTCTGGCTCTGGCCGAAGAGCAGGGGGATCGAGGCCGTGCTCTGTGCGATCCTTTTCGCGATCGGGATCGGGTCGTGGCTCTTTCATACCCATGCAACCGCTTGGGCGGCACTGGCCGACACGGTACCGATCGGGATCTTCATCCTGACCTACGTGTTTGCGGCGAACCGCCGCTATTTCGGGTGGTCCGTGGCGATCTCCATGCTCGGGGTAGTGGTCTTCGCGCTCTGGCTGGCGGTCGGAGGGGCGATCTTCGCGCGGCTGCCGGGCTTCGATATCTCGGCGAGTTACTGGCCCGTCCCTGCAGGGATCCTCCTTTACGCCGCGCTGCTGCGCCGCAGGTTGCCGCAAGTGGCGCGCGGACTGGCAATCGGGGCTGCGATCCTGACGCTCTCCCTCGTCTTCCGGTCGCTGGACCATCCGCTATGTTCCGCGCTGCCCACCGGCACCCATTTCGCATGGCATCTCTTCAACGCTGTGATGCTGGGCTGGATGATCACGGTGCTCAGGCGCGACCGGGTTGAAAGGGTCCGGCAACGGGGATAGGAGCGGGCGATACCCGGACAAGTCGCTGAGGTGCCCCGCACATGTCGATCGACAAAGACACCGCCGCCCGCGTGGCGAGCCTCGCGCGGATCCGCGTGGAGCCCGAGAGCCTCGACGCGCTCGCCGCCGAGTTCAACACCATCCTGGGCTTCATCGAACAGCTCGGCGAAGTCGACGTCGACGGCGTGGAGCCCATGGTGAGCGTGACGCCTCAACGGCTGAAGCGTCGCGAGGATGTGGTCACGGACGGCGATCAGCAGGCGAAGGTTCTGGCCAACGCGCCCGACGCCCGCGAGGGCTTTTTTGCCGTGCCGAAGGTTGTGGAATAATCGCATGTCGGATCTCAATACGCTGACCATCTCCGAAGCCCGCCGCCGCCTCCGCAAGGGGGAGGTGACGAGCCGCCAGATCACCGAGGCCTGCCTTTCGGCGATGGAGGCTGGAACGGCGCTCAACGCCTATGCCCATCCGACAGCCGATCTGGCCATGCAGATGGCCGAAGCTGCAGACGAGCGGTTGAAGCAGGACGACGCGCCGGGGCTTTGCGGTATTCCGCTCGGAATCAAGGATCTCTTCTGCACCAAGGGTGTGGCCAGCCAAGCTGGAAGCCGCATCCTCGAAGGGTTCCGCCCTGAATACGAATCCACCGTGACGCGCCAGCTCTGGGAGAGCGGAGCGGTCATGCTTGGCAAGCTCAACATGGACGAATTCGCCATGGGTTCGTCGAACGAGACGAGCGTCTATGGCCCCGCGGTCAATCCGTGGAAGATCGACGAGCGCGAGTTGACGCCCGGCGGATCCTCGGGCGGGTCCTCCGCGGCCGTCGCCGCCGATCTCTGCCTTGCGGCGACTGGGACCGATACGGGCGGCTCCATCCGCGAGCCCGCGGCCTTCACCGGCACCGTCGGAATCAAGCCCACCTATGGACGCTGCTCTCGCTGGGGGATCGTGGCTTTCGCCTCGAGCCTCGATCAGGCGGGCCCGATGACCAAGGATGTGCGCGACGCCGCGATCCTGCTGCGCGCGATGTCGGGGCACGATCCGCTCGACAGCACGAGCGCCGATCTGCCCGTCCCCGATTTCGAGGCGGCGCTCAGCGGTGACATCCGTGGCAAGACGATCGGCATTCCGCGCGAATACCATGCCGATGGAATGCCTGAAGAAATCGAGGCGCTTTGGGCCAATGGCCGCGCGATGCTCGAGGATGCCGGCGCGAAGGTCGTCGACGTGTCGTTGCCGCATACGAAATACGCGCTTGCCTGCTATTACGTGATCGCGCCCGCAGAGGCGTCATCGAACCTCGCGCGCTACGACGGGGTTCGTTTCGGCCGCAGGGCCGCGCTCGAGCAGGGCGACGGAATCCTCGAGCTCTACGAAAAGACGCGCGCCGAAGGCTTCGGCGACGAGGTCAAGCGCCGCGTCATGATCGGCACCTACGTCCTGAGCGCGGGCTTTTACGACGCCTATTACAACCGCGCACGGAAGGTCCGTACGCTCATCAAGCGCGACTTCGAAGAGGTCTTCGCCCAAGGGGTGGACGCAATCCTGACGCCCACGACTCCGTCGGCCGCCTTCGGCATCGGCGAGACGGTCGAGGCCGATCCCGTGCAGATGTATCTCAACGACGTCTTCACCGTGACCGTGAACCTCGCGGGGCTTCCCGGCATCAGCGTGCCTGCGGGGCAGGATAGGCAGGGACTGCCCCTGGGCCTTCAGCTTATCGGGCGGCCGTGGGAGGAAGGCGATCTCCTCAACATGGCCTATACGCTGGAGCAATCGGCCGGATTTGTGGCCAAGCCCGCGCGGTGGTGGTAGGATCGGGGTCGATCTTTCGGTCGAAGGGACGACACCGATGTTGAGATATGCCTGCCTCGCTCTCGGCTTTTTGACGGCTTGCGGGCCGGGCCCGCGGTATTCCGACGAGCCCATTGGCGGGCCCGTCGATTACGGCTCGGGCGTAGGTTTCGGCAGCTATCAGGATTACGAGCGTGCACGTTCCGCGCAGGAAAGCGGCTTCCCCATGAGCGGCCCCGGCTCCTCCGAGCCCGTCATCTCTTCCACGGAACTGAGCGCGGCAGGTCTCCCCACGGGCGATGCACGCGATGCCGCCCCCCGTTTCGACGGTACGAGCGCCGCGGCCTCCTCGGCTGCCGTGGATGCGAACAATCCGGGTATCTCGGACGAACAGAGCTTTGCCGCCGTTTCGGCGCGGGAAAGCATCGAATCAGACGCCGAACGTCTCGCGCGGCAGGCACAGGCCTATCGTGTGATCCAACCGACCGCCGTACCGACGCGCCGCGGCAGTGACGGGCCCAACATCGTCGCCTATGCGCTGCAGACGTCGAACGCCGTCGGTCAGCCGATCTATCGCCGCGGCGGCATCGGGGCGCAATCGCGCTCGGCCCGGGCCTGTGCCGGCTATGCCTCTCCCGACCTCGCGCAGGAAGCCTTTCTGGAGCGTGGCGGACCGGAACGCGATCGTCTGAACCTCGACCCGGACGGTGACGGTTTCGCCTGTGGCTGGGATCCGACCCCGTTCCGCGCGGCGCGGGGCTGATCCTTCGCGATCATCCCTCGCCGAACCAGGGCCCGCGCCGGGGCGGCGTGCGGCCCGATCTTGTTGTGATCCACTTCACCGCGATGACCGATACGGGCTCTGCGCTCGACCGGCTCTGCGATCCGGTTGCTGAGGTCTCGGCCCACTATCTTATCGATCCGGATGGGATCGTCCACGCAATGGTGCCCGAGGACGTACGCGCCTGGCATGCGGGAGCGGGGGCATGGGGGGGTGTCGTGGATGTGAATTCGCGTTCCGTAGGGATCGAGCTTTGCAATGACGGCCGGTCGCCATTCGCGGCCGCGCAGATGGATGCGCTCGAGGAGATGCTAAGGGGGATCATGTCGCGCTGGTCCATCCCGCGGGAGCGGATCATTGGCCATTCCGATTGCGCCCCGGGCCGCAAGGCGGATCCCGGTCGGCGCTTCGACTGGGCGCGGTTGGCGATGCGGGGCCTTGCGGCTCCGACGCCGAGCTCGCTCCAGACGGGCAGGTTCGTCGACGACATGAGGCGCGCGGGATATACGGCGACCGATGATCCCGCGATTCTGCTCGCGGCGCTGAGGCTCAGGCACCGGCCCTGGGCATGCGGTCCGCGCGACGCAAGGGACGAGGCCATCGCCCATGGTCTTGCCCGTGACTTCCCCGTTGACCGGAAGGGGGCGTCGGGCTAGGCGATGCGGCGCGCGGATGGACGGATGGTCGCGTGCGGGACATTGGCTCGTGCGAGGAAAGTCCGGACTCCAGGAAGAGACGGTGCCGGGTAACGCCCGGGCGGGGCAACCCGACGGAAAGCGCCACAGAAAACAGACCGCCGTCCATCGCGGGCGGCAAGGGTGAAACGGTGGGGTAAGAGCCCACCGGGGGCGGGGCAACCCGACCCGCATGGCAAGCCCCACCGGGAGCAATGCCGAATAGGGACCGCGCGGAATGGCGACATTCCAGGGGCTTCTTCTCCCCGGCGGTCCGGGTAGGCAGCTAGAGCCCGCCGGCAACGGCGGGCCCAGATGAATGACCATCCCGTCCGGGAGAGATCCCGGCGGACAGGATCCGGCTTACAGTCCATCCGCGCATATCTGCCTCGTGATGGTTGACTATTCCGCGAAGCTGCGTAAAAGACGCGTTCGATCCAGCAGATTTTTTGAGACGCCCGTTCCGAGCGTCGAGGAGAGAGACCATGGCGAAGCCAACCACCATCAAGATCCGTCTCAACTCGACGGCGGATACCGGCCATTTCTACGTGACGAAGAAGAACGCTCGCACGATGACCGAGAAGATGTCGATCCGCAAGTTCGACCCGGTCGCGCGCAAGCATGTCGAATACAAGGAAGGCAAGATCAAGTAAGGCCAGCGCCTTTCATCGATCTATGCCGAACGCCGCCCCCGGGGCGGCGTTTTGCGTTTCAGGAGGTCGTGCCCGCCTCGGTTTCCAGGCTCATGTGGTCCTTGCGCGACTGCACCTCGATGAAGATGCGTTCGACGTCCGGAAAGCGTTCCTGGATGTTCGTCTCGATCTCGGTGACCAATGCCTCGATCCTTTGCGACGGCACATCGTCCACAACGTCTAGGCTCATGGTCAGCAGGATCTCGTGCGGGCCGAGATGCAGTGTGCGGATGTCGTTGACGGCGTCGATCTCGGGCAGGGAGGCGACCTTGGTCTCGACCCGCTCCACGAGGTCGGGATCGGTCGCCTCGCCGACGAGGAGGCCCTTGACCTCGATCGCGAGCAGGAACGCCACGATCCCGAGGATGACGCCGATGACGATGGATGCGCCCGCGTCCCAGAGCGGATTGCCGGTGAGCCATGCAAGCAGCACACCTGCCGCCGCCACGAGAAGCCCCGCACAGGCCGCGCTGTCCTCGGCAAGCACCACGAAGATCGAGGGATCCTTCATGTCGGTCAGATCGCGCCAGAGCCCGCGCCCCTTGCGCGTCTGGCGGAATTCGCGGATCGCGACCGACAGCGAATATCCCTCGAAGCACAGCGAAACCGACAGCACGACGAGCGGGATCCACGGCACGCTGCCATGTTCGGACTCACCATGCAGAATCGCGCGAATCCCTTCGTAGATCGACAGACCCGATCCCAGCGCGAAGATGAGGACGGCAACGACAAAGGCCCAGAAATAAATCTCGCGCCCATAGCCGAAGGGGTGCTTCTCGTCGGCGGGCCTCTTGGCACGCGCCATTCCGAGAAGCAGCAGACCCTGATTCGCCGTATCGACGATCGAGTGGATCCCCTCGGCCAGCATGGCCGATGAGCCCGAGATCGCGGCGGCGATGAATTTCGTGACTGCAATTCCGAGATTGGCGGCGAGCGCGGCGTAGACCGTCGACTTGCTACCCGATTGCTGTTCGTCCTTCGACGTGGAATCTGCCATCTGCGTCCCCCTTGTCGTGGTTCATAGGCGCAGATGGATAATCCGAAGTCCAGAGCGCCGGATCAGGTCCACCATTCGTCGATCGCGGCGATGTCGTCGTCGGACCATCCGAAGTGATGGGCGAACTCATGGACGACCACATGCGTCACGAGATCCCCCAGCGTCACGTCGCCGCGTTCGATCCATTCGTCGAGGATCGCGCGGCGGAAGATCCAGACGGTATCGGGTCGGGTCGGCTGGTCGAAGACCGATTTCTCCGTCATCGGGATGCCGTCGTAGAGACCCGTGAGCGTGTAGGGATCGTCGATCTGCATGTCGTCGAGCATGTCGTCGGGGGCGAGATCGACGACATGCAGCAGCACGTCCCGTGCGGCACTCGCGAAATCGGGAGGCAGGGCTTCGACCGCCCGCAGTGCCATTGCCTCGATCTCGTCAAGATCGGGCGCGGTCGCTTCGCTCCAGCGGCTCACAGCTTGCGCAACGTGCAATCGCGCATCAGGCGGTCGGTCGTCTCGCGGTCGCAGAGGCGCGTCGCGTCCGTCATCACGGCATTCGAGGCGGCCGCCACGGCGAAGCGCAGGCATTCTCCGGGATCGCGATCCTCGGCAAGCCCGAGCGTGTAGGCCCCGACGAAACTGTCGCCGGCCCCGACCTTGGAGCGGACCTCGACCGGGGCACCGACAGAATGCCACGATCCCTCGGAGGTCGAGAGGACCGAGCCGTCCGCGCCGCGCGCCACGATGATCGAGCGCGCGACCCCGCGCGAGATGAGATCGCGGCAGAAGGCGTCGGTATCCTCGACGCTCGGCAGTGACCGCCCTGCGAGGTCCTCGGCCTCGGCATCGTCCATCCGCAGGAGATGAAGCGAGGCATGCGGTTTTTCGACTAGGTGGCGGAGGGCCGGGCCGGACGTGTCGACGATTAGCCGCGCCCCCCGGTCGCCGACATGATCGGCGAGGATCGAGGGGAAATCCTTGGCGACACCGGGCGGCTGCGAGCCGGACAGCACCACCAACGTATCGTCGCCGGTCGCCTGATCGATGGAGTTCAGGCCGCGACGGACATCGTCCTCGTGCCATTGCGGGCCTGGCATGACGAACCGGTACTGCGCCTGCGTTCCTTCGTCGATAACCGAGATCGACTGTCGCGTCTCGCCCGGGCCCTGAAAGGCGACGGTGGCAACGCCTTCATGCGCGAGCCGCTGCAGCAGTTGCGCGCCGGTCGATCCGCCGATCGCGATGAGCGCGACGGCCTGACCTCCGAGCAGCCGGATCGCGCGTGCGACGTTGATGCCGCCGCCGCCCGGATCTATCTGCGGCTCCGCGCAGCGGAGTTTCAGCTCGGGCACGACGTTGGCCGTGGCGGTCGAGAAGTCGACCGTCGGATTGAGCGTGATCGTCAGGATGTGTGCGCGCATTTAACACTCGTCGAAAGAAGGGTCGCGCGTTTAGAATGGTCGTGCCGCTGCCGGATGCAAGTCCGCAGCGTCGCCACATTCTAGACAATCGGATACCCCTGTGAGATAGCGCGTCGGAAGGAGAAACGTTGATGACCACCACCCGTTTCGCACCGTCTCCGACGGGATATCTGCATATCGGCAACCTGCGCACGGCGCTTTTCAATTGGCTCATAGCCAAGAAAGCGGGCGGCACCTTCATCCTGCGACTGGACGATACCGATCCCGTGCGATCGACCGAAGCCTATGCCGATGCGATCATGGAAGATCTCGAATGGCTCGGTCTCACCTGGGACCGGGTGGAGCGGCAATCCAAGCGGCTCGACCGCTACGCCGAGGCGGCTGAGAAGATGCGCGCGGAGGGGCGGCTCTACGAAGCGTTCGAAACGCCCTCCGAGCTGGATCTCAAGCGCAAGAAGCAGCTGAACATGGGCCGGCCGCCCGTCTACGATCGCGCGGCGCTGAGTCTATCCGAGGCGGATCGCGACCGGCTGAGGGCCGAGCGTGGTGCCGGGCACTGGCGCTTCAAGCTCGACCAGGAGCGGATCGAGTGGAACGACGGGATTCTGGGCGACATCTCGATCGACGCGGCGAGTGTCAGTGATCCGGTGCTGATCCGGGGCGACGGTCAGGTGCTCTACACGCTCGCCTCGGTGGTGGACGACACCGAGATGGGCGTGACGGATGTCGTGCGGGGAAGCGATCACGTCACGAATACAGCGACGCAGATCCAAATCATGAAAGCGCTGGGGCATGACCACCCGTCCTTCGCGCATCACTCGTTGCTGACGGGCCCACAGGGCGAGGCGCTGTCGAAACGGCTCGGGACGCTCTCGCTCAGGGATTTCCGCGAAGCCGGGATCGAACGTCTCGCGATCCTGTCGCTCATGGCGCGGCTCGGCTCTTCCGATCCGGTCGAACTGCGCGGCTCACTTGCCGAGATCGCCGATGGCTTCGAGGTTTCGCGGTTCGGATCGGCCCCCACGAAATTCGATTCCGAGGATCTCAAGCCGTTGACCGCGCGTGTCCTTGCGTCGAAGCCGTTCGAGCATGTTGCCACGGATATTCGCGTGCTCGGAGTTCCTGACGAGATCGCGCGAGATTTCTGGGATGTCGTCCGCGAAAATATCGAGACGCGCGGCGACATGGTTCGATGGTGGGCGATCTTCCATGACGGTGTCGAACCTATTGTCGAACAAGAGGATCGCATGTTCTGGCAACAGGCTCTGGAGATGTTGCCCGCACATCCCTATGGCCCCGAAACTTGGTCGAACTGGACCAAGGCCGTCGGTCAGGCAACGGGTCGAAAGGGCAAGTCACTGTTCATGCCGCTGCGGCTTGCCGTGACGGGGCAGGCACGGGGACCGGACATGTCGCTCGTCATGCCGCTTTTGCAGCGTCCACTTACGGCATAAGAAGAAACGCACCGTAAAGGGCACCTGCGGCAAGAATCGCGGCGATCAGCATCGCGGCACCGTCCTTCAGCGTCATCGCGATGCCGAACACAGCGATTCCCGCCATCGGCATCGCCGCTGCGAACGGTACGACTTCGAGGGGGGGCGCGGTACAGGCCAAGGCCGCGCAGAGAAGTGCCGCGAACCTGATCGCCCAGGGTCCCGTCAGTAGCTCCAGACGCCCGCCGAAATGTCGATCGATCCATTTTCCGACTCCGCGCGTCTTTTCGACCGCCGACGAAAGCTTGTCGCGATTGACCGATCGACGCGACAGGACAGACGGTAGCCAGAGCGCCCGTTTTCCGATCGCGATCTGCAGGCAGAAGATCAGCACGATCACCGCCATCAAGCTGGGGACGCCCGGAATCCCCCCGAGCGGCGACATTCCGATGAGGCCCGGAAGGAAGACCAGGACACCGCTGCCACGGTGACCGATGCTGTCCTTGACCTCGGCCACGCATATCGTGTCGTCTTTTTCTCGCGTCAGCTTGTCGAGATCGTCGAGAATATCCGTGATCCGGGTCATGCGCTCCCCCTGAGAATGCGCGGGGGAACGCAGCCTCGGATCATCCGTTCCCTGATCGTCCGGGATCCGCGAGCCGATCCAGGATCGAACGGCGGCTGACCTGTCCGATGAGCGCTCCATCCTCTACCACGCCGATCGTCCGTCGATCATCGCGCAACGCATCCATCACCTGATGGATCGCGGTCTCGGGGTGGATTCCCTCAGCTGGCATGTCCGGGTCGGCAGTCTCCATCACGTCCCGCGCACAGAGAACTCCAAGCGGGTTCATGTGGGCCACGAAGTTCGCCACGTATTCATTTGCCGGCGCTTGATAAATTTCCCTCGGGCTACCGTGTTGCGAGATCCTCCCGCCTTCCATGATCGCGATCCTGTCGCCGAGCTTGAACGCCTCGTCGAGATCGTGGCTCACGAAGACGATCGTGCGGCTCAGACGCTTCTGCAGGTCGATCAGTTCGTCCTGCAGCCGCGTGCGGATCAACGGGTCGAGCGCCGAGAACGGTTCGTCCATCAGGAGGATCGGCGCATCGGTCGCGAAGGCGCGGGCGAGGCCCACGCGTTGTTGCATGCCCCCGGATAGATCGCCGACCTTCCTGTCGGCCCAATCGGAGAGACCGACGAGTTCGAGCTGCCCGAGCACCTTGTCGCGCCGCTTCGCCTTTGACAGACCGCCGAGTTCGAGCCCGAGGCCGACATTCTCGGCGACGCTGCGCCAGGGAAGCAGGCCGAATTGCTGAAAGACCATGGACACGTCGTCAAGACGCATCCGGCGTAGGTCGCGCGCCTTCGCGGATGTGACGCTGACCATTTCGTCGCCGCGGCGCAGGCGGACTTCGCCCCTGACGACGTCGGCGAGACCGTTGACCGACCGGAGCAGCGTCGACTTGCCCGATCCCGACAATCCCATGAGCACGAGGATCTCGCCTTCGGGCACGTTCAGGCTGCAATCGTGCACGCCGAGGACCTGGCCTGTCTCGCGCTCGATCGTGGCGCGATCGTGACCTTCGTCCATCATGGGAAGCGCAACCTCGGGATTGTCTCCGAAGACGATGGAGACGTTGTCGAAGATGACGGCAGGCTCTTTCATTCGCGGGGCTCGTATCTCAGCGTTCCGACGATCCGGGGCGGCGCGCCGTCTGATGGATGATTCTGGCCGTCCGTGACGTTGACTTCGGACAGGAAGGGCGTCGCGCCTTCGATACAGGCGAGGTTCACACCGTATTCGTCGGGGTTCGAACGTCGAAGATGGTGGGTATAGATGCCGCAATGCCGGCAGAAGTAATGGCGCGCCGTCCCGGTGTTAAAGGTATAGAGCTTCAGATGCTCGGCCCCGTCGATGATATCGAAGTCCTCGATCGGCGCGCTTACCGCGACGGCACCCCGCATCGCGCAGAACGGGCAATCGCAGCGGCGCGCCGAGGCAAGCCCATCGGGCAGTTCGGCGGCAAAGCGGATGCGGCCGCAATGGCAGGCACCTTCGACCCTCATCGCTGCCGAACCCTGAGCGCGCGGTCGAGGATGATCGCCACGACCACGATGACGAAGCCGCTCTCGAAGCCGAGCGAGGTATTGACCTGATTGAGAGCCCGCACGACCGGCACGCCGAGCCCGTCCGCGCCCACGAGCGCCGCGATCACCACCATCGACAGTGACAGCATGATGGTCTGGTTCAGGCCGGCCATGATCTGGGGCAGGGCGCTCGGCAGTTCGATCTTCCAGAGCAACTGCCGCGGCGTTGCGCCGAATGCCTGTGCCGCTTCGATCAGCGGTTTGGGCGTCGACGAGATCCCGAGATGCGTGAGCCGGATCGAGGCCGGCAGCACGAAGATCACCGTCGCCATGAGGCCGGGCACCATGCCGATTCCGAAGAAGACGATTGCCGGGATGAGATAGACGAAGGTCGGCAGCGTCTGCATCAGGTCGAGGACCGGCCGCACCCATGCATAGAGCTTCGGACGATGCGCCACCGCAATTCCGATCGGCACACCCAGCCCCATGCAGACGACGCAGGCCGACAGGACCAGGGTCAGGCTCTCGCTCGTTTCCTCCCAATATCCCTGGTTCAGGACGAAGAGAAACCCGAGGATCACCAGAAGGCAAACCTGCCAGCGGTGCTGAAGATACCACGTGAGGCCCGCGAAGACGGCGATCACCAGAAGCGGGTGATACTCGGCCGGATAGGCCGGGACGTAATCCTCGGCACCGGTCAGCCATCCGATGCCCGGTGGGCTGAGAAACAGCGCCAGCAGGATGTCAATCAGACCCTCGAGGAAAATGGCGATGCCGTCGAAGACTGCTGCCCCGTTGATCTGCAGCCAGTCGAACGCGATGCCGGCGATCCGGCCGACGGGGATCTTGGTGTCGGTCAACCATTCCATCGCCGCAACATGCGGCACGGTCACAGGGATTGAAAGCGGAAAGCTGCCGGGAGAGTGGCCGTGGGCCGCACCGGGCCCTATCTTTGAAGCCGTTCCAAGGCCCGAGGAAAAGGACGCCATGACAACCCGCAGACACTTCCTGACGATCGGTGGCGCATTGGCGCTCACGGGGATTCTGACGATCCCCGTGTCCACCGCTGCCCAGACCTCAGATACTTTCCCGACCGAGAGCGGCGAGATCGTCGTGCATCCGATTTCCCATGCGAGCTTCTGGATGGAGACGCCCGCCGGCGTCATCCTCGTCGATCCAGTCGGTGCCGAGGCGGATTACGAGGATATGCCCGATCCCGATCTCGTTCTCATCACGCATGAACATGGCGATCATTACGATCCGGAACTGCTGTCCGAGATCACCGCCGGCAAGACGCAGATGATCACGAACATCGCAGTCTACGACATGCTTCCCAGCGCTCTTCAGATGATGACGCAGCAGGTCGCCAACGGTGATTCCACCGACGCGCTCGGGGTGGAGATCACGGCGGTTCCGGCCTACAACATCACCGAAGGACGGCTCGACTTCCATCCCGAGGGGCGAGACAACGGCTACGTCCTCGCGATCGACGGTATGCGGGTCTATGTCTCGGGCGATACCGAAGGGACGTCGGAGATGCGCGCGCTCAAGGATATCGACCTGGCCTTCGTCAGCATGAACCTGCCCTTCACGATGGCGGTTGAGCAGGCAGCCGACGCAGTTGCCGAATTCGCTCCGGCCCATGTCTATCCGTACCACTACCGTGGTCGGGACGGCGGCACGCAGGATCCCGAGGCTTTTGCCGAACTCCTGCAACAGGCCGGGGCCGGGACCGAAGTTCATATCGGCAACTGGTATCCCGAGGGTCTTTGACCTTTCGACGGGGCGGATATGTCCACCCGTTCACTTTTGCCGATTGAAATGAAAGTCGGGGGGCCAACCGGCCCCCCGTATCGTCTGTAGCTGATGACGATCCTCAGGAATGGATCGCACCGTCTCCGCAAGCGAGGGCTGCCTCACGCACTGCTTCCGAATAGGTCGGATGGGCGTGGCAAGTCAGCGCCAAATCTTCCGCCGCGGCACCGAATTCCATCGCGACGCAAACCTCGTGGATCAGGTCGCCGGCCATCGGTCCGATGATATGCGCGCCGAGAATGCGATCCGTCTCCCTGTGCGCGAGGATCTTGACGAAACCGTCGGCGGCGAAATTCGCCTTGGCCCGGCCATTCCCCATGAAGCTGAACTTGCCGACCTTGTAAGGCACCTCGTCCTGCTTCAACTGCTCTTCGGTGCGTCCGACGCTGGCCACTTCGGGATGGGTATAGATTACGCTCGGGATGACACCGTAATTCACGTGGCCATGTTTTCCGGCCAGCACCTCGGCCACGGCCATGCCCTCGTCTTCGGCCTTGTGGGCGAGCATGGGTCCCGCGATGCAATCGCCAATCGCATAGATCCCGTCTTTCGTGGTCTTCCAGTGATCGTCGGTCTTGATCTGACCGCGCTCCGTCGTCTCGACGCCGAGATCCTCGAGGCCGAGCCCCTTGGTCACCGGCTTGCGCCCGGTCGCGACGAGAACGATGTCGGCATCAATGGTCTCTTCGCTCTCGTCTTTCTTGAGCTTGTAGCTGACCTTGGCCTTGCCGTCGCTTATTTCGGCACCTTGAACGGCGGCCCCGAGGACGAATTTCATGCCCTGCTTCGACAGCAATTTCTGGAAGTTCTTCTGCACCTCACCGTCCATTCCGGGTGTCACCGTGTCAAGATATTCGAGCACGGTCACCTCCGCTCCGAGCCGGGCATAGACGCTGCCCATCTCGAGCCCGATGACGCCCGCACCGATCACGACCATCTTCTTCGGGATCTCCTTCAGCGACAATGCGCCGGTGGAACTCACGATGGTTTCCTCGTCGATCTCGATGCCGGGAAGGGTGGCCGAATCCGACCCGCTGGCGATCACGATGTTCTTTGCGTCATGCACCTCGTCGCCGACCTTCACCTTGCCCGCCTCGGGGATCGAGGCCCAGCCCTTCAGCCAGTCGACCTTGTTCTTCTTGAAGAGGAATTCGATCCCCTTCGTATTCTGGCCGATCGTGTCGTCCTTGTAGGCCTGCATCGCGGACCAATCGACCTTCGGAGCGTCGACATTCAGGCCCATCTTCGAGAAGTTGTGCTCCGCCTCGTGGAGCATCTCGGTCGCATGAAGCAGCGCCTTGGATGGAATGCAGCCGATATTGAGGCACGTCCCGCCAAGCGTTTCGCGTCCCTCGACGCATGCGGTCTTGAGGCCAAGCTGTGCACAGCGGATGGCGCAGACATAGCCGCCGGGGCCGGAGCCGATGATGATGACGTCGTAACTAGCCATTGGTCTTTCCTGAAGTCAGAGGAGGGCGAGAAGAAGCATGAGCACGGTCGCGATCCAACCCGCCCCGAAGATGAACGAGCGCCACGGCACCCAGCCGTAGGCATAGGCCGGCACGTAGAGGATCCTCGCCGCAAGATAGATCCACGCCAGCGTCGCGGTCAGGGCGCTGCCGGTGCCGGTCAGCGTCACCGCGACCGCGGCGATCGCGAAGAGCAGCAACGCTTCGTTGTGGTTGTCGTAGGCCCGCATGATCCTGCCAGTCCGACGCGACAGGATCTGATCCTTCGGTCGCTGCAGGTCCTGCGGATCGCGGGGCCCCATCGTCGTACGTGGTCCGAGTTCGAGATTGGCGGGAACCGCGAAGAGGACCAACTGCACGGCTTGCAGCAAGGCAGACAGGATCAGAACGAGGAGTTCGGTCGTCATGCGCGGTTCCTTCGGAGGCTATGCTCAGACGGTGCGGAGGTAATGCGCCTCGGTTCCGGTCAAGCTCTTGCACAGGCCCCTTTCGGAGGAAAGCCATTCCTCCACCCGCGAGCGGTCCGACGCGTCGAAAAGACCCCAGACAGTCGAGGTGCCTTTCTCGCGCCAGAGCTGAAGCTGTCTCAGCCCCGCCTGATCGCGGCGCTCGGAGGCATCGGCGTATGAGGCGACGAAGGCGTCGGCATCGTCAGTATCGAAACGGATCAGGACCTGCATCATTCTATCCTTCGCAGATGAGGGGCGCGGCGAGTACAGTATCACTGTAACGCGCCCCCTGCGCTATGGTTTGCGTCGCGATCTCGTCTTTCGATGCGCCGACCCATCGGCAGGTCGGATTACCACGCACGGAATCACGGGCAAGCGCGATCCGCGTGTCCAGATCGCGGGGCGCGCTGGGGTCGAACAGGAAGAGATGCCACCGCGCACCGTTCCCTGCGCTTTCCGTCGACTCGATATGTCGCACCGTGACGTTCGGTTCGACCGGAACGGCGCAGGCCGACAGGAGCGCGAGCGCGGGAAGCGCAGCCTTGCGGATCAACCCCGAGCCGGGCACCGCGCCGGAACAGAGCCGATCGCACATGGGTTGAACAGAATACATCCTAGAGGAGGCCTTTCGATGTTGAGACATGCCCTGATTGCCGGTGGCATCGCCATGATTGCCGCTTCCGGTCCGGCACTCGCCCAATCCGACGACAATCCGAATTCCACCGAGACCAGCGACCGCAATCCGGGTGCAGACAGGGGCGAGCCCGATGCCCGCCGCGGTCCCCCTGAGAGTTCACGCGGTGGCGATGATCGGCGGCCCCGACCGCATGGCCCGCCCGGGCCGATGATGATGGGTGAGGCGATGACGGGTTTCGTCCTCGATCTCGGCGACGACAGGTCGTTGCGCGTTTTCTGCGGCGACGAGGCGATCGGACCATGCATGGAAGCGGTGAGGCCGCTCATCGATCAGATCCCGGCCTTGACGAACGATTGATCGAGACGGTGCGGGGCCGGTGATCCGGCCCCGCATATCATCCGTCAAAGATCCATCAACAGACGGCGGGGATCCTCGAGCGCTTCCTTCACGCGGACGAGGAACGTGACCGCGCCTTTGCCATCGACGATCCGGTGGTCGTAGCTGAGCGCGAGATACATCATCGGACGGATCTCGATCTTGCCGCCGACGACCATCGGGCGTTCCTGGATCTTGTGCATGCCGAGAATGCCCGATTGCGGCGCATTCAGGATCGGCGAGGACATCAGCGATCCGTAGACGCCGCCATTCGAGATGGTGAACGTTCCGCCCTGCATGTCGTTCATCGACAGCTTGCCGTCACGGGCCCGCTGACCGAGCTCGTTGATCGTCTTCTCGATCTGGGCAAAGGACATGGCGTCGGCATCGCGCACGATCGGCACGACGAGGCCCGACGGCGTGCCTACGGCGATCCCCATATGCACGAAGTGCTTGTAGACGATGTCGGTCCCGTCGATCTCGGCATTGACCTCGGGGACTTCCTGCAGCGCGTGGCAGCAGGCCTTGGTGAAGAAGGACATGAAGCCGAGCTTCACGCCGTGCTTCTTCAAGAAGAGGTCCTTGTACTCGTTCCGCAGATCCATCACTGCGCTCATGTCCACCTCGTTATAGGTGGTGAGCATCGCGGCATTGTTCTGCGCCTCTTTCAGGCGGCGCGCGATGGTCTGGCGCAGACGGGTCATCTTGACCCGTTCCTCGCGGTCGGCATCGTCTGCGGGGCTTGCCGGACGGGTGGGGGCGGGCTTGTCGTCGGCCTTCTTCGAGGAACCTGCGTTCTGCACGTCCTCTTTCATCACGCGGCCGTCGCGGCCGGTGCCCTTCACGTCCTCGCGGCTCACGCCCTTCTCGGCCATCGCCTTCTTGGCCGAAGGTGCGTCCTCGATATCCGCGCCGCCCTTCGATGAGCTCTCGGACTTGGCTTCCGCGGCGGGCTCGTCCTGCTTCGGCGCAGACGATCCGCCGCCGCCCTTCGTCAGGGTCGCGAGCTTGCCACCCGCCTCGACCGTCTCGCCCTCGGATTTGAGGATCTTGCCGAGCGTGCCGGCGGCGGGGGCGGGCACCTCGACGCTGACCTTGTCGGTCTCGAGCTCGCAGAGCATCTCGTCGGCCTCGACCTGGTCGCCTTCGGCCTTGAACCATGTCGCGATCGTCGCTTCGCTCACGGATTCCCCGAGGGTCGGGACCATCACGTCGATCTCTTCGCCAGCACCCCCGCTCTCGTCCGAAGGCTTTCCTTCTTCCTCGGGCGTGTCGGAACCGGAATAGCCCGCGCGGGTCTCCTCTTCGTCCTTCGGCTTCTTCTCGGCGGATTTTGATCCACCATCTCCCGATTTCGACGAACCGGCGCCGCTGCCCGCCTCGGTGATATGCGCGAGCAGCGCGTCGACGCCGACGGTGTCGCCTTCCTGGGCCACGATCTCGCCCAGCTCACCCGCGGCGGGGGAGGGAACCTCCACGGTGACCTTGTCGGTCTCGAGCTCACAGAGCATCTCGTCCATCTCGACGCTGTCGCCCGGTTTCTTGAACCAGGTGGCGATGGTCGCCTCGGTGACGGATTCGCCCAGTGTGGGCACACGAACTTCGGTCATCGTCTTATCCTTCCAGTCCCAGAGCGCCATTCACCAGCGCCGCTTGTTGGGCTTTGTGTTGCGAGGCAAGCCCCGTCGCGGGCGACGCCGCAGCCTGACGGCCGGTATATGTCGGGCGCTTGTGCTTGGCGTCGATACGGCTGAGAACCCACTCGATATTGGGTTCGATATAGCTCCACGGCCCCTGGTTCTTCGGCTCTTCCTGGCACCAGATCATCTCGGCCTTCGGGAACCGCTGAAGCTCGCGGACGAGGCTGTGGGCCGGGAACGGATAGAACTGCTCGACGCGCAGGAGATACACGTCGTCGAGCCCTTCCTCGTCCCGCTTCTCGAGCAGGTCGTAGTAGACCTTGCCCGAACACATGACGACGCGCCGGATCTTGTCGTCGTCCTGCAGCTTCAGCGACGAGTTGCCGTATTGCGCGTCGTCCCAGAGAATGCGGTGGAAACTCGACCCGTCGGTGAAGTCCGACGCCTTGCTGACGGCGAGCTTGTGGCGCAGCAGCGATTTCGGCGTCATCAGGATCAGCGGCTTGCGGTAGGAACGGTGAAGCTGCCGGCGCAGGATGTGGAAATAATTCGCAGGCGTCGTGCAGTTCGCGACGATCCAGTTGTCCTGCCCGCATTGCTGCAGGAACCGCTCGAGCCGGGCAGAGGAATGCTCCGGACCCTGACCCTCGTAGCCATGCGGCAGAAGACAGACGAGCCCCGACATCCTGAGCCATTTCGACTCGCCCGACGAGATGAACTGGTCGAACATGATCTGCGCGCCGTTCGCGAAGTCGCCGAACTGCGCCTCCCACAACGTCAGCGCGTTGGGTTCGGCCAGCGAATAGCCGTACTCGAACCCGAGAACCGCATATTCCGAGAGCATCGAATCGATGACCTCGTACTGGCTCTGGCCCTCGCGGATGTTGTTGAGCGGGTAGTACCGCTCTTCGGTCTGCTGATCGATCAGCGCCGAATGCCGCTGCGAGAATGTCCCGCGACCCGAATCCTGACCGGAGAGACGCACCGGGTACCCTTCGAGCAGCAGCGACCCGAAGGCCAGCGCCTCGGCCGTGGCCCAGTCGAAGCCTTCGCCCGTTTCAAACATCTCTCGCTTGGCTTCGAGCAGCCGGTCGATCGTGCGGTGCGTGTTGAACCCGTCGGGGGCGGTGCTGAGCGCAGCCCCGATATCCCGCAACGTCTCGCCGGGAATGGCGGTCTTGCCCCGCTGGTACTTCTCGCCCTGCTTGTTCAGCCCCGACCACTTCCCGTCGAGCCAGTCCGCCTTGTTCGGCTTGTAATCCTTCCCGGCCTCGAACTCCTCGTTGAGATGGGCCTGGAAGCTCGACTTCGCGTCCTCGATCTCGCCTTCGGGGATCAGGCCCTCGCTCACGAGGCGTTCGGTGTATTTGGTCAGCGTCGTCTTCTGCTGCTTGACCGTCTTGTACATCTGCGGGTTCGTGAACATGGGCTCGTCACCCTCGTTGTGGCCGAACCTGCGATAGCAGAAGATATCGATCACCACGTCCTTGCGGAACTTCTGACGGAATTCAGTCGCGACCTTGGCGGCATGGACCACGGCTTCGGGGTCGTCTCCGTTGACGTGGAAGATGGGGGCCTCGACCATCAGCGCGATATCCGTGGGATAGGGCGAGGTCCGTGAGAAGGCCGGAGAGGTCGTGAACCCGATCTGGTTGTTGACGACGATATGGATCGTGCCACCCGTCCGGTGGCCACGAATACCGGACAGCTGGAAACATTCCGCGACGACGCCCTGACCCGCGAAAGCCGCATCGCCATGCAGTAGCACGGACAGGACTTTTTCGCGCTCCTCGTCCTTCAGCTGGTCCTGCTTGGCACGCGCCTTTCCGAGAACCACCGGGTTCACCGCCTCGAGATGGCTCGGGTTGGCGGTTAGGGATAGATGCACGCTGTTGCCGTCGAATTCACGGTCATCGGACGTGCCGAGGTGATACTTCACGTCGCCCGATCCATCGACATCCTCGGGCTTGAAGCTGCCGCCCTGGAACTCGTTGAAGATCGCGCGATAGGGCTTCTGCATGACATTGGCGAGAACGCTCAGCCGTCCGCGGTGCGGCATGCCGATCACGATGTCCTTCACGCCGAGCGCGCCGCCCCGCTTGATGATCTGCTCCATCGCGGGGATCAGCGCCTCCCCGCCATCGAGGCCGAAGCGCTTGGTGCCCATGTACTTGACGTGGAGGAACTTCTCGAAGCCCTCGGCTTCCACCAGCTTGTTCAGGATCGCGCGACGGCCCTGTTCGGTGAACTTGACCTCCTTGCCGTAGCCCTCGATCCGTTCCTTCAGCCAGGCGGCCTGTTCGGGATCGGAGATGTGCATGTACTGCAGCGCGAACGTGCCGCAATACGTGCGCTTGAGGATCTTCAGGATCTTGCCGAGCGTCGCGACCTCGAGGCCGAGGACATTGTCGATGAAGATCGGCCGGTCCATGTCGGCATCGGTGAAACCGTAGGCCTCCGGCGACAATTCGGGATGTTCCGGAACGTCACGGATGCCGAGCGGGTCGAGGTCGGCTGCCAGATGCCCGCGGATCCGGTAGGCACGGATCAGCATCAGCGCGCGGATCGAGTCGAGCACTGCCTTCCTGACCTGCTCCTCGCCGATCTTGGTGCCGGTCGCTTCCGCCTTGTCGGTGATCTTCTTGGCGAGCGCCTTGCCGTCGGCCTTCGGATCGGCCGGCCATTGCCCGTCGAGCGCGGCAGTGAGGTCATCCGAAGGCTGCGGCGGCCAGTCGCTGCGGGCCCAGGAAGGCGCATTCGCCTCGGCCGCCGCGTCGCCGGCATCTCCGAGCGTCTCGAAATAGCGTTGCCAGCTTTCGTCCACCGCCGACGGGTCGTCGGCGTAACGCGCATAGAGCTGTTCGAGATAGGCGGCGTTGTGCCCCTCGGCGAAGCTCTGCCGCTGGAAGTCTTCGTTCGGGGATTGCTCGGTCATTGGATCTCTCCGGGGTCAGTCGGATGGCTGTCGATATGGTACGGGGGTGGTCCGTATCTGTTTGTCGAAGGCTCGCTCGGTCGTGTCAGCCACCAGAGCACAAGTAAGGGGGAAACGAGGAAAACAAAGAAGGCCAGCCCCAGGATCAGGAAACTTCCGCCTGCCAGGATGTTCGTGAACTGTCCCGCCAGGAGCGGCTCGAAACCGGCGACGACACCGATGAACACGAAGATCCCGACGAAGACGATCAGCGGATAGACGAGATAAAGCCCCGAACGCCCGCTATCGTGCATCCGTCGCCACCCTGCGCTGAGCAGCGGAACGAAGGTCGCAAGCGAGAAAAACGCAGCGATCGGGCCGTTCGACTCGTAGCTCATCCTCCCGGGATCGTACTCCACCTGCTGAAATCCGAAGAGCATTCCGTCTAGAAACCCGGCCACAAGGCTCCCGATGAGTACGAAGGCCGCGAACCACCAGTATTCCGACCGCGACGCCCGTCCGGAAAAGACGAAGTATTTGCGCAGGCAGGTTCTGATGGCGGAGAGGATGCTCATCGTCTCGCCTCCGTGCCCGCGCGCAGACAAGCGATCCGGGCTGCACCGACCCTTCTGGAGAGCGTCCGGCGAGAGGAGGGGATGATGCTTGTCATGTTCATCGGCGCGCCAGAATGCCCTTCTGGACACCTTCGTACCACGGGCCAAGCCCATCCGATCCCTGGCGGAATATCGTCCGTGATCTGCGGATGCCCGCGATCACGCCGCGGGCCTGCGGAAAGTCGAACCGACGGCTGAGCCCGTCCTTCAGAAACTCGGCGAGGATGCGACGCGACATCAGGAGCGAGAACTTGCCGCGATCCTCACCGAGACTCTCGCTGCTGCGGCGTATGAAGTAGGCCATGTTCGATACCTGGAGCTCGGCGATCTGACGTCGCTTCATCCGGCCCGATGCCGCGTTCATGTGATAGATACGTCCGAGGTTCGATCCCAGCAGGATACCGTGCCGCCGATAGCGATGCGTGGCGTCCGCGTCTTCGAGCGGGCAATAGGCCAGGAGATGGGCGTCGAACATTTCCTTCTGGGCGACCTCACGGCGGACCGTGAGGGACCATCCGGAAATATGCTTCCGGTCATACGTCTCAGCGATGGGCTGGCCCGAACCACGCTCAACACCGATGCCGGCATCGTAGAATACGAAGAAGCCTTCTCCCCGCATGAGAAGGACATGTTTCCAGATCCAGTCGACAATCGCGTTTCTCGAACCGGCCTTCCCGTGCTGTCCTGTCTCCCCGTGGCCGGTGACCTTCCTCGCACCGTCACGGACCTTGCGTGGATCCTCGCCCGATGGTGCGGCACCGACAGCGGCAACCATTCCGTTTCCATCCGCACGATAGATCTCGGCAATGCGCTCCGCGCAATCGGGATGCATGAAGCTGTCGTCGTCGATGAGGAAGAGCAGTTCCGCCGAAGCGCGCGCGATGCATTGGTTCCGCTGGAAGGCCGACGATTTCTTCTCGGCCTTGAGATAGGCGATGTCTGTCCCGGAAGGGGTGCCGCATACCTGAAGAATGGCGTCTCGGTTGGCTTCCCAATCATCGCTGGCGTCGCAGATGACGATCTCTGCCGGTGGATGCGTCTGGTCCAGGGCCAGGCGGACACAATGCTTCAGCGCCTCCAACCGATTGATCGTCGCGATGCAGAGGGCCCAGCTGGGGAGATCGGTCGCGGGTTCAGTCATTGCCTTGGTCTTCCGGACGTGTTCCGACCGCGTTCACCGGACCAAAGTCTTCGCGATGATGTCGGTCCATTGGCACCCCGGTCATGGCCGACTTCTCGGCCGAATGTCTTTCAAAGCGGTTACGCTCGCTGTTTCGAGCACATGTCCGTCAGGTGGGGCCGGGCGATCTTGTCCAAAAGCGCCCGGCCCGAATGCTTGCGAAAGGTCGTTACCCTTTCTCGATGGCGGCCTTCACCGCCTGGCCCAGCGTGGCAGGGCTGTCGGCAACGGTGATGCCGGCCGATTTCATGGCTTCGATCTTGCTTTCCGCATCGCCCTTGCCACCGGCGACGATGGCACCGGCATGGCCCATGCGGCGGCCCGGAGGGGCGGTGCGGCCGGCGATGAAGCCCGCGGTGGGCTTCCAGCGGCCGGCCTTGCGCTCGTCGGCGAGGAATTGCGCGGCTTCTTCCTCGGCCTGACCGCCGATCTCGCCGATCATGATGATGCTCTCGGTCTCGTCGTCGGCAAGGAACCATTCGAGCACGTCGATATGCTCGGTGCCCTTGATCGGGTCGCCCCCGATGCCGACACAGGTCGACTGGCCGAGGCCCACATCGGTCGTCTGCTTCACGGCCTCGTAGGTGAGGGTGCCCGACCGCGACACGACGCCGACGCTGCCGCGCTTGTGGATATGGCCCGGCATGATGCCGATCTTGCAGGCGTCGGGCGTGATGACACCGGGGCAGTTCGGTCCGATCAGGATCGTGTCGGACCCTTCGAGAGCCCGTTTCACCCGCATCATGTCGAGCACGGGGATCCCTTCGGTGATGCAGCAGACGAGGGGGATGCCCGCTTCGATCGCCTCGAGAATGGAATCGGCGGCGAAGGGGGGCGGGACATAGATGACGCTCGCATTCGCGCCGGTCTTCTCGACGGCCTCGAAGCAGCTGTCGAAAACCGGCAGGTCGAGATGCGTCTGGCCGCCCTTTCCGGGGGTCACGCCGCCGACCATCTTCGTGCCATAGGCGATCGCCTGCTCGGTGTGGAACGTGCCTTGCGAGCCGGTGAGGCCCTGACAGATCACCTTGGTGTTTTCGTCAACGAGAATGGCCATGTCGGCTCCTTCATTGGTCAGTCTTTGGTGCCGGCGCGCGGTGGCCGGCGATCATCAGAAAAGGGTTTCGTCGTCTTCCACGGCCATGTCGAGCAGCCGCACGAGGACCAGGCCGGCCCCCATGATCGCAAGCGATCGACCGAGGCTGCCGGTCATGTTCGACGGCAGGAAACGCGCGATCCCGTCGCGGGTCCTGCGCGCCGCGCGCTTCAGTCCGCGATCGCGGTGGACGACATCTGGCTTTGAGGGAAGCGACAGCGCACCGGGCTCCCATTGCCTCAGCAGGAGCCCCGCACCCAGCAGGGCCGTCCCGAGCAGGATGGGGGAAAGTTCCGAAGGTGGGTTCTTCATCCGTCAAATCCTTCCGACGTGCACGTCCGTCTTGCCCGGGAGGCGATCAGCCCTTGACCGCGGCGACGATCTTCTCGGCACCATCCTTGAGGTCGTCGGCGGCGATCACGTCGAGACCCGAATTGCGGATGATCTCCTTGCCCTTCTCGACATTCGTGCCTTCGAGGCGGACGACGAGCGGCACGTTGAGGCCGACTTCCTTCACCGCGGCGATCACGCCTTCGGCGATGACGTCGCAGCGCATGATCCCGCCGAAGATGTTGACGAGGATGCCCTTCACGTTCTTGTCGGAGGTGATGATTTTGAACGCCTCGGTCACCTTCTCCTTGGTCGCGCCGCCGCCCACGTCGAGGAAGTTGGCAGGCTCGGCACCGTTCAGCTTGATGATGTCCATCGTCGCCATGGCGAGGCCCGCACCGTTGACCATGCAGCCGATCTCGCCGTCGAGAGCGATGTAGTTCAGGTCGTATTTCGAGGCCTGCAGCTCCTTGCTGTCTTCTTCGCTCTCGTCACGCAGGGAGGCGATATCGGAATGGCGATAGAGCGCGTTGCCGTCGAACCCCACCTTCGCGTCCAGGCATTTGAGATCGCCGTGATCGGTCACGATCAGCGGGTTGATCTCGAGCATCTCCATGTCCTTCTCGATGAACATGGCATAGAGCTGACCCATCAGCTTGACGCATTGCTTGACCTGCGGCCCTTCAAGGCCGAGCGCAAAGGCGATGCGGCGGCCGTGGAAGGGCTGATAGCCGGTGGCCGGATCGACGCTGAAGCTCAGGATCTTCTCGGGCGTGCTGGCCGCGACTTCCTCGATATCCATGCCGCCTTCGGTCGAGCAGACGAAGCCGACACGGCTCGTCTGGCGATCGACGAGAAGGGCGAGATAGAGTTCGGTCTCGATCCCCGATCCGTCCTCGATATAGACGCGCCCGACCTGCTTGCCCTGCGGGCCGGTCTGATGCGTGACGAGAGTGCGGCCGAGCATCTTCTTCGCTTCCTCGGCGGCTTCTTCCACTGATTTGGCAAGACGCACACCGCCCTTGTCGCCGGCATCTGCTTCCTTGAAGCTTCCCTTGCCGCGGCCGCCCGCGTGGATCTGAGCCTTCACAACCCAGAGCGGACCGTCAAGCTCGCCTGCGGCGGTCTTGGCATCTTCGGCACGCGTGACGACACGGCCGTCACTCACCGGTGCGCCGTAATCGCGGAGCAGCGCTTTTGCCTGGTATTCGTGAATATTCATCGGCCACGGTCCTCGGATTGGTCTGGTTACAGTCTGGATGACGTATCGCGGGAGGGATATAAAGCGCTTTAGCGCTCACCTGCCGAGGATCCGGCAAAAATCCGCGCTCTGTGATCACACGAAATCAAGTCGTGATCACATGCCGTCCGCACGAGTTCGGCCGGCAGGGAAATCGTGAGTCTTGAACCCGGTGGCAGGTGGTTTAGCGTTTGCGGATCGACTGCACGAGCATTCGCGCCAGGGATCGCGTGCTCTGTACATGTGGGGGAGGGGGGAGAGGCGTGCGCAACGCAGGATCGCCTCCGAGCGTCCAATCGGCGGCGCGAAGCCGCTCCAGATGGTTCGCACGAACGCGTCCCAGCGCTTCCTCGGGGGTAAGAGGCGTTTCTGGATCGCCTTGCGGCCGGCGATGCAGGTCGGCCACGTGCAGTACGCGCGGATACCCCATTTCGCCGAACCAGATGTCGAGGAAGTTCTTGTACATGAGGTTGTATTCCTGGGTCAGGACCAGGAATTTCGGTTTCAGTTCCCAAAGGAGTTTGCGGAATGCCGGTTGATCCAGCCTGTCGCCATTCTCCCGCACGCGCCTGTTCCACTCTCCCAGAAACGTCTGCGTCGCTTCCGTCCTGCGGATGGCAAGCACGCCGGTATTCACATTGGGAATGGCCCGTGGAATCCGATCCTTCGGGTCGTAGAATTTTCTTCGGCGCGAGATCCCGGCAACCCCCGCCATTTCGTACTGGTCGAGAATGTCGAACAATTCGGGGATCGGGGTAAGAACCAGGATGTCGGCATCGAGCATGATCGTCCGCTCGAAACGCGACCTCCGCATCGCTTCCATCTTGGGTCGAAAGAACCCGTCGGACAGCGCGTGCTCCTGAGAGAAGACCGGATCGCCCGTAGGCGTATCCGTGAAAAGGTCGATTTCTGCGTCGGGGATCGCGATCCGCAAGGTCCGCGCGGCCCGACGTGCGAGTGTCACATAGACCTCGCCGGTCGCCGCAAAAACGAAGCCGCGTTCCGGACCCGTCGTCATGCGATGCTTTCCGATGAAAGGCGGAGTGACCGCGTCTGAATCATCGTACCCCGGTCGGTCGGGCCTGCTCGCGACAGACCACGCGCCGGGGCAGGGAGAGCGCTCGCCGCCTGGCGGCGAGCGCTGATCCGGAGTGCCAGATCCATCATCAGGTCAGGCTGTCGTCGATTCCCTTGCAGGCTTCGACGAGCCCTTTGACGGCGTCGACGGACTTGTCGAACATCGCCTGCTCATCCTTGGCGAGCTGGATGTCGATCACGCGTTCGATGCCGTTCGCACCGATGATCGCGGGCACGCCGACATACATCCCCTTGAGCCCAAAGGCTCCGTCGCACCATGCGGCACATGGCAGGACGCGCCGCTGGTCCTTCAGATACGATTCGGCCATCTCGATCGCGCTGGTGGCGGGCGCATAGAAGGCCGATCCGGTCTGCAGAAGGCTCACGATTTCCGCGCCGCCGTCACGGGTGCGCTGCACGATCTCGTCGAGCTTGTCCTGCGTGGTCCAGCCCATCTTCACGAGATCCGGAAGCGGGATACCGGCGACGGTCGAGTAGCGCGTGAGCGGCACCATGGTGTCGCCGTGGCCGCCGAGGACGAAGGCGCTGACGTCGCGCATCGACACATCGAACTCGAGACTGAGGAAGTGACGGAACCGCGCGCTGTCGAGCACGCCGGCCATGCCGACGACCTTCTGGTGCGGCAGCCCCGAGAATTCCCGAAGCGCCCAGACCATCGCGTCGAGCGGATTGGTGATGCAGATGACGAAGGCGTCGGGCGCGTGCTTCGCGATGCCTTCGCCCACGGATTTCATGACCTTGAGGTTGATGCCCAGAAGGTCGTCGCGGCTCATCCCGGGCTTGCGCGGCACGCCGGCAGTCACGATGCAGACATCGGCCCCGGCGATATCCTCGTAGGAGGTCGTGCCTTTGAGCGCGACGTCGAACTTCTCGGACGGGCCCGATTCAGCGATGTCGAGCGCCTTGCCCTGCGGCACCCCATCGGAAATGTCGAACAGGACGACGTCGCCCAACTCCTTGATCGCCGCGAGATGCGCGAGCGTTCCACCGATCTGCCCTGCGCCGATCAGCGCGATTTTCGACCTGGCCATGGAAATCCCCAATGATTGCAAAAGTCGCGCCGAGGGTTATTGCACCTTCAGGATCGGCGCAAGGCGAGAGCCGACCTAGAGTTCGGCGGGCTCGTAGGGTGGCGCGCTTTCCACCTCGTTGCGCGTCGCCTGAACGACGAAGAGGCGATCGCCGGACCCGTTGGTCTCCGGAACCGCATGGACATGGTCGAAATCGACCGCCACGTCTCGTTCGCCCAGTCCGAGGAAGCCGCCGATGCCCACGATCGCGGCCTGAACCGATCCGTCTTCGCCGATGACGATGTCGGTGATCTCGCCCAACTCCGACCAATCATCTGCCGGGCCGAACTCCACCGTCTCGGGTATTTCGGCTTCGGTCATGTAGATCTCCGCGCCGATGAGGTCGGAGGCGCGATGTGCATCCGCGTCGGCCTCGAAGCTGCCGAAGGCGCTGCCTTCACCGAAAGGGGGCACGTCCGCAACCTGCGCCCATACTCCGGATCCGCTTGCGGTGAGAACCAATGCGGTTGCGATTGCGACTGGTTTCATGGCTACGATCCTCCACAAGAGTTGATGCCTGGTTTCTGCACGACGCGAAGGATGCGCACTTGTTCCACCGAAGGCCTTCGATCCCCGCTCCGACGCGACTGTGCGCGACACCGTGGAACTGACCGCATCCTTTTTTGCCGTGGCGATCCCCGCGACGATCTTCGCGGGAATATCGAAGGGCGGATTCGGATCGGGTGCCGCCTTCGTGGCGACCGTGCTTCTGGTCCTCGTGGTCAGCCCGGCCGAGGCGCTTGCCGTCATGTTGCCGCTTCTCATGCTGATGGATGCGACCGCGCTCAGACCCTATTGGCGCAAGTGGGACGGGATGGCCGCGCGATGGCTCGTGCTCGGGGCGGTGCCGGGGGTCGTGATCGGTGCCATGATCTTCACCGTCGCGCCCGCGGATGTCATCGCGCTCTTGATCGGGGTCGTCGCGCTGTCTTTCGTGGCCTTCCAGCTCGTCCGTTCGCGTGGATGGCTGTCGCTGTCGGGGCTGCCCGGCGGTGGCGGTGCGGGGGCCTTCTGGGGGGCGGTGGCGGGGTTTACCAGCTTCATCAGCCATGCCGGCGGGCCGCCCGCAGCGGTCTACCTCCTCTCCCGCGGTGTGGGGAAGGAACGCTACCAGGCGACGACGGTCATCGTGTTCTGGGCGATCAATCTCATGAAATTCGCGCTCTATGCCGTCCTCGGCACATTCTCGAGCGCAACGGCGCTGGCCGATCTCGTTCTCGCGCCTTTCGCGATCCTCGGCGTGACGCTCGGTGTCTGGCTGCACCGACGCGTGCCGGAACGGCTGTTCTTTGGCCTGACCTATGCTTTCCTCGTCGCGGCAAGCCTCCGGCTCGTCTGGTCTGCGCTGGCCTAGCGCTGGATCGGGTCGGGCGGATCAAACGGCGAGGGTGAAATGCGGCCATTGAATTGCGGCTGTCCGAAGGCAAGGCCGGCGCGCGAGCCCTCGATGGTCAGCTTGGCCGAATAGCACAGCGCGATGACGCCTATGCCGAGGGTCAGGATCATCATGTCACGGTTCATTGCGGCTCCTGAATTGCGGTCGTTGGCGCTGGATCCAGTCTGGTGCAGGGCCGGGCAACCGGAGGCTAAGCGACCGGTCGCAGCCTCGTGCGGCGTTAACGGTTGCGGGGCGCACGACCTTCGTGGTCTGTCTCGCCCGAATCCAGTCTCTGCCGAGGAACCCTGATGTCCAAGCCCCGCCAATCATGGCGTTCCGTCCTCTACATTCCCGGATCGAACGCCCGTGCGCTGGAAAAGGCGCGCGAGCTGCCGGTCGACGCGATCATCTTCGACCTCGAGGATGCGGTCGCGCCCGCGGAAAAGGAGAATGCGCGAAAATCCCTTTTTGCCGCGCTCAATCAGGGAGGCTACGGAGAGCGGGCCCGGATCGTGCGGATCAACGGGCTCGATACCCGGTGGGGCCATGACGATCTCGACGAGATCGCGGATGGCAGCCCCGATCACATCCTGCTGCCGAAGGTCGATGGCCCGGGCGACGTCGCGGCGCTGGCGCGCGAACTCGATGCGCGTCCGGCGACGGCCGGTACGCGCATCTGGGCGATGATCGAGACGACGCGCGGCGTATTTTCGGCGGCCGAGATCGCGACATCTGACCGGGTCGCGGGGCTCGTCATCGGGACGAACGACTTGGCCGCCGAAATCGGCTGCGATCCCGGTGATGACCGGATGCCGCTGCTGATGGCATTGCAATCCTGTTTGGCCGCCGCGCGGATGGCGGGCATTCCCTGCATTGACGGCGTCTTCAACGCCTTCCGCGACGATGACGGCCTGCGCGCGGAATGCGAGCAGGGTCGCAGGCTCGGCATGGACGGAAAGTCGCTGATCCATCCGGCGCAGATCGCGATCTGCAACGATGTCTTCTCTCCCTCGGCGGAAGAGGTCGACCTCGCACGGAGGCGCATCGCGGCGCACGAGGAGGCCCTCGCGGCGGGGCAGGGGATCGCGGTGCTCGACGGTCAGATCGTCGAGAGCTTGCACGTCAACCGCGCCCGCGTCACACTCGCGCGGCACGAAGCGGCGCAGAGGACGGCCTGATGGCACTTTTGATCGCGGGACTTGCGCTCTGGATCGCGGCGCATCTCTTCAAGGGGGTGGCACCCGGACCTCGCGCCGAGATGACGGCGCGGATGGGCAGCGCGTCGAAGGGGATCTTTGCGATTCTCCTCGTGCTGTCCGTCGTGCTGATGGTCATGGGCTATCGTGCCGCTGCCTTCGTTCCTGTGTGGTCGCCACCGCAATGGGGCGTGCATGTCGTCGATCTCGGCATGATCTTCGCCATCGGATTGTTCGCGCTCGGGCACTCGAAATCGCCGCTGAGGGGCAGGATCCGCCATCCGCAGCTCTGGGGCTTCGCGCTCTGGGCCGCGCTGCATCTTCTGGTCAACGGCGATCTCGCCTCGCTCGTGCTCTGGGGCACGCTGCTTGTCTGGGCGCTCATGGAGATGCCCATCATCAATGCCCGCGACGGTGCGTGGGAGCCCTATCGCGGCGGAACGACCGCCGGAACCATCCGGCTTGTCGTGATCGCGATCGTTGTCTACCTCGTTGTCGCGGGCATTCATGCCTGGCTGGGCGTCTGGCCATTCCCGAGGTGACGACATGATATACAGACTTCTGACCGGCGACGACACGTCGGCCTTCTGCCACAAGGTGAGCGAGGCGCTCGCCAAGGGATGGACGCTCTACGGCGACCCGTCCTACGCCTTCGATGCCGAGCATGGCGTCATGCGGTGCGCGCAGGCCGTGACGAAAGAGATCGACGCGCCCTATTCGCCCGACATGAAACTCGGCGCGCAATAGGACGAAACCAACGTGGCGTTTTGTGATCACGTCTGTCGCATGGATGGTCCTAAAACCGATGGAATTCGGTGGTTGCGGCGAAATTGCCCGGCCCGGACCCGTGACACGACCGCGGAAACCGCTAGAAGGTACGTGACTGGCGGAGGAATCCGCGACCGCGCCATCCATATGAAGGAGAGCCCATGGCCGACGTGAACCGGGGCAAGCGCCCGTTGAGCCCGCATCTTCAGATCTACCGCCCTCAACTCAACTCCGTCACCTCGATCCTGACGCGGATCACCGGCAACGGATTGATCGTGGGCGGTATTCTGGTGACCTGGTGGCTCCTCGCCGCGGCAAGCGGTCCGGACGCCTTCGCGACCGCCGATGGGGTTCTGACCTCCTGGTTCGGCGATCTCGTGATGTTCCTCTCGCTCTGGGCGCTCTGGTACCACACCCTTGCGGGGGTTCGGCATCTCTACTGGGATACGGGGCGCGGCCTCGACCTGAAGACCGCCGAGATTCTCGGCTGGGGTGTCGTCGGCGGCTCCGTCGTGCTGACCATCCTGACCGCGATCATCGTCTGAGGAGAACGACATGGCCTACATGACAGATCGCAAGCGCGCCGAAGGTCTCGGATCCGCCAAGAGCGGCACCGACCATTTCTGGGCGATGACCAAAAGCAGCGTGGGGCTCCTGATTCTCGTTCCGCTCTTCATCTTCACCTTCGGTCCCGTGCTGGGGTCCAGCTACGACGAAGTCGTCGCATGGTATTCCCGGCCGTTCCCCGCCATCGTGGCGGCACTGACCCTCGCGGTCGGCTGGATCCATTTCAAGATGGGGGCCCAGGTGATGATCGAGGACTATTGCCAGGGCATCGTCCGGCACGCGCTGATCATCGCCGTCACCTGCATCTCATATGCCGCGCTCGCTGCCGGGCTCTTCGCGCTCGTGCGGCTGGCGCTCTAAATTCCGGAGGGCCGAGAGAATGGCTGCCTACGATTACACCACTCACAATTACGACGCCATCGTGGTGGGGGCCGGTGGATCCGGCCTCCGTGCGACGCTGGGCCTTGCCGAGCAGGGACTGAGAACCGCCTGCGTCACCAAGGTCTTCCCGACCCGCTCGCACACTGTCGCGGCGCAGGGCGGCATCGCCGCCTCGCTCGGCAACATGGGCGACGACCATTGGCAATGGCACATGTACGACACCGTCAAGGGGTCGGACTGGCTGGGTGACACGGATGCGATGGAGTATCTCGCCCGCGAGGCCCCGAAGGCGGTCTACGAGCTCGAGCATTACGGTGTGCCGTTCTCCCGCACCGAGAACGGCAAGATCTATCAGCGGCCCTTCGGTGGCCATACCACCCAGTTCGGCGAAGGCCCCCCGGTTCAGCGCACCTGCGCCGCGGCCGACCGCACGGGCCACGCGATCCTGCATACGCTTTACGGCCAGTCGCTGAAGAACAACGCGGAATTCTACATCGAGTATTTCGCGATCGACCTCATCATGTCCGAGGACGGGCAATGCCAGGGCGTCGTCGCCTGGTGTCTCGAGGACGGCTCTCTTCACGTTTTCAATGCTAAGATGACCGTGCTGGCCACAGGCGGCTATGGCCGCGCCTATTTCTCGGCCACCTCCGCGCATACCTGCACCGGCGATGGCGGCGGCATGGTCGCGCGTCAGGGTCTGCCCCTGCAGGACATGGAGTTCGTGCAGTTCCACCCGACCGGCATCTACGGAGCCGGCTGCCTCATCACCGAGGGCGCGCGCGGCGAGGGTGGATACCTCACCAATTCCGAAGGCGAACGCTTCATGGAACGCTACGCGCCGACCTACAAGGATCTCGCCTCCCGCGATGTGGTTTCGCGCTGCATGACGATGGAGATCCGCGAGGGTCGCGGCGTCGGCAAGGACGGTGACCACATCCACCTTAACCTCAGCCACCTGCCGAAGGAAGCGTTGCACGAACGCCTTCCGGGGATCAGCGAATCGGCCAAGATCTTCGCCGGTGTCGACGTCACGAAGGAGCCGATCCCGGTCCTTCCGACGGTTCATTACAACATGGGCGGCATTCCGACGAATTACTGGGGCGAAGTGCTTCACCCGACCGCCGAGGATCCCGACCGCATCGTGCCGGGCCTGATGGCCGTCGGCGAGGCGGGCTGTGCCAGCGTGCATGGCGCGAACCGTCTCGGTTCCAACAGCCTCATCGACCTCGTGGTCTTCGGCCGCGCCGCCGCGATCAAGGCGGGCGAGGTGGTCGACGCGCAGAGCCCCAATCCGACGCTCAACCAATCGTCGGTCGACCGGGCCTTCGACCGGTTCGACACCGTGCGTCACGCGAAGGGCAACGTCGCCACCGCCGAACTGCGTCTGGAGATGCAGCGCGCGATGCAGCAGGACGCGGCCGTCTTCCGTGCCGACGACACGCTGAAGCATGGTGTCGAGAACATGATGCAGATCGCCGGCAAGCTCGACGACATCAAGGTCACCGACCGGACCATGGTCTGGAACACGGACCTGATGGAAACGCTCGAGCTGACGAACCTCATGCCGAATGCGCTCGCGACGATCGTATCGGCCGAGGCCCGCAAGGAAAGCCGCGGCGCTCATGCCCAGGAGGATCACCCGGATCGCGATGACGAGAACTGGCGCAAGCACACGCTCGCCTACGTCAATGGCGGGGTGGATCTCGAATACCGCCCGGTGCATCTCAACCCGCTGCTCGGCCATAACGAAGGCGGGATCGATCTCGACAAGATCAAACCCAAGACCCGGGTCTATTGAGGCAAAAGGTCGAAATGATGCCTCTTCGCTGCGTCCCTTGGCAGGTCGCGCTGATCGCAGGCCTCTCGGCCTGCGGTCCGCAATCTCCCGATGCAGCCGCGCGTGTCTGCGAAGAGCGTGCGCGCGGTGCGGAAGGTCCGACCGGAAGCGTCGGGATCGGCATCGGATCACGTGGCACCGTGGGTGACATCGATATCGGCGTCACGAGCGATTATCTCTCGGGGCGCAATCCGGACGAGGTCTACCAAAGGTGCATGAACCGTCGTCTTGGACCATCGCCATTCGGGCCCTACCAGCGATGAAATGGCCCGCGCTTTTCCTCGTCGCGATTACAGTCTCGGCCTGCACGCCGGCAAGCCGTGACGACGTCACCCGCTCGGCGGCGCGGTCGGTCGTGAGCCGGGTGGTTCTCGACTGGTTTCCGGGCGTCCCGTTGCAGCCGGCGATCGATTGCGTGATCGACAATGCGAGTACGCCCGAACTTCGCGGTCTTGCCTCGGACGCGGTCCTCGGCCCGACCGCGGCCACGACCGAAAGCGTGATCCGCATCGCATCGCGGCCTCAGACCGTCGATTGCCTTGCCCGGGACGGCGTCGCGCCGTTCCTGGGCTGAACGCACCTGCGCGGCGATTTATCTCGCCGCGGCGACCTTTCGGTCGGTATCGAAAAGGTCTAAGTCTTTGACGAACAGCAGACGGAGCGTCCGATGGTCCAGTTGACCCTGCCCAAGAATTCCAAGATCCGCACCGGCAAGACCTGGCCGAAGCCGGAAGGGGCCACCAATCTCAAGAAGTTCGAGATCTATCGCTGGTGCGAAGAGGATGGTGAGAACCCGCGCGTCGACACGTATTTCGTCGATCTCGATAGCTGCGGACCGATGATGCTCGACGCCCTCATCAAGATCAAGAACGAGATCGATCCCACTCTGACGTTCCGCCGGTCCTGCCGGGAAGGGATCTGCGGATCTTGCTCTATGAATATCGGCGGGATCAACACGCTTGCCTGTATCTACGGCATCGATGAGGTCGATGGCGACGTGAAGATCTATCCGTTGCCGCACATGCCGGTCGTCAAGGATCTGGTCCCCGATCTTACCCATTTCTATGCGCAGCACGCGGCCGTCATGCCGTGGCTCGAGACCAAGACGCAACGTCCGCAAAAGGAATGGCGCCAGTCGATCGAGGACCGGAAGAAACTCGACGGCCTCTACGAATGTGTCATGTGCGCATCCTGCTCCGCGGCCTGCCCGAGCTATTGGTGGAATGGCGACAAGTTTCTCGGCCCTGCCGCGCTTCTCCATGCGTATCGCTGGATTATCGACAGCCGGGACGAAGCCACTGGCGAGCGGCTCGACGATCTGGAGGATCCGTTCAAGCTCTATCGGTGCCATACGATCATGAATTGTGCGCGCACCTGTCCCAAGGGACTGAATCCTTCCGCCGCAATCGCGGAAATCAAGAAGCTGATGCTGGAGCGGGCGGTCTAGGGACAACCCTTTATCCGAAAATTCGAAGGCCGGACCGCTTGTTAGCGATCCGGCCTTTTTCATTTCCGGCATGAAATCGAATTCAGCGAATGCGGAGCGCTAACAAGTGCTGCATTCCTGCATTCCGGGACCGAACCGCCGTTAAACCGTCACGCAAACTTCGGGACATTCCGGTTCTTGAAACCGCTTTTCGCGGAATATTTCGTGAACCGGGAGTCTACCGTGTTTTTCCCGGGATACGCTGTCGTCTAGATTTTGAAATCTTCGAGCGACTTGCCCTGATCCAGCGCTTCCTTGATCCAACCGGGCTGACGACCGCGGCCTGTCCACGTCATGCGCGGATCTTCGGGGTTCCGGTATTTCGCCGGCGATTTGCCTGCGCTTTTCTTCTGCATCGCCATCACGTCGTCGAGAGAGAAACCATGGTCGCGCGCGGCTTTTTCCGCTGCGGCGCGCGCTTCGGCGCGGCGGCGATCGTCGATCGTGTTGAGCGCCTTCTCGGTCTCTTTCTTCAACTGTTCCAGTTCCTCTCGGGACATGTTGTCGAGGTCGAAATCCATTGTCTTTTCCTTTCCGCGTTATATGGGCCGAAAAATATCATACCGTACGAAAAGGCAAGACTTTTGCGCAAACTCCTCCGAGCTCGAAAAGAGCCGGCGTTAATTCGCTGTTAATTTCTGGGGACCATCAATCCCGGACGCGTCTCGAAAACTGACGCAGAAGAACGATCCGCCTTCGACATGACGAATGTCGGATCGCGGGCGGATCCTGGAAAGACGGGTGGTGCGGTGTGGATCGTGATGATCGGGCCATTCCATCATCCGTGGCACATGATTTGGGGGGCCGCAGACCAGTCACTTTTTTCGAAACTTACCGCGCGCAGCCCGCGTGGCTACTCGCGCATCCAATAGGGAGAGCCTCACCAATGGCACATCTTGACGCATCCTACGATTCCTTCGCAACCTTCCTGACCCCCGACGACGCCCCCTGGTCGCTCGAAGGGGCCTGGACCGTCGATCTGAACGCGCTCAACTCGTCGGGAGTGTCGGGCAGCGTCGTTCTCGGAATGTCGACCGAGGCGGACGGATCGCCCGTTCTCAATGTCTCGATCGCGGCCGAGGGCCTCACGCCCAACGAGAACCATCCGCAGCATATCCATGGCCGTTTCGACGGTGACGGCGCTCCGATCAATTCGGTCAGCCCGACGATCGCCGACGATGCCGATCGCGACGGAATTGTAGAGGTTCTCGAAGGGGTCGGCCGGTACGGCGACGTTATCCTGACCCTGATCAATTCCAGCGGCAATGCGCCTTACGCCGACGAAAACGGCAAGATCGCGTTCTTTAACAACTACGATCTCAGCGACATGGCGAACCTCGTGAGCCCCGTGACGGGCACGCAATACACGATGGAAGACCTCATGCCGCTCTTCCTGCGCGAGGTCGTGCTGCACGGCATCGACATCCCCGAGGGCATCGGCGAGGGGACCGACGGCGAGGTCAACGGTGGAGAGAACGGGTTCGTCCCGATCGTTCCTGCCGCAGCCGGCGAGATCGAGACCGCGACGGTCGAGGAAGCGCTGAACGTGCTCGCGACGCAGCGCGCGCTGTCCTCCGACATGATCCAGCTGGGTGACGGCGATGTGGATACGTTCGGCGGTGCCGGTGACGACACGATCTTCGGCGGTGCCGGCGACAACGAGATCTACGGCGGCGGCGACAGCGACCAGCTCTTCGGGTTCGGCGGCGACGACACCGTCGGGGGCGGCCTCGGCGACGATCTCGTGGGCGGCGGTGCCGGTGACGACATCGTCTACGGCGGGTCCGGCAACGACACTGTGTTCGGTGGCGCCGGCAATGACGACGTGTCGGGCGGTGCCGGTGACGACATGGTCTATGGCGGTGCCGGGAACGACATCCTCTACGGTGCGATCGGGGACGATCTCGTCATCGGCGGGTCCGGCAACGACACGCTTTATGGCGGTGCCGGCAGCGATGTGCTGAACGGCGGAACCGGCGACGACGTTCTCTATTCCGGTCCCGACGACGATCAGACCAATGCGGCCGATGACGGCGCATCGGGCGCGCTCACGCTCGACCAGTACGACAACGGCTATGCCGGTGGCGCGGGCGACGACACGATCTATGGCGGCGCGGGCGATGACATCATCACCGGCGACGACGACAGCCGCGTTTCGGCCGAAGGCGGTGCCGAGTTCGATCCCGATGCGGACGGCGCAGACGTCATCTATGGCGGCGACGGCAACGACGAGATCCATACCGGCACCTGGCTCGACAGTGACGACGGCTTCGACAACAGCCAGACCGGGATGGCCGACGACTTCGCGTCCGGCGGGAACGGTGACGACATCCTTCGCGGTGCCGGCGGGAACGATACGCTGATGGGCGATGCCGGGAACGACAATATCGGCGGCGGCGGCGGCGACGACATGATCTACGGCGGCACCGGGGACGATTTCGTCTTCGGCCAGGCCGGCGCGGATACGTTCGTTCATGCCGGCGATGCGTCCGACGGTCTCGATACCGTAGACGACTATGCCATCGCCGAAGGCGACGTGCTGATGATCGAAGCGGCCGCGAGCGAGGATGACTTTACCTTCGCGATGGACGGCGACACCCTGTCGGTGAGCGTCGAGGGCACGCAGATCTTCACGCTGAACGGCTATGATGGTGAAGGCGTGTCGATCATGACGGCCGATAGCGAGTTCACCTATCTCTGATCTACCCTGAGATCCGGAACCAAGGATGGGGGCGCAGCGATGCGCCCCCATTTTCGTTTACCCCGTCCCCGGCTGCTGGCATGTATCGCAGCATGTTTGGCACCGTCGAACTTCCCGTCTGGCTCTTCACGCTCATCATGCTCTTCGCGTTGGTGACGTTCTCGAGCCATTTCTTCATTCCGCCCGTTAGGTGGTTCTTCCGCCGGCGGATGGAGAAGGCCGTCGAAGAGCTCAACAAGCGGCTCCAGCGACCGATCCAGCCGTTCAAGCTCGCGCGGCGACACGACACGATCCAGCGGCTGATCTACGATCCGCAGGTGATCGCGGCCGTCGCCCGCCATGCGCAGGAAACGGGCGTGCGCGAGGACGTCGCCTTCTCCGAGGCGAAACGCTATGCGCGCGAGATCGTCCCGTCATTTTCAGCCTCCGCCTATTTCGGTTTTGCCATTCGCGCGGCGCGCATGATCAGCAGGTTGCTCTTCCACGTCCGGCTCGTGCGCGAGGACGAGGAGGCGCTCGCAGCCGTCGATCCGGACGCGACCGTGGTCTATGTGATGAACCACCGCTCCAACATGGATTACGTGCTCGTCACCTATCTCGCGGCCGATCGTTCGGCGCTGAGTTACGCGGTCGGCGAATGGGCGCGGATCTGGCCGCTGTCGTGGCTGTTTCGCGCGATGGGGGCCTATTTCATCCGTCGGACGTCCCGCAACAAGCTCTACCGCCGCGTGCTTGCCCGCTACGTCCAGCTTGCCGTCGAGAACGGCGTGACGCAGGCGATCTTTCCCGAAGGGGGCCTCAGCCTCACCGGTCGGGTGGGCGAGGCCAAGCTCGGTCTGATGAGCTATATCGTTCAGGCGGGCCGTGAAAGCCGCCGCAATGTCGTCTTCGTGCCTGTCGCACTCAATTACGACCGGGTGATCGAGGACCGTATCCTCATCGAGGCGGGCCAAAGCGGAGAGCGTCAGTTTCGCGGCTCCTTCCTGACCGGAACGGCCTTCGCGCTGCGCTGGCTCGGCCACCGCGTGACGGGGCGCGCGCGGCGCTTCGGCTATGCAGCCGTGGCCTTCGGAACGCCGCTGAAGCTCGATGACGTCATGGAGGCCAGCGACGGGTCCGTGACGGGGATCGCGGCCCATCTGATGTCGAGCATTCGCCGCCATGTGCCCGTGCTGCCGGTGCCGATGGTCGCAGCCGCGATCCAGGACGGCGCGACCTCGCGCGCCGAGATCCGCAGCTGGGTTTCCGCGCGTCTGCCCGCCTGGCTCGAGGCGGACGTGCCGGTGCATCTGCGCCGTGGATCGGTGCAGGATTCGGTAGATGCGGGGGTCGACATGCTGATCTTGCGCCATCTCGCCACCCAGTCCGGGGACGGGACCCTGTCGCCGACGGCCAAGGGCGAACCGGTCATCGGCTTCTACGCCGCGTCCCTTCCGTTGATCGAACTGCCCATGAGGACGACCGCGCCCGTCTGCGGTGATTGTCCCACTGAGGCATGAACGTTGATCCGGACCCGGATTCCTCCTAGGACTTGATCATACCGTCGCTGCGTTGCGGCGACTGCGCGGGCGGGGGTGCGTGGATGGACGTGACGCCGAATTCGGATACGACGACGCGCAAGGACCTCTACGCGATGGGAGAGATCCCGCCGCTGGGTCACGTGCCCGCTCGCATGCATGCGTGGGCGATCCGACGCGAGCGGCATGGCCCCCCCCAGCAGAGTTTCCAGCTCGAGGTCGTGCCGACCCCGAAGCCCGACAGCCACGAGGTCCTCGTCCTCGTGATGGCCGCCGGCATCAATTACAACGGCGTCTGGGCCGGGCTCGGCGTTCCGGTGAGCCCCTTCGACATCCATGGTGCCGATTATCACATCGCGGGCTCCGACGCGTCGGGCATCGTCTGGGCGGTGGGCGAGAAGGTCACGCGGTGGAAAGTCGGCGACGAGGTCGTGATCCATTGCAATCAGGACGATGGCGAGGACGAGGAATGCAATGGCGGTGACCCGATGTTCTCGCCCAGCCAGCGCATCTGGGGCTACGAGACGCCGGGCGGCAGTTTCGCTCAGTTCACCTGCGTCCAGGCCCAGCAATTGATGCCGCGCCCGCGCCATCTGAGCTGGGAGGAATCGGCGTGCTATACCCTGACGCTTGCCACAGCGTACCGGATGCTCTTCGGGCATCATCCCCATGACCTGAAGCCCGGGCAGAACGTGCTCGTCTGGGGCGGGTCGGGTGGCCTCGGCTCCTGTGCCATCCAGCTCATCAACACCGCGGGCGGCAACGCGATCGCCGTCATCAGCGACGAGGCGAAGCGCGATTTCGTGCTGGGGCTTGGCGCGCGCGGCGTGATAAACCGACGCGATTTCGCCTGTTGGGGGCAGTTGCCAGCTGTCAACTCCGACGAATACAAGGCCTGGCTGATCGAGGTTCGACGCTTCGGCAAGGCGGTCTGGGACATCACCGGGCGCGGTGTGAATGTCGATATCGTCTTCGAGCATCCCGGCGAGGCGACGTTCCCCGTCTCGACCTTCGTGTGCAAGAAGGGCGGAATGGTGGTGATCTGCGCAGGGACGACCGGCTACAACCTGACGATGGACGCTCGGTACGTCTGGATGAACCAGAAGCGTATCCAGGGCAGTCACTTCGCGCATCTCAAGCAGGCGGCGGCGGCAAACAAGCTGATGGTCGAGCGGCGTCTCGATCCCTGCATGTCCGAAGTCTTCGACTGGAATGAAATTCCGTTGGCCCACAGCAAGATGCGCGACAATCGTCACAAGCCCGGCAACATGGCGGTCCTGGTGCAATCGCCCCGCCGCGGGCTGCGCACGCTTGAGGACGCGATCGAGGCGGGCCGTCTAAGCGACTGATCTCGCTGCCGATCCTCTACCTCCCCAGATATGGTGAGTTGTGAGAACCGCCATCAACCGAAATGATACACCTACAGGTAGTAACTAAGATTGCTAAACCTCTGGTGGGAGAGTTATCATGGATAATGAATGGGTTCTGGACGTTCTGGCGGATCTCAAGGCTTTTGCGGAGGCGAACGACCTGTGTGCGACTGTAGCGAAGCTCGACGAGCTGTGCGAGACGGCGCGGCTGGAGATCTCGGCGGCGGAACAGGTGCCGCTCCAACGCCCTACTCATCGTGATGCAACGGACACTGGAAAATATCACTGACGCGTTAGGTCGCGCCACGAATGTCACGCAGATGGAAGACCATGTCACGTCGCTGCGTGATCGGCTGGGCCTTCGGCATCTGCTCTATCATTGGGTAAGTTTCGAGGGCGACGTCTTTGGAGCAGGGACGTACGATGCCCCTTGGCGACAGCATTACATCGCCGAGAATTTCGCAAAACACGACCCCGTTCTTCATGCCGCCCACAGCCGTTTCCACCCGATCGACTGGTCCGCGCTCGACTGGTCCTCGAAGGGGGCGGGGCGGCTGTTGCAGCATTCGCAGGATGCGGGGATCGGAACGCATGGTGTCACGATTCCCATTCGGGGTCCGAACGGTCAGTTCGCTCATCTGACCGCGACTTTCGACGGCGACGATCATTCATGGGCGGATTTCAAGAACGATCACGGGCGCGACCTCATCCTCCTCGCGCATCTCGTCAATCAGCGCGCTCTCGAGATACAGCTCGACGACCATGCAGAGCAGCAGGTCCTGCTGTCGCCGCGCGAGATCGATTCGCTCGGATGCCTCGCTCGCGGTTACAGCCGTGCGCAGGCCGCCGAAAGCCTGTCGATCTCGGAACATACTCTGCGCGTCTATATCGAAAGCGCGCGGGCCAAGCTCAGGGCGACGAACACGACGCATGCGGTCGCCCATGCGGTCAAGCTCGGCCTCGTGAGCATCTGATCCGACCGGGCGTTGCGCGCCTGCGAACCGCTCCGTACGCACCCCCGAAGACAGATTAACCAGCTCCCCCGGATTGTCGGCTCATGTCCTTTGATCCCGAGAGGAGCGACCGATGATCCGTTACCTTTATGCAGACGAGCTGTCCCGCTTTCCCCGTCTTGCCGACACCATGTTCCGCGACCGCGCGGCGCAGTTCCACGAACGCCTGAAATGGAAAGACGTCACTGTCGATGCCGATGGATGGGAACGCGACGAATACGACGATCTGAACCCGCTTTACGTCATCTGGGAGGAACCCGATGGCCGTCACGGCGGCTCCATGCGGCTGCTGCCGACGACCGGGCGCACGATGGTCAACGACCATTTCCTGAACCTCACCGGCGGCACACGGATCGAAAGCCCGCTGATCTGGGAATGCACGCGGTTCTGCCTTGCGCAGGGGGCCAAGCCCCGCGTTTCGGCCGCGCTGATGCTGGCGGGCGGCGAAGTGCTGCGCGGCTTCGGCATCCAGCACTACGTCGGCGTGTTCGATGCGGTGATGATCCGCGTCTATCAGATGCTCGGCGGTTGCCCCGAGATCCTCGGCATGTCGGGCGAAGGTTCGAACGCGATCGGCGTGGGCCTTTGGGAGTTTTCCGATACCGCCCATGCAAAGCTGCTGCGTCGCGCGCAGATAACCGCCACCCAATCGGAGGACTGGTTCGCCGTCGCGTTCCCGCAGGGCGCGAAGTCCGCATCGCTTGCCTGCGCGAGCTAGGCATCCGGAACACGAGAGGATAGGAACGGCGCATGGCCGTTCCCGCACCGATCCTCTCCGACGACCAATCCGATGCGAAGGCGCGCGTGGCGGACCTGCTGCGTGGCACCGGCGTCGATATCGACGAGGGCCATGCCGCGCCGCTCAAGGAAGGCCGCTCTGCCGTCATGGCGATCACCGGCAAGGCCGGATCGGGCAAGACGCTGCTGCTCGCGCAGCTCGCGCAGGCCCTGCGCGATGCCGGGGTCGACGTGATCTCGGGCGATTACGAGGCGCGGCGTCGCAAGGATCGCCGCACGCTCGCCATTCTTGCGCCGACGAACAAGGCGGCGTCGGTTCTGCGCACCCGCGGGGTGCCTGCAACGACGATCCACCGGATTCTCTATACGCCCGTCTACGATCCCGAATACGAACGGATCGCGCAGTGGCTGTCGGGCGAGGGCGAGCGCCCGGTCATCGAAGAGCTGACCGAACTCGCGCTCGACCGCGCGCATGCCTTCTATCAGCAGAACAATTCCATTCCCGGCGCGCTCGCCGCGGCAGGCCTGCGGGGGTCCGATTTCATCACCGGCTGGAAGCGCCGGGAGGAGCCGCTCGATATCGGGATGGTCGACGAATCGTCGATGCTCGACAAGAAGCAGTTCGAGGACCTGCAGGAAATCTTTCCCACGCTCCTGCTCTTCGGTGATCCAGCACAGCTCGCCCCCGTGCAGCAATCGGGCTCCATGGTGTTCGACGATCTTCCCGAGGGCAGCGTCGCGCATCTGGCGCGCGTTCACCGCCAGGACGCCGACAATCCGATCCTCGATCTTGCCCACGCGCTGGCCGACCCGGACCTGACCTTCGAGACGTTCGAACGCATGATCGAGGATGCCGCGGCGCGCGACGACCGCGTCGTGATGGGCAGCCGGGTCGAGGCGGCCAAGATGGCCCGCAGCCCCGTCCTCGTCTGGCGCAACGCGACGCGGATCCGCCTGATCCATGCCTTCCGCGCGGCCTATGGCGCGCCGTCCGATGCGCTGCTGCCGGGCGAGCCGCTCATCTGCGACGGGATCGAACTGCCGCTCAAGCATCGCAAGAAGCGCATCGACCTCGAGGCGCGCGGCCTCATCAAGGGGGCGCAGGTCATCTATCTGGGCGAAGGGACCCGTGCCGGCTTTTCGCGCCTGCATGTGGTGGGCGCACCCGATCCGAGGGTGAATGTCGCCTCCATCGTCAAGATCGAGATGCCGGAGGAGGACGAGCCCTTCATCCCCTTTGCCGCACGGATGGGGGCCACATTCCTGCACGGTGCCGCCGTCACGATCCACAAGGCCCAAGGCTCGCAATGGCCCGAAGTGCAGGTCTTTGCGCCGGACCTCTGGGCTGCCGCGCGGGTCGGCCGGATGGAGGCGGGCGTGCCGCTCTGGAAGCGGCTCGCCTATGTCGCGATCACGCGCGCGGAGGAGCGGCTCTTCTGGGTCATGCGCAACCGCCTTGCCCGGCCGGACGAGCCCCTCGGGATCGAGGATCTGACGACCCCCGCCGCCGCGCTGGAGCTTACCTCCGAGGATCCGCCAAGGGGCTGATTATTGCATGTTGGCGAGGAAGTTCCGCAGGATCGCCTCGAGCTTGGCCGCGCCGAGCGGGGCCATCTCCTTGGTATGGGCGTGGCCGATCTTCTCGTCGCTCATGCCTGCGGCCATGTTGGTGATGGCCGAGATCGCCGAGACGCGCAGCCCCATGAACCGGGCGAGGATCACCTCGGGCACCGTCGACATGCCGACGGCATCCGCGCCGAGCATCCGGATCGCCCTGATCTCGGCCGGTGTCTCGAAGGAGGGGCCGGAATACCAGGCATAAACGCCCTGAGAGAGCGGCGTGCCCGTCGCATCTGCCGCCGCGACAAGCCCGCGCCGCCAGTCCGGATCGTAGGCATCCGTCATCGGAACGAAGCGCGAGTCGTCGGGCTCGCCGATCAGGGGATTCAGGCCCGAAAAGTTGATGTGATCGGTCAGTAGCATCGCGCTGCCGGTCGGCATCTCCGGGTCGAGCGACCCGGCGGCGTTGGTCGCAATCACGCCTTCGGCCCCGAGCGCCTTCAACACTTCGAGCGGCAGACGCATCGCCTTGGGGTCACCGGCCTCGTAGTAATGCGCCCGCCCGCCGAGTACCGCGATCCGCTGCCCTTCGAGCGTACCGATCGTGAGCTTCGGGCTGTGGCCGGACACGCCTGCATGGGGAAAGCCCGGCAGATCGGCATAATCGATCGAGACGCCATCGACCGCGTCCGCGACATGGCCGAGCCCCGATCCGAGGATCAGCCCCAGCCGCACGGGCGCGTCGCCCGCGCGGTCGCGGATCGTGGCGAGAATGTCGTCGGTCATTGTCAGCGTTCCTTTACGTAGGGTTCGCCGCCGGCGCGCGGCGGCACCGCCTTGCCCACGAAGCCCGCGAGGATCACGACCGTCAGGATGTAGGGCAGGGCGAGGACGAATGCGTTGGGGATCTCGATGATGCCGAGATCGATGGAGGAATAGCGGTTCGACACGGCCTGCAGCAGACCGAAGAGCAGGCACGCGCCAAGCGCATGCCACGGCCGCCATTTCGCGAAGATGAGTGCGGCAAGCGCGATGTAACCGCGCCCCGCGCTCATGTTCTGGGTAAAGCTCGCCGCGAGGCCGGTCGCAAGATAGGCCCCCGACAGCCCGCAGAGCACGCCGCAGATCAGCACGGCGGAATAGCGCAGGCGCGTGACGCTGACGCCCGCCGTATCGACCGCGCCCGGATTCTCGCCCACGGCCCTGAGCCGCAGGCCGAACCGCGTGCGAAAGAGAATGTACCACGTCAGCGGAACGGTCAGCAGCCCCGCATAGACGAGGATCGAATGCCCCGAGATCGCCTCCGAATAGAGCGGCCCGAGAAACGGCACGCCCGCAAGCGCATCGGCAAAGGGCAGGTCGATGGTCGCGAACCGCGCCCCGCCCGCAAGTGTCGGCGTCCGGCCCCCCTGGGCGAACCAGTCCTGCGCGATCAGCACGGTGAGGCCCGCGGCCAGGAAGTTGATCGCCACGCCCGAGATGAGCTGATCGCCCCGGAACGTGATCGCGGCGAGGCCGTGGATGCCCGAAAAGACGACCGAAGCGAGGATCCCCGCCATGAGGCCCAGCCACACCGATCCGGTCATCGCGGCGACAGCGGCCGAGAAGAAGGCCGAGATCAGGATCTTTCCCTCGAGCCCGATATCGAAGACGCCCGCGCGCTCGGAGAACAAGCCCGCGAGACAGGCAAAGAGCAGCGGCGTCGCGAGCCGGATCGTACTGTCGAGGATCTGGACGATATCGAGATAGTTCATGCGAGACCGTCCTTCTCGAATGCGTTGATGGCCGGGCGGAACACGAAGGAGGGCCGCGGCACGTTGAGTTCCTGCATCATCCGTCTATTCCGCCGCGATTTCGGGTGCGGGCTTGCGCCGTCCGAACCGCAGGAATGTCCGTTCCAGCGGTGAGCGGACCATTCCGTCGAGCGCGCCGGTGAAGAGGATGACGAGGGCCTGGATCACCACGACCATCTCGCGCGGGACGCTCGTCTCGAATTCGAGTTCGGCCCCGCCCTGATAGAGCGCGCCGAAGAGGATCGCGGCGAGGAACACACCGACCGGATGCGAGCGGCCCATCAGCGCCACGGCGATCCCGACGAAGCCCGCGCCCTGAACGTTGTCCTGCAGAAGGCGTTCCTGTTCGCCCATCACCGCGTTGAGAGCCATCATGCCCGCGAGCGCCCCCGAGATCAGCATGGCGATCATCGTGATCCTGACGGGGTTGATCCCGGCATAGATCGCCGCCGTCTGCGAATGTCCGAAGGCCCGGATCTCGTATCCGAGCCGCGTCCGCCAGAGCAGCAGCCAGAGCCCGAACCCGGCGGCGAGCGCGACGAGGAAGCTGAGGTTCAGGGGCGTCCGTGCGAAATCGACGCCGATCACGGCGAACATGTCGCGTGCCGTGGGCAGGTGGCTTCCGTCCGGAAAGCGCGAGGATTCGGGGGCCATGCCCGGTGCCTTGAGCGCGCCGATCAGAAGATAGACGAGCAGCGCCGAGGCGATGAAATTGAACATGATCGTGGTGATCACGATATGGCTGCCGCGCTTGGCCTGCAGATAGGCCGGGATCGCGGCCCAGGCCGCTCCGAACAGCGCGCCGCCGACGATCGCCACCGGCAGCGCAACGCTCCAATGGGGCCATGGCAGCGCGAGGCAGACGAGCGCCACGCCGAGACTGCCGAGCGTGGCCTGTCCCTCTCCGCCGATATTGAAGAGCTTTGCCTGAAAGGCGATCGCGACGGCGAGGCCCGTGAAGATGAAGTTCGTCGCGTAGTAGAGGGTGTAGCCCCAGCCATAAGTCGATCCGACCGCGCCCTCGACCATGATTGCAAGCGCCTCGAACGGGTTCTGCCCGATGAAGGCCAGCACGATACCCGACACGATCAGGGCAAGCGCCAGGTTGATGAGCGGAATGAGGGCTATGTCGGCCCATCTCGGCAGCTTTTCCATCAGGATTGCCCCATGAAAACGAACATGAAGCCCAGGGCCATGCCAAGCGCCACGCACACGAAGGCCGAGCCGATCCCGTAGAGAAGGTACGAACGTATATCGACGCTCGCCATCAGATCTCCGTCGTTGCGCAACCTTGCTATCGCTTGCTCCACCTTCTTCCAATTGGGGTCTGTGCGATGAGGCTCGCTGGACGCACCCGGCCTGACGCGGTCCCGAGCCACCGGTTCGACGCGTTCCTCGAGCCTTGCGATGCGTTTCTCGAGCGGCGTCATGCGGTCGTCGTTCATCGGGCATCCTCCCGCGATCGGTTCAGGTTCTGCTCGATCTCCTCCGTCGAGGGATTGCGATCGGTGTCGGTGATCCCGGCCATCATCAGTCCCAACTCGCGCTCGTCCGTCTTTTCCGGGCGACGCTCGCCCATGATGCGACCGTCGAAGATCACCGCGATGCGATCCGACAGGGCAAGGATCTCGTCGAGCTCGACCGAGACGAGAAGCACGGCCTTGCCCGCATCGCGCAGGGCGACGATCTGCTCGTGGATGAACTCGATCGCGCCGATATCGACACCGCGCGTGGGCTGGCCGACGAGGAGCAGATCGGGGCTCCGTTCGAGCTCGCGCGCGATGACGATCTTCTGCTGGTTCCCGCCCGAGAAGTTCCGGGCCTTCTGCCAGCAATCGTCGGGCCGGATGTCGAACCGCTCGATCTTGGCACGCGCATCCTCGCGCAGCGCGTCGTTGTCCATGAGGAGCCCGCGCTGGTAGCGCGGATCGTCGTGATAGCCGAAGGCCACGTTCTCCCAGGCGTGGAAGTCGAGGATCAGGCCCTCCTCCTGACGGTCCTCGGGGATGTGCCCGATACCGCTGCGGCGCCGCGCACGGGCATCCGCCCCCTTGCCGCCGATCGGCAGGTCGCGACCGTTGAGCGTCACGCGGCCTTCGCCCGGGCGCATGCCGCCCAGAACCTCGAGCAGCTCCGATTGCCCGTTGCCCGCAACGCCGCAGATGCCGAGGATCTCTCCCGCCCGTACGTCGAGCGAGATGCCGCGAAGCCGCTCCACGCCGGTGCCGTCGACGACACGCAGCTTGTCGACCGCAAGGATCACATCGCCGGGGCGGGCGGGTTCCTTCTCGACACGGAGCAGCACCTTGCGTCCGACCATGAGCTCGGCCAGTTCCTGCGGCGAGGTCTCGGACGTCTTGACGGTCGCGGTCATCTGGCCGCGCCGCATGACGCTGACCGTATCCGTCGCCTCCATGATCTCGCGCAGCTTGTGCGTGATGAGGATGATCGTCTTCCCCTCGCGCTTGAGCCCGTCGAGGATCCGGAAGAGGTGATCGGCCTCGGCGGGCGTCAGCACGCCCGTCGGCTCGTCGAGGATCAGGATATCCGCCTGCCGGTAGAGCGCCTTGAGGATCTCGACCCGCTGCTGCATGCCCACGCCCAGATCCTCGATCCTGGCGTCGGGATCGACGTGCAGCTCGTATTCCTCGGAAAGCTGCTTGAGAAGCTTGCGCGCCCGCCCGAGCGATCCCTTGAGAAGCGCCGCATCCTCCGCGCCCAGCACGATGTTCTCGAGCACGGTGAAGTTCTGGACGAGCTTGAAGTGCTGGAACACCATGCCGATGCCCGCGCGGATCGCGGCCTGGCTGTCGGTGATCTCCGCGCGTTTGCCGTGCACGAAGATCTCGCCGCTATCGGCCTTGTAGAAACCGTAGAGGATCGACATCAGCGTGGACTTGCCCGCGCCGTTCTCGCCGATGATGCCGTGGATCGTTCCGGGCATCACCCGGATCGAGATGTCCTTGTTGGCCTGAACCGGCCCGAACGCCTTCGAGATGCCTTGGAGCTCGATCGCGGGGTCTGTCATGGGGCGTCCGTCTTGTCATCGTAGTGGCCCCCCTGGCGGCGCATGCCGAAAGGGGGGCCGTCATCTCAGAACGTCAGTGCGGGGCAGCTGTCGTCGTCGTAATAGTCGTGGACCTCGATCTCGCCCGCGATGATGGCGTCGCGCGCCTCCTGAACCGCGGTCAGCATCTCTTCGGTCACGAGATCCTCGTTGAACTCGTCCATCGCGACGCCCACGCCGTCATCGGCCAGGCCCTTGGTCTGGAGCCCGGGTTCGATCTGTCCGTCGGTGCCCGCCATGAACGTATCGTAGACCGCGTTGTCCACCCGCTTGACCATCGAGGTCAGCATGGTGCCCGGATGCAGGTAGTTCTGGTTGCTGTCGACGCCGATGGCGAGGATGTCCTCGTCCTCTGCCGCCTGCAGGACACCCACGCCGGTGCCGCCCGCGGCGGAATAGACCACGTCGGAACCCTGACCGATCTGGCTGCGGGTCAGCTCGCCGCCGCGCACGGGATCGTTCCAGGCAGCGGGCGTCGTGCCGGTCATGTTGGCCACGACGTCGATGTTCTCGTCGACCGACTTTGCCCCCTGGGCATAGCCGCAGGCAAAGCGCCGGATGAGCGGCACGTCCATGCCGCCGACGAAGGAGACGGTGCCCGTCTCGGACGCCATTCCGGCCATGATGCCCACGAGGTAGGAACCGGTATGCTCGTCGAACATGATCGACTGGACGTTCGGCTGGTCGACGACCGCATCGATGATGACGAAGGTCGTCTCGGGATAGTCGGGGGCCACCTGTTCGAGCGTCGAGGCGTTCGCAAAGCCCATCGTGACGATCGGGTTCGCCCCGCGATCGGCCATGCGGCGCATGTTCTGCTCGCGCTGCGCCTCGGAGGTCAGCTCGGTTTCCATGTAGTCGCCGCCGGTCTCTTCGGCCCAGCGCTGCGCACCGTTATAGGCACCTTCGTTGAAGGACCGGTCGAACTTGCCACCGAGGTCGATGATGAGGCCCGGTTCGGCAAACGCCGCGCCAGTGGCGAGGGCGCAGACGCCCGCCGCGCCCAGAAATGTCTTGGTCATGCTCATAGGGTCGTTCCCTTCCTGTCTTCGGCGATGACGGATGCGGTCGTGAGGGTGCCGCAATGCGAAGTCGATTAAGGAGGTCCGCGCACCGAAGATCAAGGGCAGACTGGTCGCCGACGGGCCGCTGGTCCGGCCGGTGACGCGCTTTTTCGAGGGTGACGTTCGGTCAGCCCGCGAATTCGTGACGAAGGATCAGCGCATCGACCGCCGGGCCCTCCCCGGGCCTGTAATATCCACGCCGCCGCCCGATCTCGGAATAGCCCGCACCTGCATAAAGCGCACGCGCCGCTGCGTTGTTTTCCGCCACTTCGAGAAAGACCTCCGTCGCGCCCGCTGCCTCTGCCGCGACGTGGAATCGCGCCAGGCAATCGCGTCCGCGACCATGCCCCTGTGCCTCGGGCGCGATGGCGATGGTCAGAAGCTCCGCCTCGCCGGCGATCACCCGGCCAAGCGCGAAGCCCTCGGCGACCGTCACCGAGAACGCGCCTCTGCCCGCGAGGAGGCTCTCGATCTCGGACGCGCTCCAGGGACGGGGCAGGGTCATGGCCCGCGCGTGGATCGCGGCCATCTCGGCCGGTTTCATCTGACGGGCGGGACGGGACGGGCGGGGGCCGCATCGGCCTCCCGGATATAGAGCGGGGCAGGCGGCGCGATGTCCTGCCCGCTGGCCAGGATCGCCTCCGCCCGGCGCGCCATGCGCCGCAGGCGTTCGGGCCAGGGATCCGCGCGATCCGCACCCGCGACGATCCCGGCGGCAAGGTCGTCGGCGATCACGCGACCGGCCGTCTCGACCGCATCGGCATCGCAGATCGTCGCATCGCCGGTCGCAAGGCCATTCCCGAACCGCTGGACGTGGATCTGCCCCCGTGGCGCGCCCAGCAGGACGGTCGCCTCGCCAGTCTCGGCCTCGGGCGGCAGGCAGGCGTGGAACGTGTCGACCCCGATCGCCGGACGGCCCAGCCCCATGGCGAGGCCGCGCGCGGCCGCGACCGCGATGCGGATGCCGGTGAAGTTGCCGGGCCCCACACCGACCGCGATCGCGTCGAGATCGGCGAAGGCGAGGTCGGCACCCTGCATGATCTCTTCGATCAGCGGCATCAGACGCTCGGCCTGACCGCGCGCCATCTCTTCGCGGCGCTCGCCGAGGATACGGTCGCCCGACAGCAAAGCGGCCGCGCAATGCGCGGCCGATGTGTCGAATACGAGGATCCGGGTCTCAGGCAATGGGGCGGACTTCGACCACTTCGGGGATGTAATGGCGCAGCAGGTTCTCGATCCCCATCTTCAGCGTCAGGGTCGAAGACGGGCAGCCCGCGCAGGCCCCCTGCATGTGCAGATAGACGACGCCGCGTTCGAAGCCGTGGAACGTGATGTCGCCGCCATCCTGCGCGACCGCCGGACGTACGCGGGTGTCGAGCAGTTCCTTGATCTGGACGACGATCTCGCCATCCGGCCCGTCATGCGTGGCGTGACCGCCCGCCTGCTGGCCGTTCTCGGCCATGACCGGCTGGCCGGACTGGAAATGTTCCATGATCGCGCCGAGGATCGCGGGCTTGATATGGTCCCAATCGGTGCCGTCATCCTTCGTCACGGTGACGAAGTCGTTGCCGAGGAACACGCCGGTCGCTCCGTCGATCGCGAAGATCCGCGTGGCGAGCGGCGAGGCGTCCGCGGTTTCGGCGCTCGGGAAATCGGCGGTACCGGCTTCCAGGACCGTCTGACCCGGCAGGAACTTCAGTGTCGCCGGATTCGGGGTGGATTCGGTCTGGATGAACATCGCGCGTCTCCCTTGCGTGAAAGGTCCACCCGATATGCCCGCGAGGGCCCGGACTGTCAAGGTTTCTGGAACCATTCTAAACTGCGCGCAGCCACCCGTAGGCCATCAGTCCACCGAACAGGATCGGCTGGTGCAAGAGATAAATGGCGAGCGAATGCCGCCCCATCCGCGCGAGGATGTCGCCCGCCGGCGCTTGGCGCGGCAATGGGACGTGACGCGCCAGGGCAAGCCCCGCGAGCATCGCCGCGAACCACGGGAAGATCGGCTCGTAATCGAGCGATGGTCTGACCTCGGGGGCCAGCCCCAGCGGATAGAGCGCGGGATGCGAGAACATCTCGGAGACGAGGATGAGCGGGGCCGCGAACGTCACGGCCGCGGCCCCAAGCACGATCCATGTCGGTGCTGCAACGAAGGGCAGGGCCATCAGCGAAAAGAGTGCGATGGCGTGGAGGATCCCGAACCAGACCGGCGCGCCCATCGCCCATCCCGTCCCGAGCGTCACGGCGAGTGCCGCGATCGCGAGCACGGCCTCGCGCCGCCAGAACCCGCGCCAGCGGATGCCGTCCCCGTGCGCGATCTGCAACGATACGCCCGCCAGCGCGACGAAGCTCGCCGCGATGGAGATCGCGAAGACGCGCCAGCCCGTCCCGCCCGAAACCGGCCACGTGACGTAGCCCAGAAAACTGAGGTCGTAGGAAAAGTGAAAGACGATCATCGCGCAGAGCGCGAGCCCCCGTGCGCGGTCGATCCAGGCGACGCGCATCAGGTGATCAGCGCCAGCTGATCCTTGCTGAGCTCGCCCGGAACGATCGTCACCGGGACGGGCAGCGTGCCCGCGATCCGCGACAGCTGCGTGACGAGGGGACCGGGGCCGCCCTTTTCGGCGCTCGCCCCCAGGACCAGCACGCCCACATCTTCGTCCTCGCGGATCTGTGCCAGGATCTGCGGAACGGGGTCGCCCTCACGGATGACCAGTTCGGGGTCGATGTCCTGCCGGTCGCGCATCCACTTGGCGAAGACCTCGTAATGCGCGCGGATGCGTTCGCGGGCTTCCTCGCGCATGATCTCGCCCACGCCGATCCAGTGGTTGAACTCGTCCGGCGGAATGATCGACAGGATCTGCACGCCGCCGCCGGTCCGTGCCGCACGCATCGCCGCGAACCGCATCGCGTTGAGGCATTCGCGGCTGTCGTCGAGGATCACCAGGAACTTGCGCATGAACTCCGTCCGTCGCTCGGGCCGGTGGCGATGATGACACCGCGCGGCACCTCTGTCCACATGTCCGAAGCCGCCTCAGCGCGCGCCGGACAGGGCCCAGTCCCAGTACATCTCGCGCACGGCCTTCGCCACGGGGCCGACATCGTAGCGCCGGTCGTCGAAGGCCGTGACCGACTGCACCTTCGACATGTTGCCCGACAGGAAGACCTCGTCGGCCGCGCGCACGTCGTCGAAGCTCAGCACCGCCTCGCGCACGGGCGTGCCGGATGCGGCGAGGTTCGCCATGTGCCGCGCCCGCGTGATCCCGGCCAGGAACGTGCCGTTCGCCACGGGCGTCAGGACCTCGCCGTTGCGCACGATGAAGACGTTGGCCGTCGCGCTTTCGGCCACGTTGCCGAGCGCATCGGCGGCGAGCGCATTGCCGAATCCCTTCGCCTGCGCCTCGCGCAGCATCCGCGCGTTGTTGGGATAGAGGCAGCCCGCCTTGGCGTTCACCACCGCCGATTCCAGCACGGGCCGGCGGAACCGCGTGGTCGTCAGCGTCGTCTCGGACGCGGCCGGCAGCGGGATCGCCTCGAGGCAGATGCAGAAGCCCGTCGTCTCGGCCGAGGGCGCGATGGCACCGGGGCCCGCATCTATGCCCCAGTACATCGGCCGGATATAGACCGCCGCATCGTCGGGATAGCGCTTCAGCCCCTCCCACACGATCGCGACCATCTCCTGCGCCGTCACGGTGGCCCGCAGCATCAGCGCCTCGGCCGAGCGGTTCACCCGCTCGCAATGCGCCAGCAGATCCGGTGCCACGCCATGCGCATACCGCGCCCCGTCGAAGACCGAAGAGCCGAGCCATGCTCCATGATCGGCGGCGCGCATGACCATGACGTCGCCGTCATGCCATTCGCCCTCGAAATAGGTGCGGATATCCTTGCCGACGGCCATGATGCCTCTCCCTCGCGTTTTGGGGCGCTACCGCACCATTCCGACGATCCGGTACGTCTCGTCCAGGATCGGGGCCGCGATCGTCCGCGCGCGCTCCGCCCCGCGGGCGAGGACGCGGTCGATCTCGGCCGGATCGCGCATCAGCCGCGCCATTTCCTCGGTGATGGGCGAGAGCTTCTCGACCGCCAGATCGGCGAGCGCGGGCTTGAAGCGGCCGAATTGCGCGCCGCCCATATCGGCCATCACCTCTTCGACGCTCAGATCCGACAGCGCGGCATAGATGTTGACGAGGTTGCGCGCCTCGGGCCGGTCCGTCAGATCCTCGTAGGCCTCGGGCAGGGGCTCGGGATCGGTCTTGGCCTTGCGGATCTTCTTGGCGATCGTGTCGGCATCGTCGGTCAGATTGATCCGGCTGGCATCCGAAGGGTCGGATTTCGACATCTTCTTCGTGCCGTCGCGCAGGCTCATCACCCGCGTGGCGGCCCCTTCGATCACCGGCTCGGTCAGAGGGAAGAAATCGACGCCGTAATCGTGATTGAACTTGGCCGCGATGTCGCGGGTAAGCTCGATATGCTGCTTCTGATCCTCGCCCACGGGCACATGGGTCGCGTGATAGGTCAGGATGTCCGCGGCCATCAGGGCGGGATAGGCGAACAGCCCCAGCGACGCGGCCTCGGCATTCTTGCCGGCCTTGTCCTTCCACTGCGTCATGCGGCCCATCCAGCCCATCCGCGCCACGCAGTTGAAGATCCAGGCGAGTTGCGCGTGTTCGGGCACCCGGCTCTGGTTCACGAGGATCGAGCGCTCGGGATCTATCCCGCTCGCGATGAAGCCCGCGGCAAGCTCGCGCGTCGAATGGGCAAGGTCGGCGGGCTCCTGCCAGACGGTGATCGCGTGCAAGTCGACCATGCAGAAGATCGTCTCGACGTCGCGGGCCTGCCAGTCGACGAACCGCCTCAGCGCGCCGAGGTAATTGCCCAGATGCAGGTTCCCCGAGGGCTGGATGCCTGAAAAGACGCGCGGGGTGAAAGAGGCCTCGGCCATGGACTTGCCTTCTGGATCATCGGGTCGGTCTCGCTTACCCATAGCGCCGGAAACCGTCAAGGAAGCCGCAGATGGCCATGAGCGACCACAACCAGAACCCCTTCAACGCGTTGCCGCCCGTCGTCGTGGTGCTCGCCGTCGCGATCGCGGGGATCGAGATCGTCTTTCAGGCGGGTGCGCGCGGCTTCGGCGGCGCGGATGCGGTGGGCTGGCGGCTCGAGGCGCTCAACACCTTCGCCTTCTCGCCCCAGCTCTGGGACCGGATGGTCGATACGGGCCAGTATCCGCCCGCGGCGCTTCTCAGGCTCGTCAGCTATTCCTTCGTCCATCTGGGCTTCGGCCACATGCTCTTCGTGCTCGTCTTCCTGCTGGCTCTGGGCAAGATGGTGGCCGAGGCGTTCTCTAGCGTTGCGATGGTCGCGGTCCTCTTCGTCTCCGCGGTCGCGGGCGCACTTGCCTACGGCACGCTGATCGACCCGCAGGTGGCGCTCGTCGGTGGGTATCCGGCCGTCTACGGGCTGATCGGGGCCTATACCTACATCCTCTGGACCGGGCTCGGCGCGATCGGCGAACAGCGGCTCCGGGCCTTCACCCTCATCGCCTTTCTCATGGGGATCCAGCTCGTCTTCGGGCTGCTCTTCGGGGGCGGGCTCGAATGGGTGGCCGATCTGGCGGGCTTCGCAGCGGGCTTCCTGCTGTCGTTCCTGGTCTCGCCGGGCGGCTGGCAGCGGGTCCTCTCCCGGATGCGTCAGCGGTAGTTCGGTGCCTTTAGAGAGCTGAAAGGGGGCGCTGCGGCCCGAGGCCTCACCGCTCCTTAACCGCCCTGCTTCGGAAGGGCGGTCGCGCGATCACCGTCTCATCGACGCGCGGATCTGCTTGACCGACACCGCTCCGACAAGGTTGCCGATCCCGAAATACGAGATCACCCCGATCGCGATCAGCAGCGCCAGTGCCGCGAACTGCCAGGGCCCGCCGAACAGCGACCCGAGCGCGACGGACCCGATCCAGAGCGTGACGCCCATGGCCACGCTCGCGATCAGGATCCTGGGCAGGCGGCGGCGGAACCGTGCATCGACGCGCGCCGTCTCGCCCATGCCGCGTGCCCCGCGGATCAGAAGAATCGCCATGGCCCAGCCGGCGATCGTGGTGCCGAAGGCGGCCGAGACGAAGCCGACATAGGGGGCGAGCCCGATCGCGACGACCACGTTCACGACGAGCGAGACGAGCGCGAAGCGGAACGGCGAGACCGTATCCTCGCGCGCGTAGTAGAGCGGCTGCCAGACCTTCTGCAGCACGAAGGCCGGCAGCCCGAGCCCGTAGATCGCAAGGGCCAGCGCGGTCGCGGCGGCGTCGTCGGGCCCGAAGGCCCCGCGCTGGAACAGCGTCACGACGAGCGGCATGGGAATGACGAGGAACGCCACCGCCGAGGGCACGGCGAGGATCAGGGCGAATTCGGCCGCGCGGCTCAGCGCGTCGCGCCCGCCCGCATCGTCCTCGGCCCTCAGCCTGCGCGAGAGTTCGGGCAGCAGCACCACGCCGATCGCGATGCCGACGACGCCGAGCGGAAGCTGATAGAGCCTGTCGGCATAGTTGAGCCAGGCGATCGCTCCGTCGAAGAAGCTGGCGACCTGCCGTCCCACGAGGAGGTTCACCTGCATGACCCCCCCGGCGAGCGCGGCGGGGGCCGCGATGACCGCGAGCCGCCTGAGTTCCGGCGTCAGGCGCGGCCGGCGCGGAACGAGGGTGAAGCCCGCGCGCGCCGCCGCGATCCAGACGAGCCCGAGTTGCAGCACGCCGCCGAGCGGCACCGTCCAGGAAAGGGTCAGGCCCGGATCCCAGCCCAGCCTGTAGCCGATGATGAGCGGCACGATGAGCGCGACGTTCAGCAGGACCGGGGCCGCCGCCGCCGCGACGAAGCGGCCGACCGAGTTCAGCACGCCGCAAAGAAGCGCCGCGAGCGAGATGAGAAGGATATAGGGAAAGCAGATCCGCCCGTAGAGCACCGCAAGGTCGAACCTCTGATCCTCGACGAAGCCCGCCGCCATCATCAGGACAAGCCATGGCATCGCCACCTGCGCGATGAGCGTGAAGACGATGAGTATGCTCGCGAGCCCCGTAAAGGCGTCGCGGGCGAATTCGCCCGCCCCGTCGCCCGCCTCGACCTTCTTCGAGAACATCGGCACGAAGGCCATGTTGAACGCGCCCTCGGCGAAGAACCTGCGGAACATGTTCGGCAGCGAGAACGCCACGAGGAAGGCTTCGGCCACCGGTCCCGCACCCAGGGTCGCGGCGATCATAACGTCGCGCGCAAAGCCCATGATGCGGCTGAGCAGGGTCCAGCTTCCCACGGTGAGGAAGCCCTTGATGAGGCGAGGTGCGGCGACGATCTTCATGGCGTCTCAATGCGCCCGTCGCAAAGCGGTGACAAGCGGCGGCGGGAGGTTTCGCGGCGAAACCTCCCTATGACCGGGCGCGGGCCGCACCGGTGTCGATCGCGTGGCGCAGCTTGCGTTCGAGGCTTTTCTGCTTGCTGTCGGAATAGATCTTCAGGCCGAACATGTCCTTGACGTAGAACGTGTCGACGACCTGCGCGCCGTAGGTGGCGATCACCGCGCTCGCGATCGAGATGTTGGCCTCGGCCAGGGCGCGGGTGAGGTCGTGCAGGAGGCCCGGACGGTCGCGGGTATCGACCTCGATGATCGTGTAGATCTCGGACCCCTCGTTGTCGAAGGCGATGTTCGTGGGGACGCGGAAATCGCGCTCGCGCTTCTTGATCTTGTCGCGGTCGTCGAGGCCCTGACGTGCGATCACCTCGCCCTTGAGCGTCTTGCCGATCATCGACTTGAGACGGGGGATGCGCGCGGCATCGTAGGGGTGCCCCTCGTGGTCCTGCACCCAGAAGACCGCCGTCGCGTAGCCGTCCTTGGACGTGTAGGTGCGCGCATCGACCACGTTCGCACCGACCAGCGCGAGTGCGCCCGCAAGCCGGGAGAAGATGCCCGGATGATCGGCCATGGCGAAGCAGATCCGCGTCGCGTCGCGATCCTCGTCATCGGTGATGTCGATGCGGATCTGATCGTCCTCGATATCGCGCAGCATCTCTGCGAAGGCGCGGTGCGAGGCGACGCCGAGGCCTTGCCAGTAGGGCGGGTAATGACGCTGCATCTCGGTGCGGAGTGCCTTGCGGTCCCAGTCGGGCAGGGCGTCGCGCAGGCGGGCGCGCGCCTCGTTTCCGCGATTTTCACGATTGAGCGCCTCGAGCCCGTTCTCGAGCGCATGCGCCGTCTCGCGGTAGAGGCTGCGCAGGAGCTGCGCCTTCCAGTTGTTCCAGGTGCCGGGCCCCACGCCCCGGATGTCGCAGACCGTCAGCAGCAGCAGCAGGTCGAGCCGCTTCTTGGTGCGCACGGCCTTGGCGAAGTCGCGAACCGTCCGCGGATCGGCGAGGTCGCGCTTCTGTGCCATGTCGGACATGAGAAGGTGATAGCGCACGAGCCATTCGACCGTGTCCACGTCCTGCCGGTTCAGCCCCAGCCGGGGCGCCACCTTGCGCGCGATGCGCGCGCCCAGCACGGCGTGATCCTCGGGCCGGCCCTTGCCGATGTCGTGCAGGAGCAGGGCGAGATAGAGCACCTTGCGGTTGAACCCCTCCTCGACGATGCGCGAGGCGATCGGGAGTTCGTCCTTGAGGTGGCCCTCCTCGATCTGGCTCATGTGGTGGACGCATTGGATCGTGTGCTCGTCGACGGTGTAGTGATGATACATGTTGAACTGCATCATCGCGACGATGGCTTCGAATTCGGGCAGGAACGCCCCGAGCACGCCCAACTCGTTCATGCGCCTCAGCGCGCGGTCGGGGCCGGGATATTTCAGGAGCAGATCAAAGAAGATCCTGACCGCCTCGGGGTCGCGGCGCATCCCGTCGTCGATGAGCGAGAGATTGGCCGAGATCGTCCGCATCGCGTCGGGATGAAGGAGATAGCCGGTCCTGAGCGCCTCGGCGAAGATGCCGAGCATGTTGAGCTTGTTCGACAGGAATGTGGCCTCGTCGCGATAGCGCAGGCGGTTCTGCACGATCGTGTAGTCGGCCTTGACCTTGCGGCGACGGAAGAAGCCGACGAGCTTCGGCGGCTCTTTCTTGAAGTCGGCCTCGAGCGCGGTCAGCAGGATGCGCGTGAGTTCTCCCACCTTGGTCGCGTGGCGGAAATAGGCCTGCATGAAGTGCTCGACCGCGCGCCGGCCGCCGCGATCGACATATCCCATCCGCTCGGCCACCTCGACCTGGAGGTCGAAGGTGAGCTGATCCATCGCACGGCCCGTCACGAGGTGCAGATGGCAGCGGACGGCGAGGAGGAACGTCTCGGCGCGCACGAAACTCTGGAATTCCGCTTCGCTGAAGGTGCCCTTCTTCTTCACCAGATCGGCAACGTCCTGCACGTTGTTCACGTATTTCGCAATCCAGAACAGCGTCTGGAGATCGCGGAGGCCGCCCTTGCCCTCCTTCACGTTGGGCTCGACCACATAGCGCTGTCCACCCTGGCGCTGATGGCGGGCCGTCCGCTCGTCGAGCTTGGCGCGCACGAAATCGCTGCCCGTCTCGCTGAAGAGGCGGGTCCAGAGCGCGGTCTGCAATTCCTCCGCGAGGGGCGCATGGCCCGTCAGGAAGCGGTGTTCGAGAAGGGCCGTGCGGATCGTGTAATCCTCGCGCCCGAGATGGACGCATTCGTCGATCGTGCGGCTGGCATGGCCCACCTTCAGCCGCAGATCCCAAAGGATGTAGAGCATCGATTCGATGACGCTCTCGGCCCAGCCGGTCAGCTTCCACGGGCTGACGAAAAGCAGATCGACATCGGAATGGGGACACATCTCGGCGCGGCCGTAACCGCCGACGGCGAAGACGCCCACATGCTGACCTTCGGTCGGGTTCGCGAGCGGATGAAGATACGTGACGGCCACGTGATGGACCATCTCGACCAGCCGGTCGGTCAGATAGGAATAGGCCGAGACGGTCTTGCGCGCATCGAGAGGCGCTTCGGCGAAGGCCTCGGCGATCGCGTCGCGGCCGCGCGCGCGCGCCGATTTCAGATGCGCGACGGTGACCTTGCGGATTTCGGCGGGATCGCCCGCATCCTCGATCGCGGTCGTGAGTGCGGCGAGGATACGCGGGCGGTCGAAGATACGCTCGACCGGGCAAATGAGATCGCCCGGATCGCGATGCGTGTCGTCGGGTCCGGCCGGTTCAGAAACCGGCGCGGCCGAGGCGTCTGGGAGCAGGGTCAAGAACCACCACCTGATTGTTCTGGATCTGGGCCACGGTCAGCGCGCGCTGGTTGGTACCGTCGGGCAGCAGGCGGAACACGCCATAGGCCCCCGCAAAGCCCGACCCCTGGGTGAGGGCGGAGGAAGTCAGCGCATCGGAGCGTCCCTCGGCCAGAAGCGATCCGACCGCCTGGACGCCGTCATAGGCGAGACCGGCCAGCGGATGCGGTGCCTCGCCATAGGTCTGGGTATAGCGGGCCTCGAAGGCGTTCAGCACCGACATGTCCGGCATGGTGAAGAGGCCGTTCTGCAGGCCCGGAAGGCTCAGGGCCTGGGGCACGGCGTTCCAGCGGGTCAGACCGAGATAGCGGTATTGCTGCGGGTCGATGCCGTTTTCGGGCAGGACGCTCGCCACGAGGGGAAGGTCGCTGTCGACATTGGCGGTGAGGAAGACCGTGTCGGCCCCGGTCTGGCGGACCGCCTCGGCGATGCGGGGACCGGCGGAGGTGATTCCCTCCTGCGAGAGGGCGTAGGACTGGACGGTGGCGACGCTCATCCCCGCGCGCTGGGCCGCGCCGACGATGGCGTCCCGACCGGCCTGTCCGGCCACGTCGCCCGCATGGACGACCGCGACGCTCGACCGGCCCTGTCCGCGGGCATAGCCGACGAGGCGGTTCGCGACGTTGTCGAAGGTCTGGCCGAGGATATAGACGTTGCCGCCGGCGACGGCGGTGTTGTTGGAGAATGCCAGCACGTTGACGCCGCTTCCGGAGACGGCGGGCACCACGGCCGAGACCGACTGGGTGTAGAGCGGACCGAGGATGATCTGCGCGCCTTCGGCGACGGCGCGGCGCGCGGCACCTCCGGCCCCTTCGGGCGTGCCTTGCGTGTCGTAGACGGCGAGGTCGATCTGCGCGCCGCGCACGTCGGCCACCGCCATCCGTGCCGCGTTCTCGAGCGAGCGGCCGACGACGCCGCCGCCGCCGGAAGCGCCGCTCGGCACCAGAAGGGCCACGCGGACGGGCGCGGAGGTGTCGACGCTCGGCCCCTGATTGCCGCGCGATACCGTTCCGGGCGCGCAGGCGGCGAGCGCCACGCCCGCGAAACAGACCAGCGCCGCGCGCGTGATGGGTTTGCGCATGGCGCGCAGCGAAGCAAACATGGTAGGGAACCCCCGGAAAGATCGACGTGAACTGAACTCGAGGATCACGATATGCTCAACGGCCGGATGTGTAAATCGGCAGCGCCCGCATGAGCGGCGAGACCCGGGCACTGGCACCCGGTCTCTACCTCGTGGCGACGCCGATCGGGACGGCACGCGATATCACGCTGCGCGCGCTCGACGTGCTGCGCGATGCCGACATCCTGCTGGCCGAGGATACCAGGACGCTTCGCAAGCTCATGGAGATCCACGGAATTCCGCTGGGCGGCCGGAGGCTCTGGGCCTATCACGACCATAACGGTGCGTCGGTCCGGCCGAAGATCGTGGAGCTCGTCTCGGAAGGGGCGTCCGCCGCCTTCGCATCGGATGCCGGGATGCCGATGATCGCCGATCCGGGATTCGACCTTGCCCGCGCGATGACCGAGCGGGGGCTTTCGGTCACGACCGCGCCGGGGGCATCGGCCCCGTCGGTCGCGCTGGCGCTTTCGGGGCTGCCGACGGATCGCTATCTTTTCGCGGGGTTCCTGCCCGCAACGGCATCGGCGCGAGAGGCCGCGCTGACCGAGCTTGCCGATGTGCCCGCGACTCTCGTTTTTTTCGAGACGGCAAAGAGATGCGAGGCGATGCTCACGTCGGTTCTCGGCAAGCTCGGCGATCGTGAGGCAGCCCTGTGCCGGGAGTTGACCAAGAGGTTTGAGGAGGTGCGCCGGGGGAGGCTTTCCGAGTTGATCGAAGGGTGCGAGACCGATCCGCCGCGCGGTGAGATCGTCATCGTCGTCGACAGGTCGCGGGAGACGACGACCGAAGCCGACATGGAGGAGGCGTTGCGCCGCGCGCTCGACACGATGGGCGTAAAGGATGCGGCGGCCTTCGTCGCCGAGGGGTACGGCGTGAAGAAACGGGACGCATACCAGATGGCGCTTCGTCTCAAGTCCGGGGAATAAGAGATTGGATCCGCTGAAGAACCACCTTTCAGGAGGAGCGGCGGAAGAGCAGGTGGCCCGCTGGTACGCAGATGCGGGGCACGAGGTTCTGGCACGTCGCTGGCGTGGACGATCGGGCGAGATCGACCTCGTCTGCCGCGTGGGGTCCGCGATCGTCTTCGTCGAGGTCAAGCGTGCGGCGACCCATGCGCGGGCCGCCGAGCGGATCGGACCGCGGCAGATCGCCCGCATCCTGTCTGCCGCCTCGGAATATCTGGAAGGAATGCCGGACGGACAGCGGACCGAGACGCGGTTCGATGCGGCGCTTGTCGACGGGGCGGGACAGATCGAGATCCGCGAGGCGGCCTTTCCCTGACGCCATTGCCCTCGGGGCGGGACTGCGCCATGTAACGGCCCGATCTCCGAGCGAAAGGGTGCCTCGACATGTCATTGAAAGTCGCGATCCAGATGGATCCGATCGGGCCCATCAACATCGACGCCGACAGCACGTTCCGCATCGCGGAAGAGGCGCAGGCCCGCGGCCATGAACTGTTCTACTACACGCCGGACAAGCTTGCCTGGCGGGACGGAAAGGTCACGGCGCGCGGCGCGGACCTGAAGGTGAAGCGGATCAAGGGCGACCATTTCGAGCTGGGCGAGATGCGCGAGGCGGATCTGTCGGAGATGGACGTGGTCTGGCTGAGGCAGGATCCTCCGTTCGACATGGGCTATATCACCAGCACGCATCTGCTGGACCTGATCCGGGACACGACACTCGTCGTCAACGATCCGTTCTGGGTGCGCAACTACCCTGAAAAGCTGCTCGTCCTCCAATTTCCGGATCTCATTCCGCCCACGCTGATCGCGCATGATCTCGAGGCGCTGCGTGCCTTCAAGGCGGAGCATGGCGACGTGATCGTCAAGCCGCTTTACGGCAATGGCGGTGCCGGGGTGTTCCGGCTGCGGGCGGATGACGGAAATCTCGCCTCGCTGCACGAGCTTTTCGCGCTGATGAGTTCAGAGCCGCTTATCGCGCAGAAATTCCTGCCGGCCGTATCGAAGGGCGACAAACGCGTGATCCTCGTGGACGGCGAGGCGGTCGGCGCGATCAACCGCGTGCCGGCCGAGGGGCAGACGCGGTCGAACATGCATGTCGGCGGCCGTCCCGAAAAGGTCGCCTTGACCGATCGCGACCGCGAAATCTGCGCAGCGATCGGCCCGCTCCTCAAGGAACGGGGGCAGGTCTTTGTCGGGATCGACGTGATCGGCGACTACCTGACGGAGATCAACCTGACCTCTCCCACCGGGATCCAGGAACTCGAGCGGTTCGACGGCACGAACGTGACGGAGACGATCTGGAAAGCGATCGAGGGGCGTGTGGCCGCGCGCTAGAGCACCCCGATGTTGCGCGCGCGGATCGCCGCCTGGGTGCGGTTGCTGGCCCCCAGTTTGCGGTAAAGCGCGCCGACATGAAGCTTGACCGTCGAGACGCGAATGCCGAGGACGCGGGCGATTTCCTTGTTGGAACGGCCCGCGCTCAGCTGTTCCAGGACCTGCATCTCGCGCGGCGAGAAGGTGAGGTCCTGCACGGGGGCGTCGGCCGTCTCGGGCTGAATATGTTCCGCGGGGGGATAGTAGGTGCCGCCGTCCGCAATCTCGAGGACCGTCGAGACGATCTCGCTCCCGCCGAGGGTCTGCGGCACGACGCCTGCCGCGCCTGCCTCTCTCGCATGGGTCACGAGGGGTTCGGTGGCTCGTTCGGTGACGAGGACGACCCGACTGGCATTCGGTCGCGCAACGAGCTGTTTCAGCCCGGTAAGACCGAGCATGCCTTCGACAGCGATGTTGAGCATCACCAGATCGTAGACCTTCTCGCCGTCGAGCTTGTCGAGCGCCTGATCGAGCGTGTCGGCACAATCGACGTCGCATTCGTGCTCGGTCACGAGATGATGCGCGAAGAGATCTCTCAGGAGAAGGGCGTTGCAGGCTATCAGGATCTTCATCGTCTCGCTTTCCCGGTTTAGGTGCCGCGAGCCTCCCTGCAGCAACGTAACCTTAGAATTCGAGACAAATTTAATCTATCCGAGTTTGGACTCTTGGCTAATTGGTTAGCGCTCGCGAATGCTGCCACGCGAAGATCCGCCGCAACCGAGGCGGGAGATCGCGTGGCAGTTTCCCGTCGCGTTACCTCTTGCGGTCGCGGCGCGACGACATCGGCTGGAACGCGACGCCTACATGCGCCTCGCAATAGGGCTTTCCGGCCTGGGTGGGCAGACCGCAGAACCAGAAGTTCTCGGTGGCGGGATCGCCGACCGGCCACTTGCAGGTCCTTTCGGTCAGCTCCATCAGGCTGAGTTTCTTGGCGGATTTCTCGACCTCGCGGACGGAGGCCAGCGCTTCGGGGCTGATCTCGTTGGCGGAGGGCTGCGGCGGCAGGGGCTGACCCGCGGGGATGATCGCGCGCCTGTTGGATTGCGGCGGGCTCGCCGACTGGGTCGAGGGCTCCTCGGGTTCGTCCTCCACCTCGGGCTCGGGTTCGGGCTGCGGTTCGGGCGGAGGGGTCGGCGCGACATCCGCGACCTTGGTCTCCTCCTCGATCGCCTTCTCGAGAATGCCATTGCGGTTCGACAGGCCCAGCCGGTGCACCTTGCCGATCACCGCGTTCCGGGTCACGCCGCCCAGTTCCTTGGCGATCTGGCTGGCCGACTGGCCCTCGTTCCACATTCTCTTGAGCGTTTCGACACGTTCGTCGGTCCAGGACATGGTCGGCCCCTCGATTGCAAAGGCGAGGCGCGATTTCTTCGCCTCGCCTTGAGATTTCGTTGGAGCGCCTATTCTAATCACGACCGCGCCAGATACAAGCGACGCTGTCCAAGGGGAAAGATCGACATGGCACAGACCGACGAGATGGGCGTCCGGCGTTTCGGACGCTGGAACAGGACCGGAACCGCGACGCTCGCCCATCGCGAATGCCGACGCTTCATGTCGATCTGGAGCCAGACCGTCATGGGGCCGCTCATCAATGCGGGGCTGCTTCTCGCCGTCTTCGCGATCGCGATCGGGCCAACGCGCGGCGACGTGATGGGGGTGAGCTATGTCCACTTCATCGCGCCGGGCCTGCTGATGATGACCGTCATCCAGAACAGTTTCGCCAACACGTCTTCCTCGCTTCTTGCCGCGAAGGTGCAGGGCAACATCGTGGACACGCTGATGCCGCCGCTGTCGCCGATGGAGCTTCTGGTGGGGTATCTTGCGGGCGGGCTCGCGCGCGGGGCGCTCGTCGGGCTGGTGATCGGGGTGGTGATGCTGGTGCTTCTCGGGACCGGGATGGCCCATCCGCTGTGGTTTCTGGTCTTCCTGACGCTCGGTGGTCTGATGATGGGGGCGCTCGGCATCCTCGCGGGGATCGTTGCCAACAAGTTCGACCAGATGTCGGCGATCACGAATTTCATCATCACGCCGCTGAGTTTCCTGTCGGGCACGTTCTACTCGATCGAGGCGTTGCCGGATGCGTTGACCACCGCCGCGCATTTCGATCCGATCTTCTATCTGATCGACGGCGCGCGCTACGGAACGCTCGGGGTTTCCGATACTTCGCCGTGGCTCGGTCTTGCGGTCTGTCTGGGCGTGACGGCCGCGCTTTCAGGCTTGGCGCTGCGCTGGTTCCGGAGGGGTTACCGCCTGAAATCGTGATCGAACGCCCCTCAAAGGGGCTGTTCAGGGTTTGAGAACGTCCTAAGGTTGAAGGGTTCGGTCGCGTCACGCGGCGCGACCCCCATGCTGGAGGAGGTTCGCGCATGGCAAAGGCAATCGGCAATCCCGGAAGCGTCGCGATCGGGGCAATCGGCTCCGTGTTCGGCATCGTCCCATCGGTCCTGCGCCGGATCGGTGGACGGCGCGAGGCTGTTCCGGATCTCAGACCCCTGACCACGTCGGATCTGCGGCTGGCGCTACGGGCCGGGCTCGACGATTTCATGACGTTCCGGTCCGACATCATCTTCGCATGTCTGCTCTACCCGGTGATCGGCCTGGTCCTCGCGCGGTTCGCGTTCCAGGCGGACCTCATCCCGCTGCTCTTTCCGCTTCTCGCGGGGTTCGCACTGCTGGGCCCCGTCGCGGCGATCGGCCTCTACGAGATGTCGCGGAGGCGGGCGCGGGGGGAAGAGGCGAAGTGGTCCGATGGCTTCTCGGTCCTGTCCTCGCCGTCGCTCGGCGCAATCGTGATGCTGGGGGCGATCCTGTTTGTGCTTTTCGCGGCCTGGATCGGCGCGGCGGGGATGATCTATGCCGCGACGCTCGGCCCCGAGGCACCGGCGGGCCTGGGCGATCTGCTTGCGCGCGCGACGGGAACCGGTGCGGGGTGGACGATGATCGTCGTGGGATTTGCGGTCGGCTTCGTCTTTGCCGCGGTGGTCCTCGCGATCAGCGTGGTCTCCTTTCCGCTGCTCGTCGATCGCGACGTGGGCGTGATGGCCGCCATCGCGACTTCGGTGAGGCTCGCGGCGGCCAATCCCGGGCCGGTCGCGCTCTGGGGGCTGATCGTGGCCGTTTCCCTTGCCATTGCGGCGATCCCGGCGCTACTCGGGCTGGTCGTCGTGATCCCGGTGCTGGGACACGCGACCTGGCATCTCTATCGCAGGGCGGTTCCGCGCGACCCGACGCGAACCCGCTAGACGCGGGCCGGAACACGGGCTAGAGGAGGGCGCATGTCACGCATCTGCGCCCTCCGCCTGCCGCGTCTCCGACGCTGATCGTCGGTTCCGGCGTGCTTGCGCGCGCCATCCTTCCCCATCCTCCGAAGATTGACACCCGGGACCCGCTTTGGCACGTATCGTGCTTTGCCGGTGCCGCCAGGAACGACGCGACATGATCCCTTCGATATTGCCGACCTACAACCGCGCCCCCATTGCGTTCACGCACGGAGAGGGGGCTTGGCTTACCGCCGAAGATGGCAGCCGATACCTCGATTTCGGCGCGGGCATCGCGGTCAACGCGCTTGGCCATGCCAATCCGGAGCTTGTCGAGGCGCTGACGGCCCAGGCCCGGAAGCTCTGGCACGTGTCGAACCTCTACGAGATCCCCGAACAGAAGCGGCTCGCGGATCTGCTGGTCGAGCATACCTTCGCCGATACGGCCTTCTTCACCAATTCCGGAACCGAAGCCTGCGAACTCGCGGTCAAGATGGCACGGAAATACTGGTCCGAAAGCGACGCGCCGCGCCACCGGATCGTGGCGTTCGAGGGCAGCTTCCATGGCCGATCCTCGGCCGGGATCGCCGCCGCGGGATCCGAGAAGATGACCAAGGGTTTCGGTCCGCTGCTGCCCGGGTTCACGCATCTGCGCTGGGGCGATCACGATGCGCTCGAGGCCGCGCTCGATGACAGTGTCGCGGCCGTCATCGTCGAACCGGTGCAGGGCGAGGGCGGCATCCGCCCGATGCCGGATGCCTGTCTCAAGGGTCTGCGCGAGCTCTGCGACCGGCACGGCATCCTGCTTATCTTCGACGAGGTGCAGTGCGGCATGGGCCGGACGGGACGCCTTTTCGCGCATGAATGGGCGGATGTCGCGCCCGACATCATGATGATCGCCAAGGGCATCGGCGGTGGTTTTCCCTTGGGTGCGGTGCTTGCATCCGAGAAGGCGGCCGCCCCCATGTCCGCCGGCAGCCACGGGTCGACTTATGGCGGCAATCCGCTCGCCTGTGCCGTCGGGGCCCGGGTCATGGAGATCATGACCGCGCCCGACTTCCTTCCCGACCTGCGCCGCCGGGCGGCCAATCTGCGCCAATCGCTCGAGGGTCTGGTCGCGACGCATCCCGATATCTTCGACCATGTGCGGGGAACGGGCCTCATGCTCGGGCTCAAGTGCAGGGTGCCGGCCGGCGATTTCGTCAAGGCGGGTTACGGCGAGCATCTGCTGACCGTTCCGGCCGCCGACAACGTCGTGCGCCTGCTGCCGCCGCTGAACATCTCCGAGAGCGACATCGAGGAAGCGCTCAGGCGCCTCGACGCCGCCGCGCGCGCGCTCGAGGCCGCCTGAGCGTCATCCGTCCCGAAAAATTCCCGGGGGTGCGGGGGCTTGCCCCCGTTCTCCGGCCCCAACCGGACCCGAAAATGCCCCATTTTCTCGACATCGACAAAACCGACAAAACCGACCTCAGGGCCGTGATCGACGCGGCGCGCAGTATGAAGACGCGGCGGGGCGATCGATCGAAGGGCGCGCCCGACGACGAGACGCCGCTCGCAGGCCGGATGGTCGCGCTCATCTTCGAGAAGCCCTCGACCCGGACCCGTGTGTCCTTCGACGTGGGCGTGCGGCAGATGGGTGGCGAGACGATGGTCCTGTCGGGGGCGGACATGCAGCTCGGCCATGGCGAGACGATCGCCGACACGGCCCGCGTCATGTCGCGCTACGTGGATCTCATCATGATCCGCACCTTCGAGGAAGCGACGCTTCTGGAGATGGCCGAACATGCGACGGTGCCGGTCATCAACGGGCTCACCAACCGGACGCATCCCTGCCAGATCATGGCCGACATCATGACGTTCGAGGAGCATCGTGGATCGATCGCGGGCCGCAAGGTCGTCTGGTCCGGTGACGGCAACAACGTCTTCGCGAGCTTTGCGCATGCCGCGCGGAAATTCGACTTCGACCTGACGTTCACTGGGCCCCAGCAGCTCGACCCCGAGCCTGCGCTTCACGACCTGATTACGATCGAACGCGATCCGCGGCGTGCGGTCGAGGGTGCGGATCTTGTCGTGACGGATACCTGGGTGTCGATGCATGACCCACAATCCGCCAAGGAGCGGCGCCACAACCAGCTGCGCGGCTATCAGGTCAATGCGGAACTCATGGCCCATGCGAAGCCCGACGCGCTCTTCATGCATTGCCTGCCGGCCCATCGCGAGGACGAGGTTACGTCGGAGATCATGGACGGTCCGAATTCGGTGATCTTCGACGAGGCCGAGAATCGTCTGCATGCCCAGAAGGCGATCATGCGGCACTGCCTCGGCGTCTAGATCCAACCGCACCGTATGAAAAAAGGCCCCGGACGTGATGTCCGGGGCCTTTTTCGTGTTCTGATGTTCAGGCCGTCATTCGGCCGGAGAAGGCTCTCCGCCCGGCGACGGCGAAACGATTTCCGAATCCACCGTATCGAGTGCCGCGGAATGCGGGGCGTTCGGCATGTTGTGATCCGCCTCGACATCGTTGCGGAACCGCTGCCTGTGGCGATGGACCATGAGCTCGTCCCATCTGAGCGCCCGCCAGAGCCCCAGGGCGATGGCCAGGATCACGACGGCGAAGGGGAAGCCCGCGATGACCGCGGCTGCCTGCAGCGCGTCGAGACCGCCCATGATCAGCAGGACGCAGGCGACGGCACCCTCGCTGATCGCCCAAAAGACACGCTGGATCTTGGGCGGATCGGGATCCCCGCCCGCCGTCAGCATGTCGATCACGAACGATCCCGAATCCGACGACGTGACGAACCACATGATGATCAGGATGATCGCGAAGATCGACATGACGGACGAGAAGGGGAAGTAGGAGAGCAGTTCGAACATGGTCTGGGCGTAGTTGTCGCGCGTCGCCTCGACGAGCGCGGTCTCGCCGTCGAGCGACAACTTGATCGCAGTACCGCCGAAGGCCGTGAACCAGAAGAACATGATGGAGCAGGGGATCAGCATGATGCCCATCAGGAACTCGCGGATCGTGCGGCCGCGGCTGATCCGGGCGATGAAGACGCCGACGAAGGGTGCCCAGCTTACCCACCAGGCCCAGTAGAAGATCGTCCAGCTGTTCTGCCAGGTGCCGCCGCTCCAGCCTTCGGTCCAGGTGCCCAGATCCGCGAGGGAGGCGACGTAGTTGCCGTAATTCTCGACGAAGCTGTCGAAGATGAAGAGCGTCGGTCCGACGATCACCATGAAGGTCAGGAACACGAAGCTGAGGCCGATATTGATGTTCGACAGGCGCTTGATCCCCCCGTCGAGACCGGCCAGCACCGACATCGTCGCGGCGCCGGTGATGAGCGCGATGATGATCACCTGCATGAGGGAGGATTCGGGCAGACCGAACACCCGCGAGAGGCCGGTATTGACCTGGATCGCCCCGAGACCCAGCGAGGTCACGATGCCGAACATCGTCCCGAACACGGCGACGACGTCGACGAAGTCACCCCAGCGTCCGTAGATCCGCTCGCCCAGGAGCGGATAGAGGGAGGACCGGATCGTCAGCGGCAAACCCTGACGGTAGTGGAAATACGCCAGAGCAAGCGCGATGACGGCGTAGATCGCCCATGCGTGGAAGCCCCAATGCATGAAGCTGAGGGACATGGCCTGCCGTGCGGAAGCGAGGGTCTCGGCCTCGCCCATCGGCGGCGAGAAAAAGTGGAACATCGGCTCCGCCACGCCCCAGTAGATGAGCCCGATGCCGATGCCCGCCGAAAAGAGCATCGCGGTCCAGCTGATCAGCGGATATTCGGGATCCTCGTCCATCCGTCCCAGACGGATGTCGCCGAAGGGTCCGAGTGCCACGAAGATCACGAAGATGAGGAGAAGGTTTACCTCGATCACGAGGAACCATCCGAAATTCGTGGCGAGGAAGTTTTGCAGCCCGGTGAAGACCGAGCTGGCCGTTTCTGTGAATATCGCCCCGAAGAAGATGAATCCGAGGATGAGGATTGCCGACCCGATGAAGACGGGTCGGTTCACCCTTGGAAAAATCCAGAGCGACGATTGGTCGATCTTTGTATTCTGGTGTTCGTCCATTGAACGCTCCCGTGTGAGGTCCGACGACCAAGACGGAGGTGACCCACCCCGGACGCGCATGGCCACCAAGCTTAACGCATGACAAAATGTTTACAACGCCGTGCAGCGAGATTGAGGCAAGTTCGGCCCGTCGCGTCAGTCGCCGCGCCGTTTCGCACGCAATGTCGGCGGAGCCTCTCGCGGGTCGTCTGGCCAGGGGTGGCGAGGGTAGCGGGCGCGCATGTCCTTGACCACGTCGGCATAGCTTCCGACCCAGAACCCTGGCAGATCGGTCGTGACCTGAACAGGTCGTCCCGCGGGTGAGAGAAGCGATATCTTCAATGGAATTCCAGCCACTTGTGGGTGGGACTTCATTCCGAAGAGTTCCTGGACCCGAACCGAGATCTCGGGCGTCTCGCCGCCGTAATCGATCGGCAACCTGCGCCCCAGCGGCGAGATCACGTGCGGCGGGGCCTCCCGTTCCAGACGCTGCTGCGCGTCGTAATCGAGCCGCGCACGCAGCGCGGGAAGCGTGTCGAATTTCTTCCAGTCCGCCGTGGTTCTGAGGCCACCGATGAACGGCAGGAGCCAATCCTCGGCCGTATCGAGCAGTGCCTGGTCGTTCGTGTCGAACGCCCCGGTCAGCGCGACGCGGGCGAGAAGCCGGCGCGTCGCACCGCTGTGGAAGAACCCGACCTGGCGGATCCCCTCGAGCATGGCCTGTGCCACTGCGTCGTCCGGCGCATCGGGCCAGAGCCGGTCGTCGAGCGCGATCTGCCCGAGCCGTTCCTGCTGGCGTGCGACGACGCGGCCTTCGCGGCGGGACCATTCGCAAACGTTCCGCCAGCCGATCCGGTGACCCAGAACGGCCCGCAGATCGGCCTCCGGGATGGCGATTGCCTGGCGGATGCGGGCTTCGCGGGGATGGCCGTCCGTATCCGTCACGACGAGAAGGCGTTCGGTCGCCAGTGGATCCTCGGCACCCATCGTCGCGCCCTTGCCGCCCGAAAGGAGCCAGCGCGGGGCGTTTCCCTTTCGGCGCAGCGCGATACGGTCGGGATAGGCGAGGGCCGCTTGCTGCGCGGCGCTCAGATCCGCGTCGGGGCCCGCCGCGCGGGCAAGGCGCTTCGCCTCGTCGCGGATCCGGGCGACCGCCCCCTTGCCGAGGCCGAAGCCGTTCGGATTGTCGAGCGCGCGAAGCCGCAAGGTCAGATCCGCACCGCGATCGCGCAGGATGTCGCGATCCGACAGGATGGCGGCGAGCGGTGCGGCTTTCCGACCGGACAGCTGCAACATATGGGCGAGCCGCGGGTGGAGCGGAAGTGCGGCAAGCGCGCGGCCGTGATCGGTGACGAGGCCTTCCTCCAGCGCACCCAGATCTCCGAGCAGCGTGCGTGCTTCGGCCATCGCGCCGTCGGGCGGCTGCGTCAGGAAGGGCAGGTCGGCGGAATCGCGTGCGCCCCAGAGCGCGAGATCCAGCGCGAGGGAGGAAAGGTCGGCCGTCTCGATCTCGGCCGGGGGGAAGGCCGGCAGCGCGCCGTCCTCGCCGCGCGTCCAGAGCTTGTAGGCGATGCCGGGGGCCACGCGGCCGGCGCGGCCGCCGCGCTGCGCGGCCTCCGCATGGCTGACGCGCTCGGTCACGAGCCGCGACATGCCCGATCCGGGATCGAAGCGCGCGCGCCGCGCAAGGCCCGCATCGACCACGACGCGGACATCCTCGATGGTGAGCGACGTCTCGGCGATCGAGGTCGCGAGGACCAGCTTGCGGCCCTTGGAAGGCGCGATCGCGGCGCGCTGATCGGCGAAGGACAGGGCACCGTAGAGGGGCCGGATCTCGATCCCTGGCAGGTCCAGCGCGGCCATGATGCGCCGGATCTCGCCCTCTCCGGGAAGGAAGCAGAGGATGCCGCCCTCGGTCTCGGCCGCGGCGCGAGTGATGAGGCGGGCCATCTCGGTCTCGAGCCGGGATTGCTTCGCGCGCGGAACATCGAGCCAGCGCGTCTCGACCGGATGGGCGCGGCCCGCGCTCGTCACGATGGGGGCATCCAGCAGCTCTGCCACCGGCCCGGCATCGAGGGTCGCGGACATCACGAGGACGGCGAGATCCTCGCGCAGGGCCTGGCGCACCTCCCATGTCAGGGCGAGACCCAGATCGGCGTTGAGCGAGCGTTCGTGGAACTCGTCGAAGATGACGCAACCGATCCCCTCGAGGCCCGGATCGTTCTGCAGGCGGCGGGTCAGAATCCCTTCGGTCACGACCTCGATCCGGGTCTTGCCCGTGACCCTGGCCTCGCCTCGAATGCGGTAGCCCACGGTTTCGCCGACGCTCTCTCCCAGCGTTTCGGCCATGCGCTCGGCCGCGGCCCGCGCGGCGAGGCGGCGCGGCTCGAGCATCACGATCCGACCTTCGATGCGATCGAGCAACGCGAGCGGCACGCGCGTCGTCTTGCCCGCGCCGGGCGGAGCCTGCAGCACCGCGCGGCCATGCGTGGCAAGGGCCGAGAGGAGTTCCGGCAGGACGTCGTCGATCGGAAGGCGCATGGCTTCCGTCTAAGCCCATGGGGGGCACTGGACAATGCCCGCGCGGTCGGGCCAGATCGCCGCATGGATCTCGACGCGATGATCGACGGTGTACGCGGCGGCAAGCGCCGGGCGCTCGCGCGAGCGATCACGCTCGTCGAAAGCGCCCGGTCCGAGGATCGCAAGGCGGCGGCCGCCCTTCTCGACGGTGTGGCCGATCCCCGGCGACAGGCGCTCAGGATCGGGTTGTCGGGCACGCCGGGCGTCGGGAAGTCGACCTTCATCGAGGCGTCGGGGCTGATGCTGATCGGGCAGGGCAGGAGCGTGGCGGTCCTCGCCGTCGATCCGAGCTCGACGCGGTCGGGCGGATCGATCCTGGGCGACAAGACCCGCATGCCGCAGCTCAGCCGCGATCCGCGGGCCTTCATCCGTCCCTCGCCGAGCCAGACCGAGCTCGGCGGCGTGGCGCGGCGCACGCGCGAGGCGATCGCGCTCTGCGAGGCCGCGGGGTTCGACGTGGTCATCGTCGAGACGGTGGGGGTGGGGCAGTCCGAAACGATCGTCGCGCAGATGACAGACATCTTCACGCTGCTTCTGGCCCCCGGCGGCGGCGACGAGCTTCAGGGCGTCAAGCGCGGCATCATGGAGATCGCCGACCTGATTCTCATCAACAAGGCCGATGGCGACATGAAGGCGCAGGCCGAGAGGACACGGGCCGATTACGCGGGTGCGCTGCATCTGCTGCGTCGCCGCGACGGAGATCCGGAGGGTTTCCCGAAGGCGCTGAGCGTCTCGTCGACCGAGGATGCAGGTCTGTCGCAGGCCTGGGAAGAAATGGCCTCTCTCGCCGACTATCGACGAGGGACGGGGCACTGGGACCGGACACGCGCCGCGCAGAGCCGCCACTGGTTCGAGGAGGCGGTGCGCCACGGGATCGTCCGGCATCTGACGGCGGATGCCGCGACCCGCGCGCGGATGGAGGATCTCGGCCGGGCGGTCGCGGCCGGAGAGACCGCACCGTCCGCCGCCGCCGACCGGATGATCGAACACCTGTTCGGGCGTGACTGACGCCGCCGGGACCCCCTTGACGCCCCCCCGTCGATTGCCTATTGGCCTGCAACTCGAACCCATTCCCGTCCGCCGGCCGATTCCGCGGCCTACCCCGGACACGACCAGACGAGGATCAGACCCATGTCTCGCGTTTGCGAATTGACCGGCAAAGGCCCGATGAGCGGCAACAATGTCAGCCACGCTCAGAACAAGACGCGCCGCCGTTTCCTGCCCAACCTCAACGACGTGTCGCTGATGTCGGAAACGCTTGGCCGGACGTTCAAGCTCCGCATCTCGGCTGCGGCGCTGCGCACCGTCGACCATCGTGGCGGGCTTGACGCGTTCATGGACAAGGCGAAGGCCGAAGAGCTGTCGCCCGGCGCGCAGAAAATCAAGAGAGAGATCGAGAAGGCCCGGGCGAACGCCTGAGTCACAACTCCTTTTTATATTCGGCAAGGCCCTGCTTCGGCGGGGCCTTTTCGTGTTTGTCGGTGGCACCGGGTCCGGTGGAACGTCTTGGCGACCTGCTGAGCTGGGTTCGCGGCCGATGCGGGCGGCCAGGGCCGCCCGCGACCGATATCAGAATTCGAATGTCAGCGACGTCTGGATCCGGTCGACGTCGTAGCTGCCGCCGTCGAAGCTGTCGCGCGTGCCGTGAAAATACTCGGCACCGATCGAGGTGTTCTCAAGGATCGAGTATTCCGCGTTGAGATGCAGCGTGCTCAGCCGCTTGGTCGCGTCGGCCGTGCCGGTCTCGTTCTCGCGGTAGCCATAGATCGCCCGCAGCGTCAGATCCTCGCCCACCGTCTGCGAAATGCCGATATAGGCCGACTGGACTTCGATCGCATCGCCGTTCGCATCGAGATCGTCGCCGAGGAAGACGAGATAGCTCGCGATGCCCTCGCCATAGGTATAGGCCGCGTTGAGCTGGGCGCCTTCCCAGAGATCGGCGGTGGTCGAGAGGTTCACGCCGTAGACGTCTTCCGTCCCGCCGGTGGCGTTGTTGACGTTGCCGAAGATCGCCGAAGCGCGGAGCAGAAGCGGATCGGTGTCGTAGCCGAACGCGCCGATCAGGACCGGGTCGTCGCTGTCGCCGTTGCTTTCCTCGACCGCGACCTCACCCACGAAATTGCCCGTGATGTCGAATTCGTAGCTGATCTGTTCCTGGCGGGCGAAGGGAATGCCGGCCACGCCCTGGAAGTCGAGCGTCACGGGATAGGAGGACAGCGGCATGAACGACGTCCAGTACTGACCGACCCGGAGGCCGTTCAGCGTCAGGTTGGCATGACGCAGACGGAAGTCGGCATCGCCCGTCGAGAAGGCGTTGTCGCCGCCATAGAGGTCGACTTCGACCTGACTGCCGAGTTCGCCGAAGGCGGTATCGGTCGTGGTGCGGAAGCCGAGGCGCGTCTGGTTCACGGTCGCGTTGAAGAAGTCGCCGTCATCGTCGCTGTTCATGCCGACGAGACCGAAGGTCGTGTTGCCGAGCTCGTAGCCGAAATCGTAGATGAAGTCGGTCTTGAAATAGCCGTAGAGTTCGACGGTCGTGCCGGACTCGTCGTTGAAGCTGAGCGGTTCGGACGACTGTTCGAGCGTCGCGATCCGCTGTTCGAGGGCTGCGATGCGATCGGCGTCGGATTGGGCGCTGGCCTGTCCTGCGGTCAGAGCGGCGAGCGAGACGGCACCGAGAGCCGCCGGAAATGTCCTGTTCATGATGTGCTTTCGTCTTGGTGTGGCGCGGGCCCACGTGCGACCCACGATCAGGAAGGCCCCCTGGTCGGGAGGAATGAGGAATGATGCCGACGGGGGTGGAGCGAGGTTTGCCTGTGGGTGGCCGCGCCCGCAACGGAATGTCGCGGCTTTCCGACCCCGCTGGGCCGATCTGTGACAAATCATCAACGGATGCGGGACAGAACCTCGTCCACCCAGTCGGGCACGATCCGGCTGGCCCGCCCGTAGCGTCCGGCATCGAAGACGCCGCCCGACGGCTCGAGGTTTAGCTCGAGCGTCGGAACGCCCGCTGAGCGTGCAATATCGACGAATCCCGCTGCGGGATAGACCGTGCCGCTCGTCCCGATGGCGACGAAGAGGGTCGCATCGCCCAACCGTTCCTCGATCAGGTCTAGACCTTTCGGCATCTCGCCGAACCAGACCACGTCGGGCCGCGTGGCGCAGGTGCCGCATCCGGGGCAGGGATCCTCGGGGTGCATCACGTCAGGCGCGTCCCAGGTCTCGCCGCAAGCCGCGCAGGTTGCGCGGTCGAGACGGCCGTGCATGTGAAGAACGTTGCGCGCACCGGCCCGGTCCAGGAGCGCGTCGACATTCTGGGTGACGAGGAAGACATCCCGGGACGATTGGAGCCGCACAAGTGCCTTATGCGCCGGGTTCGGCACGGCGAGAGCTGCATTGGAGCGGCGGGCGTTGTAGAATTCGTGGACTTGTGCCGGGTCGCGGGCGAACCCCTCGGGCGTCGCGACTTCGGAAAGGTCGTAACGGCTCCAGATTCCGCCCTCGTCCCGGAAGGTCCCGAGGCCGCTTTCGGCCGAAAGGCCGGCCCCGCTCAATATGACGATGCGTTCCAATCGGTGTCTCCTCTGCTAGGGTCGGACGGACATATACCGAAAGGACCATCCGTGCCGGACCCGAAACCCGAGAGCATCCTGATCGTCTGTCTGGGAAACATCTGTCGTTCGCCCACGGCCGAAGCGGTGCTGCGTTCGAAGCTGGCCGATGCGGGGCTGGGCATCGAGGTCGACAGCGCCGGGACGGGCGATTGGCATGTCGGAGATCCACCGCATGCCGACATGATCGCCGCGGCATCGCGGGCGGGATACGATCTGAGCCAACTTCGCGCCCGCCAGATCGTCCCGGAGGATTTCGAGCGATTCGATCTGATACTCGCCGCGGATCCCAGTAATCTCGAGGATCTCGAACGGGTACGGCCCGCGGGAAATTCCACGCGGGCCGTACTTTTCGCGCCCTATGCGGGGCGGGGCGTCGATGCGATCCCGGATCCCTATCATACCGGCGATTTCGATGGCGCGCTCGACCTCGTCGAGGCGGCCTGCGACGGATTGCTCTCTCAGCTGCAGTAGTTCTCGGCGGTCGTGCCGAAGCTGCGATACTTGCGCCAGAAGAGCTCGTCGTTCGGATTGTCCGACTGACGGATCTCCTGAGAGCGGTGGGGATCCTTGAAGAATCGCGCCGCAACGCGCTGATCGCGGCGGGTGAGGGTCACGTCGGCAACCTGCTGGATGCAGCCGCAGAGCCCGCGGCTCGCCTGGCTGCGGTCGGATCCGAGACAGGCGCGTTCGATCACGCCCGCATGGGAGGCCCCTCCGGCGCAGATGGCGAGAAGGGTGATGGCCGTCAGTTTCTTCATGATGTCTGCCTCTCGATATGGCCGATGCCGGGGTTGATCCCCGATCTGTCGGCCTCTGCCAATGAGAGGGCCGTAGCACGGAACGGTGCGTCGATAAATCCGCAAGTGCCGCCGTCAGCTTCGAATCTCGAAGGTGTTGCACCGTTCGGTCGGGCGCTCCTCCCGCAGGAGATCGTCGACCCGGCCCGTGGGCGGGCCGTCGCGCAGCACATCGATGAGGCGTTCGCGCGCATCCGCAGAACCTTCGAGATGCGCCTCGACGCGGCCGTCGCCCAGATTGCGCACCCAGCCCGCCACGCCGTGCCGCTGCGCGGCATCCCGCGCGAAGGCGCGAAAGCCCACACCCTGCACGCGTCCCGAAACGAATACCCGTGTCGCCATCCTCCGTTTCCTCCTATGCTGCGTAGGGCCGCGCCTGCTCAGGCGGGCCATTGCCATCGACGGGAATTCTCCGCATATCATGCCCATGACCGAGCTCAAATATATCCGCAATTTCTCCATCGTCGCGCATATCGACCATGGGAAATCCACGCTGGCCGACAGGCTGATCCAGTTGACCGGCACGGTGGCCGAGCGCGACATGAAGGATCAGCTGCTCGACGCGATGGATATCGAGCGCGAGCGCGGCATCACGATCAAGGCCAACACGGTCCGTATCGAGTATCCGGCGAAAGACGGACATACCTATGTCCTGAACCTGATCGATACGCCGGGCCATGTCGACTTCGCCTACGAGGTGAGCCGCTCGATGCAGGCGGTCGAGGGGTCGTTGCTGGTCGTGGATGCCTCGCAAGGGGTCGAGGCGCAGACGCTCGCCAACGTCTATACCGCCATCGACGCCGATCATGAGATCGTCCCGGTCCTCAACAAGGTCGACCTGCCTGCCGCCGACGTGGAGCGCGTTAAGACGCAGATCGAGGACGTGATCGGAATCGAGGCGCATGACGCGGTACAGATCTCGGCCAAGACGGGTGTCGGAATTCCCGACGTGCTCGAGGCGATCGTCACGCGCCTGCCGGCACCAGAGGGCGGCGATGCCAGTGCCCCGCTCAAGGCCATGCTGGTCGATTCGAAATACGACCAGTATCTCGGCGTGATCGTCATCGTGCGGATCATCGACGGCACCCTGAAGAAGGGCGACCGCATCCGCATGATGAAGACGGGCGGAACCTACGACGTCGATGATGTAGGCGTCTACCGACCCGCAATGACCGCGGTCGAGAGTCTCGGGCCGGGCGAGATCGGCTATCTCAACGCATCGATCAAGCAGGTGCGCGACACGCGCGTCGGCGACACGATCACGCACGAAAAGCGGCCTTGCGAAACCGCGCTTCCGGGCTTCAAGCCGTCGGTTCCGGTGGTGTTCTGCGGGCTCTTCCCGGTCGATACCAACGATTTCGACGATATGCGCGATGCGATCGAGAAGCTCGCGCTGAACGACGCGTCCTTCACCTACGAGATGGAGACCTCGGCCGCACTCGGTTTCGGGTTCCGCTGCGGTTTCCTCGGGCTTCTGCATCTGGAGGTCATCCGCGACCGTCTGGAGCGCGAGTACGACATCGACCTCATCACCACGGCCCCGTCTGTGATCTATCACGTCCACATGCGCGACGGGGAGCGGATGGATCTGCATAACCCCGCCGACATGCCCGACATGACCCTCGTCGAGCATATCGAGGAGCCGCGGATTAAGGCGACGATCCTCGTCCCGGACGAGTATCTGGGCGATGTGCTCAAGCTCTGCCAGGATCGGCGGGGCATCCAGATGGACCTGACCTATGCCGGAACGCGGGCAATGGTGGTCTATGACCTTCCGCTCAACGAGGTCGTCTTCGATTTCTACGACCGCCTGAAATCCGTGACGAAGGGCTATGCGAGCTTCGATTACCAGATGATCGGCTATCGCGCCGATGCGCTGGTCAAGATGCAGATCCTCGTCAACGACGAGCCCGTGGATGCGCTGTCGATGATGGTCCACCGCGACCGGGCCGAGGGGCGTGGCCGCGCCATGTGCGAGAAGCTCAAGGACCTGATTCCGCGCCACATGTTCAAGATCCCGATTCAGGCCGCGATCGGGGGCCGCGTCATCGCGCGCGAGACGCTGTCTGCCATGCGCAAGGACGTGACGGCCAAGTGCTACGGCGGCGACGCCACCCGGAAGAAGAAGCTGCTGGAGAAGCAGAAGGCCGGTAAGAAGAAGATGCGCCAGTTCGGGAAGGTCGAGATCCCGCAGGAGGCGTTCATCAATGCGCTGAAGATGGACAATTAAAGTAAAAACATCTTAGGCCCTGAAGGTTGAATATTTTCCAAAGTCTGGGAGACCATGTAAATGAAAGATTGAAATGGTCTTCAATTGGTCGCTTGGGCAATACGAAGCTCAGTCGTATTTCAGTTTTCGTTCCTTTCTTTGCTTATCTATTGTTCTTCGCGGAAGAGTTTAATGGCGCTTTTAACTTTGCGACTCCGCTTGTCATAGATGGCGAGGGAAATCTTATAGGTCTTGTTAATTGGTTATATAGCCATCAAATCGCTCTGCAGTTTCTTGGGTTGACCCTGTTTGCTGCTGGTTCAGCGTCTTACCTGATATTGTCTCCAAGGCATGTACGACTTTTCCCGGACGTAAGTGATCTCATAGCTTACATACAAGGCACGGGATCATCGACGCTGATTAACGAATTTCAAAGGTCTTCGTTGGGCGCATACCGGAGAAGATTTAGAAAAACCTATGATGGGAGAAACCTAAAGGAGCTCGAGCGTCCATCTTACCGATTTTCCTATCCCGGAAGAGCGATTGCCAGCGTAGAGTTCTTGCGGAGTAAAGTTATCAAAAGGCAGAATCCCGGTCTTTTTTCCTCCGAGCCAAATTCTCTCGAAAAGAGACAAAGATGTATTCAGATTATTCTTTTTCATGCTCCGCCTGAGTTAAATTTAAAAATATCTGGTCATGATTGCTGGATAAAGATCCACGATGATTTGGCGAAGGAGGTAAACGATATCGTCTATTCTTATTATTTGTATCGGGATTTTTCGCGGTTTCCGGCGCGGATATTTACTGCTGCTCTTTTCGTGATCGCATTGCTGGTTCTGTTGATTCCACCGATCCTGACTCTAATCCGCCTTTTCGTTTATGAGCCAATTTGAGAGTTTAGCCTGAAAATTGCAGGGTAGCTGAATTACTTAGAAGTCATTCTGCACTTGCTGAGCGGTCCCCTGCACATACCGCCCGGCGGTCTGGATGTCGCGGCCGGCACCTCCGATGGTTTCGCAGGCGGTGAGGAAGAGAAGGCCGCTGAGGGCGAGGAAGAGGGGGCGCATTTTGGGCTCCGGGGCAGGGGTGACGGAGGAACGAGGCGTCCGCCCGTCCCGCCGACAGGATTGCCGGGTCGCGCGGGCGTTCGCAAGACCTCAAGAACACCACGCGGCGTTCTGCGCACCTTGCGTTGCTTATCTAGCCACATCGCCCATTGACTGGATTTGCTGTCCGATTGAACAGGGGGCCGTACGGCGTTAAACTCGATGTGCGAATTTTAACAAGCGCAACTGTGGGGGTCACGTCGGACCCGTTTGCGGGTTTGGAGTGACGAGGGTCGTGGCCAAGCTTCGTGGATCCCCGTTCGGCCTGAGCGTGCGGATCGCGAAGAGCTGATCGGCTCTGACCCGATCACCATCGTGGCGGATGGAACCGCGTTTGTCGCGTCAGGGTCGCGTCGATCGGATGATGGGGGGTGGTCTAGCGGCAGCTTCGTCAGAAGCTTCGTTGTCCGGGATTTCTTCCCGGTCCGTCGCAAGCAGATGCTCCTGCCAACTGTCGAACGATCGGGGTCAATCGACGGAGATGGAGAGGATTGTTTTTAGGTGAGGCGGCAAATCTCGGAAATTAACCGGACCGAAACATTAATCTTGAAAATCTGTCCGGCCCGGCGCTAACAGCATCCTCGGTCTTGGTTCCTATTTGCGAGTTAGAAATGAAAGCTTCCCTCTTCGGCGCTGCCCTCCTGGCCCTCGGCGCATTCGCCACTCCGTCGCTTGCCGTCCCGATCGCCGCTCCCGGTACCGAAGGATATTCGGTCTTCGCGACCGGTGGAAACGTCACCGCGACGTATCATGGCAGCACGGCCGCCTATAACAGCCTCCTGTTCCTGAACGACACGTTCATCTTCGACAACAAGAAGGATCCGCTTTGGGCGACGATGGATCTGGGATCTTTCACGGCCGGTCAGGAACTGGTGTTCCGGCTCTACGTGATCAACACCGATAGCTCATATTTTACCGGGTCGCCGGACCGCAACGCCGATGGCTTCGCGCATGCCCGCGTCGAAAGCGACTGGATGGACAATATGACGTTGGTATCGTTCGAGGATCTCTACGGCGGTCCGTTCGACTACAACGATCTGAGTTTCTCCTTCACCAACACCATGGGTGCCGACAAGATGTCCGCTATTCCGCTTCCCGCCGGTGCGCCGCTGCTGATCGCCGCGCTCGGTGGTTTTGCGGTGATGCGCCGTCGCAAGAAGAACTGAGGCTTTCTACCGGATTGGATGATTACGGCAGTCCTGCTGAGATAACCTGAGTACAGGACAAGGGCCGTTTTGCTTTGCGGATCGGCCCTTTCAATAGCATTCGGATGCGGCGACTTACCTGCCGCGATGCATCCACGGAAACCAGATCTTCATGCAAGTTTGTTGCCAGTCCTGCATCATCTGCATCTGGTTTCGTCTCATCTCTGCCATCATTTGACCGCGCGCGGGGGCGGCGATCTGGTTGGCCGCCGAGAGCCAGGCGCTCATGAACGGATTCTTGGCAAGCATCGGGTTCTTCATAACGGCCTCACGGGTTTCGCGCGATAGTTACGCGAAGATACAAGCTGTGGCTGAACCCATCAGTTCCGCGCAATCGAGTTTGTTTCTCGAGCAAGCGAGATACGCATTGCAGATTCTCGACCAAACCGTCGAGGGCGAGCCACGCTGTCGTGTGGTGTCGTGCTCGTGGCGATTGCGAGCTTATCATGTGAGGCTTCGGACAAGCGGGGGAATAGGGCCGCAAATGTAAAATGGGACAGGAAATCTTCCTGTCCCGCCTCGCATTTCCCGTGGTTTGTGGCGCGGGCCATGAGGCCGAACTTCGCCCTATAGGTCGTTCTGAACGTCCTGCGCGGTGCCCTGAACGGCGCGTCCGGCGCTCTGGATGTCCTGCCCGGCACCACCGACTGTTTCACAGGCGGCAAGGGCGAGCAGGCCGAAGAGGGCGAGGAACTTGGTGGTCGAACTCATTGCAGGTCTCCGTTGAATGATTTCGCACGTTAACCGCAGCGGCGAGGCTCGGGTTCCTCACGCATCGAGGAAGAGGCGGATCGACGCTTCGACGTCACGCGGTTTCTCGGCGTGCAGCCAGTGGCCGGTGCCGGGAATCCAAACGAAGCGTGCTTTCGGGAAAAGTGCGCGGATGTCATCGGAATATTCGGATTTGACGTAGTCGCTGTCGCCGCCTGACAGGAACATGGCCGCGCGGGGGAAGGTCGCGTCGATCGGCTGCCAGCCCGTGATCTCTTCCATCCGGGCCTCAAGGACGTCGAGATTCATCCGCCAACGCCCCTCGCGCACGTCGAGAGACTGGAGAAGAAACGCTCGTACGCCCGCGTCGTGAACATGCACGGCGAAGGCGTCGTCGGCCTCTTTCCTCGTGGAAATCTGCGACAGGTCGAGCGCGCGCATCGCATGAATGAACTGCATCTGCGAATGGCTGTAGGCGACGGGAGCGATATCGGCTACGACGAGGCGGCGTACCTTTTCGGGATGGTGCAACGCAAGCGCCATCGACGCCTTGCCGCCCATCGAATGGCCCAGCACGTCCCATTCCTCTTCACCGATGATTTCGGCCAGATCGCCGGCCATCGCTTTGTAGGAATGGTCGTCGTCCCAGAACGAGTCGCCGTGATTGCGCATGTCGACAGTGACGACGCGGCCGCGATCGGACAGGCGCTTGGCGATCACGCCCCAATTGCGGCCCGTGCCGAACAACCCGTGCGCGACGAGGAGGGGGCGGCCCCCCTCGCCGAAACTCTGCGTGGCGAGGCGGTTCACAGGTCGGGATAGATCGGGAAGCGGGCGCAGAGATCCTCGACCTCGGCCTTCACGCGGGCCTCGACTTCGGAATTGCCGTCGGCACCGTTCTGGGCGAGGCCGTCGACCACCTCGGTGATCCAATCGCCGATCTGGCGGAACTCGGGCTCTCCGAAGCCACGTGTGGTTCCGGCGGGAGAGCCAAGACGGATCCCGCTGGTGATGGTGGGCTTCTCGTCGTCAAAGGGGATGCCGTTCTTGTTGCACGTAATGTGCGCGCGGCCCAGTGCGTCCTCGGTCGCGTTTCCCTTCACGCCCTTGGGGCGGAGATCGACGAGCAGGAGATGCGTGTCGGTCCCACCCGTCACGATGTCGAGCCCGCCCTTCATCAGCTGATCGGCAAGGGCCTGCGCGTTGGCGATGACCTGCGCCTGGTAGGTCTTGAAACCGGGCTCCAATGCCTCGCCGAAGGCCGCGGCCTTGCCTGCGATCACGTGCATGAGCGGCCCGCCCTGGATGCCGGGAAAGATCGCGGAGTTGAATTTCTTGGCCAAGGCCTCGTCGTCGGTGAGGATCATCCCGCCGCGAGGTCCGCGCAGCGTCTTGTGCGTGGTGGTCGTCGCCGCATGGGCATGCGGGAAGGGCGAAGGGTAGTGTCCCGACGCGACGAGGCCGGCGAAATGGGCCATGTCGACGAGGAGGTAGGCCCCGACGCTGTCGGCAATCTCGCGCATGCGGGCGAAGTCGATGATCCGTGGAATGGCCGATCCGCCGGCGATGAGCATCTTGGGCTGATGTTCGGTGGCAAGGGACTGGATCGCGTCATAATCGATCGCCATGTCCTGACGGCGGACACCGTATTGCACTGCGTTGAACCACTTGCCCGACAGGTTCGGCTTGGCACCGTGGGTGAGGTGCCCGCCGGCATCGAGGCTCATCCCCAGGATCGTGTCGCCGGGCTGGAGCAGCGCGGTGAAGACACCCTGGTTGGCCTGCGATCCGCTGTTCGGCTGAACGTTGGCGAAGTTGCAGCCGAAAAGCTTTTTGGCGCGGTCGATCGCGAGGGTTTCGACCACGTCGACATACTGACAACCGCCGTAATAGCGCCGCCCGGGATAGCCTTCGGCGTACTTGTTGGTCAGCACCGAACCCTGCGCTTCCATTACCGCGCGGCTCACGATGTTCTCGGAGGCGATCAGCTCGATCTCGTGCCGCTGACGGCCGAGCTCGTGGTCCATGGCCTCGGCCAAGGCCGGGTCGCGGTCGGAAAGGGCGCTTGTGAAGAAGCCTTCGTCGCGGTGCGGAGCGTTCATGGCAGACATCCTTTCGAGATCGGGCAGGGAATGCTTTCGCCCCATAGCGCAAGGACCCTCGCGACGGAAGAGAAGATGCACGCAGGTCGGATTCGGGGGCGCTTGTCAAACTGTCGTCGCGCCGTCACGTTGAGCGCGACCAGTGGGGGAGAAGATCCCGGGATGTATGAAAAGATCGCCTTCGTCGCGTCGCGCTCGGAGATCGCCCAGAAAGCCATGGAGCGGCTTTGCCTCAGGTATGGCCAGACGGATCCCGACGGGGCCGACGTCATCGTCGCGCTCGGCGGCGACGGCCACATGCTCCACACCCTGCACGCGACCGAAGCATTGCCGGCCCCGGTCTATGGCATGAATTGCGGAACGATCGGCTTTCTGATGAACGAGTTTCAGGAAGACAACCTGATCGACAGGCTCGAGGCGGCGGAAGTCGCGCGGATCAATCCCCTTTCCATGGAGGCCAGGACGACAGGCGGACAGACCTTCAGGGCCCTCGCCATCAACGAGGTCTCTCTTCTCCGGGCCGGGCCGCAGGCCGCGAAGCTCAGGATCAGCGTCGACGGACGCGTCCGGATGGACGAGCTGGTCTGCGACGGTGCGATGGTGGCGACACCCGCAGGGTCGACGGCCTACAATTACTCGGCCAACGGTCCGATCCTCCCGATCGGCGCGGAGGTTCTGGCGCTGACGGCGATGGCGGCATTCCGGCCGCGGCGCTGGCGGGGCGCGCTCCTCCCCAAGAACGCGAGCGTTCGGTTCGACGTGTTGGAGCACGAGAAGCGCCCGGTCATGTCGGATGCGGATGGCCAGTCGGTGCGCGAGGTCGCCAGCGTCACGGTCCAGAGTGAACCTTCGATCACGCATCGCATCCTCTTCGACCCGGGACACGGGCTCGAAGAGCGGTTGATCCAGGAGCAGTTCACCTGAACCGCGTCAGCGTCCGACCCCGATGCGCGGCGCGGGACCCAGCGGTATGGGCCCAAGCATCATGTCGCCGTCGGCGAAGCGAAGGGGCAAGGTCACGCGGCCTTCGGTGCCCGATCCGCCGAGAAACGAGAGTCCCTGAGTGATCATCGCGGCGCGGTTCCCGGGAATGAGGCCGGCGGCGACCGCGACCTCGATCGCGCGATCGACATTCTCGAGGGTCAGGTCGATATCGCCCATGGGCAAGCCGTCGGCACCGATCTCGATCAGGCCCTCTCCGTCCAGCCCGATCCCGCCCCAGTCGAGGGCGAGGTCGTGTAGGTCGATCTTATCGATCCGAGGCTGATTGCCGAGCGCGTGACGGTCGATCGGGGCCGCGAAGTCGAGCGTCGCATCGACACGGAGGACCTCGATCGGGCCCAGTCCCGTCGCTTCGATCCGGCGACCGATCTGTTCGGGCAGGACAATGCCGGTCGCACTGAGACCGATGTTCTGGTGACGTGCATCCGGCGCACCCGGCGGGATCCGGGTCGCAAAACGCAACTCGTCCATGGAAAAGTCGATGCCGTCGCTTTCGATCAGCAGATCCTCGATCACGAAGGCCGAATGGTCGAGTGGCAGGTCGGGCGAGGTCCGGAAAGTGACCGATCCACGGGCATCCTCGTTCGTCAGCCTTACAACCTGACCGCCGCGATCCAGGGAGATCTCCGGCGGGAATATCGCGATGATCTCGTTCGGCTTGTAGCTGAGGGCGAGGATCTGGAAGAATGGCATCGTCAGGCGATCGCCATCGGGGGCTTGGATCTCGAGTGCGTCGAAGCTCGTGTCGAAGCGATTGGGAAATCCGCTGATGCCCCTATCCGCCGCCTCGATGCGCCATCCCTCGGCGCGAAGTTCGTCCAGGGCGGCGTCGATCCCCCGATCCAGAGCCGCCGCGCCAACGAACCAGTAGCCCGACCAGACGATCGCGGCCGCGACCACCACCAGGATCACCTTGCGCATGAAAACCGTCCTCTTTTCAATGGGCCGCGCATCGTGTCTATAGGCGGTATGGAACGCATGCCAGAGAAGATGAATGGTCCGATCTGGGTCTTCGGCTACGGCTCGCTGATCTGGAATCCCGAATTCCCGGTAGCCGAACGCGTCGTCGCGACGCTTGCCGGGTATCGCCGCACGTTCTGCATGCGCTCGATCCACCACCGCGGAAGCGTGGCGAAACCCGGCCTTGTCCTCGCGCTCGACGAAGATGCAGGGGCATCCTGCCTCGGCGTGGCCTTTCGGGTGGAGGGCGGCCACGAGACGGAAACGCTCGCAGCGCTTCGGGCACGTGAGTTGATCTCCTCGGCCTATCTCGAGCGGGTGGCACCTGTGACATTGTCCGACGGACGGCGCGTCGAGGCGCTGGTCTACGTGATCGATCCCGACCACGAGCAATATTGCGACCTGCCGCTCGAAGAGCAGGCCCGCATCATCGCCGGGGCCACCGGCGATCGGGGACCCAATGACGAGTATCTCCTGAACACCGCATCGCATCTCTCGGAGCTTGGGATAGGAGATGCCGAACTCGACTGGCTGGTAGAGCGGGTCAAAGCGCTGGGCTAGGTATCTTTCCCTCGGGATGGCAATGGCTTATGCTGCGAGGTTATGATCAGGATCGGAACGTTTCGATGATGCCAGAGCCGGACCGCGCGGCCGAGCCGAATTTCTCGCAACCCGTGCGTCAGATCGTAAGCATGATCGTCGTGCTGATCCTCGTGGCGATCGGCACCTATTTCGCCTATCCCCGGGTTGCTCCGGTCTTTCTCGCCAACCCGCTGCTGAACGGGTTCATCCTGATCGTTTTCCTGATCGGGGTGTTCACATGCTTCTGGCAGGAGTTGCAGCTGATCCAGTCGGTCAACTGGATCGAGGGATTCGCACGCGACACGCCCGGTCATCAGGCGACGCGCGCGCCGCGGCTGCTGGCACCCCTGGCCGCGCTGCTGCGTACGCGGCGCAACCTGCAGATATCGCCGACCTCGGCGCGCTCCATCCTCGAATCGGTCGCCACGCGGATCGACGAGGCGCGCGACATCACACGATACATCGTGAGCCTGTTGATCTTCCTGGGGCTCCTCGGGACATTCTATGGCCTTGCCACGACGGTTCCCGCCATCGTCGAGACGATCCGCGCACTCGCCCCGGTTGACGGAGAGGACGGGATGGACGTCTTCGGGCGGCTGATGGGAGGGCTCGAATCGCAGCTGGGCGGAATGGGAGTGGCCTTCGCCTCGTCGCTTCTTGGGCTTGCCGGATCGCTTGTCGTCGGACTTCTGGAACTCTTCGCGAGCCATGGCCAGAACCGGTTCTATCGCGAACTCGAGGAATGGCTGAGCCTGATCACCCGGTTGGGTTTCGCCGGGCCCGAGATCGATGGAACCCCCGGAAATGCCGGCGTCGTGGCCGCTGCGATGGAGCATATGTCAGGGCAGATGGACCGGCTCGAGGCACTCTTCGCGCGGTCGGACCAGGCCCGATCTGAGGTCGATGCCCGGCTGGGGGAGCTCTCCTCCGGTATTTCCCGGCTCGCCGACCGGTTGGAGGCCGAGGCAGCGCTCGGCCCGGCAATGGAGCGTCTGGGACAGGGACAGGATCGTCTTGCAGAAGCTCTCGAGACGGCGGGCGAGGGGGGACCTATCGATGCGGAAAGCCGGATGCGGTTGCGGTCCATCGATGTGCAGCTTTTGCGTATCTCCGAGGAACTCGCTGCAGGTCGGCAGGAGGCGACGGCCGAACTAAGGCAGGAATTGAGGCAGATGACGCGGGCGATCGCGCGCGGCGGGCGATCCGAGACCAGCATGAGGGAATGACCCCATGGCGCTGAGCAGACGTGCCACGCGCAGCGTGAACGCCGCGATCTGGCCGGGCTTCGTCGACGCGATGACGGCGCTCCTTCTCGTGATGATGTTCCTCCTTACGATCTTCATGGTCGTGCAATTCGTCCTGCGGGAGGAAATATCGGGCCAGCGCAGCCAGCTTGACACTTTGGCGAGCGAGGTATCGGGACTGAGCGCTGCGCTCGGACGGGCGGAGGAGCGGGCGCAGGCCCTCACAGACGAACGAGATGCGCTGAGGTCGAGGTCCGAGGCGCAGTCGCAGAGGATCGAGGAGCAGGGGGGGCGGATCGCGAGCTTCGAGGAGCAGGTTGCGTCGCTCCTGACCGCGCGGGACACTGCGCGCCAGCAGGCCGCGAGCCTCGCCGAAAGCGAGGCTCGCCTTATTTCCGACCAAGAAGCGTTGAACCTCGCGCTTGCGCAGGCCCGCGACGAGATCGACGCCGCTGCAGAAGAGGCTCGCTTGGCTGCCGCCCGGCGTGAAGCACTGGAAGCATTGACAGCTGATCTGCGCGCGGATCTGGGAGAAGCCGAGGGGGAAGCGGCGGAACTCGTTCAACGGGTCAATAGTCTCGAGACATCGCTGTCCGACGAGGAAGCGCGGCGTGTGGTCGAAGCCGCCGCGGCCGATGCGCTGCGCGAACGGCTTGCGAATTCAGAAGCCGAACTGTCGGCGATGACCCTCGCGCTCGAGGAAGAGCGTGCGAGGGCGGAGGAAACTCTGACGCTGCTTGCTGCGGCGCGAAGGGCCGAAGAGGATCTCGACGAACGGCTGACTGCTGCGTTGATCGCGCGAGATGGCGCGCGGAGCGCCCAATCCGAGGCCGAGGAAGAGCGGGACCGCAGCGCGGAATTGCTCGCTGCGGCTTTGTCGCGAGAGACGGAGCAGGACCGGGAGCTTGCCTCGATTGCCGATGCGCTTGATCAAGCCCGTGCAGCTAGGCTGAGCTTCGAAGGTGATCTGGAGGCCGCACGGGCCGCACTTGCCGAGACCGAGGCCCGGGTCGAAGCCTTGCGCGAGGATGCCGGCCGCGAGGCCGATGAGCGCGATCGTCTTGCGGCCGCGTTGGTCGAAGCGCGCGAGGAAGCCGCCGCGCTCGACGCGGCAGCGGAAAGCCGTGCGAGCGATCTGCGCGCGCAGCTCGAAGAGGCGTTGGCTCTGAAGCTCGCGGCCGAGAACCGCGCTGCCGAGCGGATGAGCGACGCCGAGCGTCAGGCGGCTCTGCTCGCGACCGCGAATGCCGAACTTCGTAACGCCGAGACTGCGGGTGCCCTTGCGGAGCGGGAGATGGAAGCGCTGAATCAGCAGGTCGCGCGGTTGCGGGAAGACGTGGCGACGCTGAGTGAACTTCTCGATCTGGCCGAGACCGAACGGGAGGCGCAGGATATCGAGATCGACACGCTCGGGGAAAGGCTCAATGCGGCGCTCGTCCGGGAGGCCGAGGAACAGCGTCGACGTGCCGAACTCGAAGCAGCGGAGCGCGAAAGGCTCGAAGGGTACCAATCGGAATTCTTCGGACGGCTGAGAGGCCTCCTTGAGGATCGCGACGGGGTGGAGATCGTCGGCGACCGCTTCGTGTTCGATAGCGAAGTCCTGTTCCCGTCAGGCTCGGCTGACCTTTCGGCGGCGGGCGAGGGGCAGGTCGCGCAGGTGGCCGCTCTGCTCGAGGACGTCGCAGGCGAGATCCCGGATGGCATCGACTGGGTCATCCGCGTGGACGGCCATACCGACGATGTGCCACTGCGCGGCAGCGCCTCGTTCGCCGACAATTGGGAATTGAGCCAGGCACGGGCCCTTTCGGTCGTGCGCTTCATGTCCGATGAGTTGGGCTTTCCGGCGGATCGACTGGCTCCGACGGGTTTCGGAGAATTCCAGCCCATCGACACGGCAGGAACTGCCGAAGCCCGTGCGCGAAACCGCCGGATCGAGCTGAAGCTGACCGAGCGCTAAGGTTCGAGACTCTGCGTCTCACGCTTCCCGGAGAATTCACACGACTCACCGACTTGTTCGCAGACGCAAAGGTACGATTGCTGCCTTTGGAACTGGGCTCTCTCTGCGTCCGTTCGGACTGAAACGCAGCAGGGCTCAAATGTCCCAACTGTTCGTCTCTATTTTGCATACAAGTGGCGGCTTCCTGCTGCCATGAAAGATGCCGTTAGATCGAGAACGACTGGAGATGCGTCACCATGCGTGACGCCGAGCGAAGGGTCCATCTAGCCAATGAATGTTTGAAACCTAACTCATGCAATCTGGGTGCGTATTTTCAACGACAACGCCCGACTTAGTTTGCCTAGCTTCGCGATCTATCACGGTAATTGCCGAACTGTGGCCTTCAGAATCACAGAGATCGACGAACCGAAAAGGGGGGTCATTTCGTTTATCTACATATTTCGAGGTACTTCCTTGTTGGGCCTCTGTCCTCGCTCGGTCAAGTTCGATGGTGCTAGGCACCAATCAGAACTAAATAGGGTCTCGGTGCCCAACAGGTAACTGCAACTTCGCGAATTTCTGCGCGCAGATGATGGCGGACCTGACTGCCCAATCGAGTGAGAAGACCATCACTATTTGAGTCTTGAGATCCGCGGCAAGCGTTCGGGTAAACCTGTTCGGTATCGAAAGGACCTTTGCTACGCATCCAGCCTCGGCGCAGAATTAGGTGCTTGTCGTCTCCCTGAAGGATAGGTCAACTCGGGGGAGGCTTTGCAGCTGGGTGGGGAATTTAAAAATGCCCGGCTCAAGATGGATCGTGTATCTGCCTGCGGCAAGCACGTTGCAGTAAAATCTAGCCTAGCGACGTCGTCGGATGCCGGACCCACGATCGAAGAAAGTCCCAGCATATTGAACGTCCCGAGCGGGCTCACTTGCGAGTATCCAGCGATCCGGGCCGCCCGCGAGCCGAACTCCGCCAAGGTCGTCGCGCCATATCAGGTCTGACAAGGGGCGGAAGTTCAGGGTGACTATAGTCAGGATCTAAATCGCGGCTATCGGCATCCGACGCGCGTTCATTGAGCCTGGAGTCTTTGGGGAACCGGCTAGCGCAAGAGCCACGATACGATGTTCTGCCATGCGCGGCTGAACGGCGAGATATTGTACAGCTGAGCAGTAGTTGCAATCGGGATCGAATCCTGACGCGTTACGACGGAAGATACTTGTATTGCCGCTTGGCTACGAGCCCTCTCGGACCACCACTTGGGCAGGGGCCGGATCCGCCATCCCCATCCGCGCCGCAGTCCAACCTGACCATGGTGCCAAAACTGCAATGCACCGAGATCAAAACCGGGCTATCCAATGAGGGCAGTTTGAAAAGCCGGGTATTTCCGTGGATCAGCCCTCATCCGTGCCTTGCATGAGCGACGGAACTTCGCTACGCGGTCCCTCACGGAGCGGTGGCCGAGTGGTCGAAGGCGCACGCCTGGAAAGTGTGTAGGCGGGAAACCGTCTCCAGGGTTCGAATCCCTGTCGCTCCGCCACTTGCCCGCGCGAAAGCGTTCTCCCGATCCGGCCGCAGCCGGAATTTTTCTCTTGTTTTCGAGGGTTATGCAGGAGGGGCTAAACACCACCATTGCTTCACGAGGCCCGAAATCGGTCTCTCCAGGCGGATATTCTCTCGACCCGATGACTTTGCTGATTTGGTGAAGTCTTTCTAAGTGCCTGTTCGGCGTAGTGTTTTCGACTGGCCAACCTAAACACTTCGATGGGGGTCGCTTTCGACCTGATGGAACGTGGCTCCAGCCTTCTCCAGCGATCAAGCAAGTCGCAGTAATTGATTCCTTCGCTCATCGGAGATCGTATGATCCCAGCTTGAGCCTCATACTTCATCTGCGGCAAAGTGAGCGGGAACCGGTTTGGTTCAGTCTCATCCAGCGTTCCGAGACCGGTGAGGCCCGCCATGTGCAATCTTTACAGCACGAGCAAAGGTCAGGCGGTGATCCGCGATATCGCCGGGGCGATGACGGATCATACGGGCAACCTCGCGTCCATGCCGGCATTCTTCCCCGACCAGTCCGCCCCGGCGGTGCGCCAGGGCAAGCACGGTCGCGAGCTTGCGAAGATGCACATCCCCGGCGACGTGGCCTATGTCTGGCACGGGGCGCTGCATGCCGGAACCATGGCCGAGAGGCTTATAACGACCGGCTTCGAGATCCGGGCGCAGATCGTCTGGCCCTGATCTTCACGCTTGTCTCTCTCGTGCGCAGCTATGTCCTGCGGCACATCTTCGACGCCGTGACCCGCGGGCAGCGTGGCTGATGGGCCGGCCGCTGATCAGCCTGACCTCGGAGCAGGCTCGCGAGGTCGAGACGCTGGCGGTCCTTCTGAGCCAGGACCAGATCGCCGATTACTTCGGCATCTCCCGCAGCACCTTCCACGCAATCTGCTCGCGGGAGCCGGAGGTTCTCAAGCGGTATAAAAGAGGAAAGGCCAAGGCCATCGCGCATGTCGCGAACGGGCTGCTGCAGAAGGCGCGGGCGGGCTGCATGACCTCGTCGATCTTCTATCTCAAGACGCCGGCCGGGTGGCGCGAGACCGCGGAGATCCACCACAGACCAGCAGGCCCGTCCTTCGAAGAGCTGAGCGATGCGGAACTTTTCGCGCGCTTTGCCGAACTGATGGAAGAGGTGGAAGGATTGCTGGTCGAAGCCTCCATCGTGCAGCATGATCCCGATGGATGGGAGGAGGACCCGTGAGACGAGGTCGCAAGCCGACCCCCGGGCCTCGCCGGAGCTGAGAGAGGGCGGGTTATCGCGATGTCCCGACCATCTCGATGCCACGGCGCGCAAGGAATGGCGCAGGCTTGCCAGGCCGCTCTTCGAGGCGGGCATCCTCACGGTGGCCGACCGGGCGGCCTTCGCGGCCTATTGCCAGTCTTGGAGCCATTGGGTGGAGGCCACGCGGAAGCTCGGGGAGACGCCACGGCTCATCCGGACCCCGTCGGGCTACGTGCAGCAGAGCCCGTGGATCGGCATCGCCAACAGGCAGCTGGAGCTGACACCAATACGGCGAGAAGAGCGAGCAGTCGGAGCATGCTCGACCAGATTCCCAACGACGAGCGGATCGACACGGTTGCGGCCGACGGTGCCTGTGACACCCGCCGCCGTCAGACGGCCATCACCGAACGGCGGGCCATCCCGATCCGGAAGGACGGCGCGCCTGGAAAGCAGACGCCCCGGCGGCGAAGTTTCGGAACGAAAGGCTACGCGCCAAATAGCGCTTCGATCGCGCATTCCGGAAGCATTGGACCGGATACCACGCTCGAAGCCGCGACGAAGCAAAGATGCGAGGTATAAAGGCCTCCGGCGAACGCATCGTCGCCGAGACCCTGACCGCCAGACAATCGAAAGCCACATCCGCATCGCACTCGTCAACCGCGCCAACGTCTCCAGTACCGCCAGCATCGTCCGCGCGGCATGACGTCAGCGGGGAAAGAGGACCCCTGCTTCAGGCGTGGGGTCCGCAACAATGCATACGCGATCACTTAGGATGGCTGCTTCTGTGCGGAGCGCGTCACTAGATTGATCGGTCGCACTGCACCGTATGCCAAAATTACTCTGTGACGCTGGCCCATATCGTCGTCATCGCCACAGTACTTGTCGCACCACGAACTGCAGTAGAGTCTAGGTTTCACTCGCGGCGGGATCGGCCGCAAAGTCAAAGCTACTAACGTAGCATTACGAAAACGCCGCTGGGTCGCTGACGCTCTGGCTAGGTGAAGCTGTGAACGCGTCGCTCAGCGTTACCAAGCGGCGGCGGTCTTCATCCCAAAGTTTGAGGCGTACGCTGCGCAGGCTCTCGAAAACTGTCAAACGCTGTGATTGGTCTAGATCCGGATGGTCGCGCAAGACCGACGGAAGACGATAGAATGGGATACGGCTGTTGAGATGGTGAATATGATGCAGTCCAATATTGGCGGTCAGCCAGTGCAGCGGTGCCGGAAGATCGTAGTGTGAGCTGCCGTGCAGCGCCACTTCGTGCAAGTCCCAGTCTGGCTCATGTTGGTAGAGCGTGTCCTCGAACTGATGTTGGACGTAAAACAGCCAGATGCCCACTGTCGCGGCAAAGAGGGTCGTCGGAAGGAATAGGAGAAGAACCGGTTCGAGGCCTCCAAAGGCAACCATGACCCCCAGGGAAAGGGCCACCGCGAGGTTCGTTCCCATCGCGCTGACCCAGTACTGCCAGCCGGCAGTCATCAGTCCGAGCGGCAAGCGGTTCTGGAAAAGGAACACCCAAGCCGGGCCTAGACCGAATAGGACGACGGGATGACGGTAAAGACGGTAACGCAGGCGGCCGAGAGGGGACTGCTCGCGATATTCTGCCGCCGTCATCGTGTAAACTTCGCCCGGTCCCCGTCGCTCGAGATTGCCAGCAGCTCCGTGGTGCACGGCGTGGATACGACGCCAGACGTCATAGGGCGTCACGGTGAGCACCCCGAGCGCGCGACCGACCCAGTCGCCAAGCGTCTTGTCGCGGAAGAGGGAGCCGTGACCGCAATCATGCTGGATTACAAAGATCCGCACGAGGAATGCACCATTGAGAATCGCGATCGCAAAAGCGAGCCAGTGGTTGATCGACAGCGCCCACCAGCCAAGAGCCCAGAGCAGGACGAATGGTCCCATTGTCAGGGCAATCTCTGCGAGACTGCGGCTGTCCGAAGGTTCGCGGTATTTTGCGAGTATCGGAACCCATCGCCGGGCTTCCCCAGTTGCATCGGTACGGTTGTGACTGGTCATGAAAATGGACTCCGATAAGGGCCTCGAGGCTGCTGGGCCCAAACGGCAACGGGAAAGACAGCCTGAGCCGCGCATCCTCAATCGTGCGAAGCTTAGGCTCGAGGAACTCTGTTACCCTGTATCAAGGGCGGGTCGATACCGCAGGAGATAACAACGGAGCAGCAAAATCGAAAGGGAACTGCCGACGATCAAGTCGAACCGCGTTCCAGCTCCGGCGAACGGATTGCCGACATTGACCTACTGCACAAGCACTCTCTGGGAAGTTTGGTTCAAAATTCTGAAATCCGCTGCTCCGAGGCGGCCATGTCGGCTCGGTGTAGGAAGCGAGAAGCACGGGGGGCCTATACCGCTGATCTAAGAGCCGATCGTATTTAGAACCTCCTGTTCAACATTTTAGACCGTTAAGTGGATCTAGACCGGATCAACTATATCTGTTTCGAACGGTAGCGGAGGCTGGACGTACCTGCTCTAGATACCCCCACGCTCCGCTTGGAGAGGAGGAGCAAACGGGAGGAGATCTTATCCATGTCTCGGCAGGTTGACATGCTGGTATCGCCGGGCCGATCGGCATCGGATGCGGTTCGGTTAATCGGGTGAACGGAGTTCGCCTGTTATCGATGGCGCAAAGCGTTCATGGGCTGAAGACCAGTGAAGTGAAGCGTTTGAGGGGCCTTGAGAAGGAGAACGCACGTCCGCGAAAGGCGGGTTCGGATCTGACGCCTGAGAATCTGAGCCTGCCGGGGGTGGGGAGGCCCACGGCCGATCGCCTTAGGAAGCTTCCAAGCTCCGCTCGCCAGCCAGTCCGGGCGCTACGGCTATCGCTGGATCGCGGCAATGTTGCGAGATACCGGTTGGGCATTGAGCGTGAAACGGATCGAGCGGACATGGCGGCAGGACGTCGGCGGATCAGGAAAGGCCGCTGTGGGGCGTTTCCCCGATGAAGCTGAAGTGCCTGCAAAACGCTATCTTGGCTGAACGAGGGGCCGTGCAAACGTTTTCGCTCCGAGCGGTCGAACCACGTCCCCCTTTTGGGGATCTTCGCTCGCGCAGGACTCCGCCGGGCTGCGGGATACTTCGACCTCGCTGAGAGCCGGAAGCGCAAGGGAAGGACGTTCTGAGTACTTACCGTCGTCGACGAATTCACCCGGAAGCGCGTGGTCATCAGGATCGACCGCAAGTTGAAACCGACTGACGTAATCGATGTCCTGACCCACCTGTTTATCCTGCAAGATGTGCCGGGTCATAATCGTTCGGACGATAGTCCGGAGTTCATCGCCAGGGCAGTTCGGGACTGGACTGGCGCAGTGGGGGTGAAAGCGGTGTTCGCCGATTCGGGCAGTCCGTGGGAGACTGGCGAATGCGGAGCTTCGACGCGAAATTCCATGAAGCGTTGCTCAATGACGGAACCGACTATTCCCTTGCCAAGGCCCTGTGGAAATCGACGCGCGGAAGGTCCATCGAAACGTCGCCCGGCCTCGCTTGTTGTTGGACTATCGACCACCAGCTCCGACGACAGAGCAATGATCTTTACGCGATGATAGACCTGCACAGTATCTATGTCATTATGTAGTCAATCATCTAACGAGATGTTTTAGCGGGGATCTCTCTAGAACATTTAGTGGCTATTCGGCGGTTTTGCCTGTTTAGTTCCATGCTTTGGGTTGATCCAGTGCCCTTTAAAGCAAGGATCAAGGGTCGTCTGTTCTCAGAGGTGCGACCCCCGCGTAGTTCAAGGCGGCACTTCGACGGGTCGTCGGCGTCCGTCTTTCGCAATCATACTAACCGCAAAAGATATGGATGATCTTTCGTTCAGTTCGAAATTTCTACCCCCGAGCGGCGCAAAGCGTGGGCGGTACCGTTACTTTCACCGGTGAACACTGCAATGTCTCCGGAGGGTTCGAGCACCATTGCGGTAATGTCATCCAGTCGCTCGATCCCATGCTGACGCATTAGCATCAAGATCTCGTCGCGGACGATACGCTCGCGACGCATGTTCGCGCCCTGCAATTCGCCCTTGAAGACCAGAAGCGTGGGAGACGACTTGACCATATTCCGGATCGTTTGAGAGCGGATGACGGCGAGCGAAATAAGATAATCGATGCCGATAATAGAGGTAAGGCCAAGCGCTGCATCGACGAACTTTACCCGTTCCAAAACGATGAACGACGCGAGGACCGAGCCGACGGTGAAGGTAAGGATCATGTCATACATGTTGAACTTCGCAACCGTTCGCTTGCCCGCGACGCGCAAAAGGAACAGAAGAAGGGCGAAGCCGAGGGCGGCAGAAGCCGGAATATGCCAAAGGGGTCGGTCCCCATCGAGAAAGAAGTTCATTTCCGCTTATCCTATTGAACCAACTGAGTTTCCCGAAATGTAATGCCGACAGCGGCAATGGCCTGCAAATTGCAAAGGTTGTCGCACCAGACCTCACGGATGGGTATCACAGCAAGGTCGAAGCAATTGAGGGCCCGGTAAGCCAATCGGGTCCTTAGTGGTGCGTTCGTTCATTTTGGGGGCACGGTTGCTCCCGGGGTATTCTGAGTTCTGGAACGTGTGCCTAAGGATCGGCTGAGTCGCGAGCACTTGAATACTACGGCGGCCCATTGTTGGACCGCCATTCGTCAACACCGTCTTCGGTGTCAGCTCGGCGAGTAGCGTGTTACGGAATTTTGGGAGCGGGTACAGTTGTCGTGCCTCTTGCGTTTTAAGGACGGTACCGCCATACCGGCTTCTATCCCGTCCAGTTCCTTAATAACAGGAACCCATTGCTGCCGGTGCGTCGTATTGCGCGCGGTCAGATTAGAAAGTACGTTCTGCATTCCGGCAACGTCGGTCATCTTCTGCAACTTCCATGACAAGACTTAGCCGGGAAATCAGTTATTGCATTCGCAAGCAGGTCGGCGGCAATGTTGCCGGTGCCATAGATATGGGACATGTCGAACGGTACGCCATTGGCGTTAATTGGCTTGGCCGAGCGTCCAGATGACAGCACCTGTCGCAGGTTCAACTCCCTTAGATCCTGATGAAATAGGATAACGCAAGTGGACCCCGGCCGGGGTCATCGGTGTCGTTAGGTTGAGAGCGACTACATGGCTTGGGAGTCAATGCGCCTGAGTTCCTCGGCAATCGTCGTTATAAAAATGTCGCAATAGTGCCTTCCAACCCGCTAAACCATGGCGTGGAGAATGAACTGCATCGCTGTTTGGGTCTCGCCGTTGGATTTGCCGATGACCCGCTAAAGGTACCTGGCAAAAGCCGAACCGGGTCTGGCCACCCGGAACTCATATCGCAGTTTGCCTGACCGCGAGTACATCGCATACACCCTCGTAACGCGCAGGAAGTGCAGGCCACGCACTGGGAGGCAGCAGCATAGCAAGACGATGCTCGAGTGCTGAACATTCGTCATCAAGAGCCGCAGTTTCAGCAGATAAGTCGGCACGCGTGCGCGCGGCAATGGTTGTGGCCATCCCCCCGGGCGCACGGCCCCGAAGGCGGCAGGAGGCGACCACGACGGCATCCCAAGGTCGCGCCACCCGCAACCTTGCAGCCGACAGCGCGACGGCCATGCGCCGATCCTCTTCCCGGGGGAGAGGGGCGATCCCGCCCGAAGCCCGGTACGCATCCGGCCGCCATGCGATCAGGGCACCGGGGCTCTGGCCATGGCATGGGGTCGGGTTCCAAGGAAGCGCCGCCATAATGCCGTCGATGAGCGCACGGAGAGAATCGCGCCGATCTTCGAGGAGACCGTGCTGCCGTACCGCCGCGGGCAGGTTCGCGAACTCGCCCGCGTCAGGCACCACGCGCCCGAAGGCGGCTTCGGCGTCGTCCAGCGCACGGGCAAGGACTGTGGCCGTGCCATGGGCCAGGGTACAGTCTGCGTCGGTAGTCATGACCCAGGATGGCCGTCGCAGGAGGGCTATTTCGAGCCCGATGGCGCGTGCTTCACCTACACCTCCGGCGAGAGGGGGCGTCTCAATGACGAAGGCTCCGTGCTTGTGGGCCACCGCCGCCGTCGCGTCGCGGCAGCCATTGGCGACGACGATCGCCGTCACGCCTTCGCGGCGCAGAGCCGCCAAAGCCGCGGGCAGGCGAGCGGATTCATCACGCGCGGGGATCACCGCGATCACGTTCATGGCGATGGCAGGGGAAGGGGGGCGAAGACGGCGATGCGGTAGCGTCTGTCGGTCTCGACCGTATGGGATTGGCGTTGCGTCGCGTTCGAATATTCGGCGAATGCATCCTCGCCGCTGAGCAGGTGACCAGTCGGACCGCGCCACGTGACCGTCACCACGTCGGCACGTGGCCATGCTGCGTCGATGCGTCCTGCAACGTCTCGGATCGCGTCGGCCGCAAGGAAATAGAGAACCTCACTCAGCAGCACGAGATCGTGCATTGTCCCGGGCAACGGGCATGGCAGGAACCCCTCGACGAAGAGACCATTCGGCACGACCTTGCGTGCCGCTGCCAACGCTGTCGGTACGGCATCGAGGCCGGTATAACTAAGACATCGTGGTGCGATGCGACGGGAAAGCTCACCGTTGCCACAACCGAGTTCAAGCGCGCTTTCGTAATTCGATCGGGGCAGGGCATTCAAGACTGCCGCAAAACGTTCAGCCTCGAAGCTTGATGAGCGGAAGTTCCATGGGTCGTCCGTCTCGGCATAGAGGCCCAGCAGGTGCGCCCGCCCCGCAGCTACCGGGGCGGTCATGCCGATACCGGTACAAAGAGCTCGGCTTCGCTGATGAAGCGTTCGGCAAAACCCGGTGGCATCTCGAATCCGTCGGGATCGTCGGTGACTACGAGGCCCATCTGGCTTCGATGCGCGGCAAGCGCCCGACGCTTGGCATCCCGGCGCTTGGGCAGATCCAGCCGCAAACCCGGCAGATCTTTGCCCGCCTCCAAGGCACTCCAGCGGGACCAGACCGGATAATGCCAGAGCTGCAAACCGGTGCGCCAAACGCCAACCCTCGCTGCCGCTTCCGCGCCTGCTTGGTGGTCGCAATGGGGATCGTCCGGTGACGGGAAGAGGAGTGTGTCTACACCCAGTCGATCGCATAGTCCTGTCAGGACATGCGCCAGATCGGCACCCGGCCCGTAAAGCCTGTGCAACGCCGCATCGGGAAAGCCAAGCCATGTCACGTCCCGGGCAGGCGTTCCGCCGAGCCGGCGTACGGCTTCAGTCAGTTCGCCATGCCGTACCGCAGCAAGGCGCGCGTGGGGCCAGAGCAGAGAATGCGGATGGGAGGCCGCGCCATCAGTCAGGCATACGACATGCGTGAAACGCCCTTGCGCCCATCGTTCGGCGAGCAGCAACCCGCATCCAAGTGACTCGTCGTCGGGATGCGGGGCCAGTACGAGGAGTGGTGCTTCGCCCTCCAACAGATCCGCGAGAGTCATCGGAGCGCCTCCAGCCCGGTTTCCGTGACAGTCCGGACGGCGCGATCGAGCTTGGCGTCGGGCGCGGCCTGACGCAGGAACAGCGACAGGTCCCGCCGCATCCGGTCGAGCGGATCCCGAATGTCCTGAGCGGCCATACCGAGCGAACGTTCACAGAGCGCAAGGATACGGGTGCAGGCGCTTTCCACGGCTTCGCGCGCGAGAAGGCTATGCGCCACCGCCCGCTCGACGGCTTCTGGGGGCGCGTGACTTGCTGCTTCCACCGCTTCGGCTGCCGCTTCGACCACGGCGCGGGCAGCCGTCGCATCGGCCATGGCGCGACCCAAACGGTTGCGCTGAATGGGATCGTCGAGGCGTTCCATCCGCCGTAGCATGTCAGTCCAGCGCGCGATGAGGCCCTCCGCGCCGCCCACATGCGCCGCACAATAGCGCCAAACCCCGCCTTCGAACCAAGGCTCGGTCATCAAAGCTCCAGCCTTGCCGATGCATTCCGCCTCCTCAAGGATAATCCCCGTGGCGTCAAAGCCGCCGGATCGGGTGGCACGCATGGCGGAAGCCGTCCATGCGTCGTGGTCGTAGCGATTTGGGTCGTCTGCTGGGGCCAGGAACATCCTTATGGGGGCGTCCCGTGTCGCGCGAGCAGTCAGGACGGCGAGGCCGACATGGCCGAGACCCGACGCGTAGCGCTTGCTTCCAATGAGTGCGAAGCCGCCCCCGCCATGGTCCCGCCATTCGAGCGGTTCGGGACCTTCGGCTCCCCATACGCCAAGTAGCACGCCACGGCGCACTGCTGTCCGCATCGCTTCGCGGACCTGGCGGTCGCCATGTATCTCGACTAGGACAGCCGCGTTGACATGCCCCTCGACGAGCCGCGCGAGCGCTAGGTCGGCAGCCCCGATGACGCGTAGCAGGTTCGAAAGCGGACGGGCCGTCCCATGCGCCCACCCGAGACCGTGTCCTTCGGGCGAAGGTAGCACGGCACGCAGTGTCCCCCTCTCGCGCAGCAAGTCCAAGGCGGCGGACAGGTCCGGCAGATCGTGGGTGGTGGTATTCTGGGAATTCCTCAGACGATCAAGCGATCGAAACAAGCTGGCGACGACCGCGTCAACGGCGACCGGCTCGGCAGTATGGTGTACGGGATACATGCATCCTCCCGCCCGAACGCGACGGGCATGAATAGCAGGTAGGTCGCCTCCATCCGTAACAAGCGGTCGTTAAACTAGTTTACGTGCCTGTAGCTCGGCGTTGTGAAGTTCGAGGTAGGCCGGGTCGAAATCGGCGAAACGTGCCAACCCCTCGGGGTTCGGCAAATGGATACGTCCGCCGGCCCATTCGAGAAGACCTTCGGCGCGCAGATCCCTGACGGCGTGGTTCACATGCACAACCGAATAGCCCAGCACCTGGGCCAAGCCGCGCTGGTCCAAGGGCATCGCGAAAGTGGATTCTCTCGTCAAACCCACAGCTGCGAGGCGTGCGTGCAACTCGCAGATTAGGTGGCCGATCCGTTGCGTGCCGCGGAGCGCCGCCCGCGTCACGATCCAAACGCGGTGCATCTTTGCGTCGATAAGTGTGGCGCGCCAGAGCAGGCGCGCGAGGCGCGGATAATCTCGGGTCAGTGCTTCGAGGTGATCGCTCGCGACGAAGTCGATCATGCAGGGCCCTATGGCCACGATGTCATGATCGAGATGATCGAGCAGGAACGAGTGCAGATCCACGAAGTCGCCGGGCACGTGGAGCGCGCTCACGACACGTTCGGTCCGCCCTACTCGGTGGACCCGCATTGCCATGCCATCCACCAGCATGCAACTTCCTTCGGGTGCAAGCCCTTCGGCAACGATCCTTTCGGCATGGGCATAGGTGCGCCGTTCGACCGGCATGTCGCGCAAGGCGGTGCGCTCTTCCTCCGACAATGCATTTCTGCGCGCGAGATGTGTTTCGAGCTGTTTCGTCATGACCAAATGGGAACCCTTACTCTTCTGTAACAATCGTTCTATCGAATCTGGCAGGTCACGACGGCGATGTTCTAAGCCCCATCGTCAGCGGATACGTCGAGGGACTTGCGATAATAGAGAGGCCGACCTTCCGGTTTGCCTCTGACGGATGGCTCAATGATTGCCGATGTGACTGAGATTGGTCTCGGGAAGCTCGCGAGCACAAGAGAATAAATTGCTTTATCCCTGACTGGGTGTCCTTGGAGAGAAACATTCATATCGCAAGCGCCGCCAGAACTCGAGAAACCGCATCGTGATCATATTCCTCGGACTTAAGACCACTCATAGAGTTTGTGGGCCTTAGCTTGATTGCGCGGAGACTATTTCGTCAGCCGCCGTGTATGCCGCCCCAGTCATTCTTTGCTTTGAGGACCAAGGAGTCAGGAGCGTAACCAAAACTCTTCTTGCGCGCAGGCCGTGACCTTCGGCCCGGCCGGGACTATCGGATATCTGGAAGACGTCGGGATCCAAAAACAAAACTCGGGCGAAACCAGGCATTCGGGCAGTGAAGTGGTTCGGAAGGGGGGCAGGGATCTTCGCGCTGTCGGATACGACTCATCCATTAGGTGCTGCCAACTTGTCGACGAAGCGCGCCCCCCAGACAAAAACGTCGGTATCGCGGACGACTTCCATCAGTGCGGCATGGCGCTCACACCGTTCGTCGAGCGGCATAGAGAGACCCTGTTCAATTGCGTCGGCGACTTCTTCGGAATCATGGGGGTTGACGATCAGAGCTTCGGTCATCTGCTCGGCTGCCCCGGCCGACCGCGACAGGATCAAGACGCCCGGATCCTGAGGATCCTGTGCGGCTACGTATTCCTTGGCGACAAGGTTCATGCCGTCTGCGAGAGGTGTCACCAATCCGACGGAAGCCAGCCGATAAAGGGGCGCGAGCGTCTCGCGTGGAACGCTTCGTACGATGAGCCGGATCGGCGTCCAGTCGATCTCGCCGTACTGCCCGTTGATGCGTCCTGTCAGTGCCTCGAGCTCGCGTGTGATTTCCTGATAGGAGGCGATGACCTCGCGCGAGGGGGGCGTGATCTGGATAAGCGTGGCGCGTGGCAAAGAAGGGTCACGCGCTTCGAGGAACTTTGCGAACCCACGTATGCGATGGGGGATTCCCTTTGAGTAGTCGAGCCGATCCACGCCGATGATCATTTTGGCACCCGCCCGGATATGTACTGGGTCATGGGAAAGCGGCGTGCTTGCGACCGAAGTGAATGCTTCGCTGTCAATTCCGATCGGGAAGGAGCGAACTTCGAACTTTCGGTCTCCGAGCTTTACCCGACCGTTGAAGAGCAACTCTCCGCAGGCATGACCGCGATATACTTCGAGGCAACGCGCGACATCCGCTTCTGTCTGGAGACCAACCAGGTCGTAGGAGGCGATCCAGCGATAGAATTCGTCGCGCTCGTTGAGGGATGCGATGTCCGAGGATGTGGGGAATGGGATATGGAGAAATAATCCCAGACGGGCCCGGACGCCCAACCGTCGCAGCTCGTAGGCAAGGGGGAGGAAGTGGTAATCGTGGATCCAGATCAGATCCTCGGGGCCGGTAATCTCTGCGAGCATTCGGGCGATCCGCGCGTTAACAGCAAGATAACCCTCGGCAAAGCGCCGTTCGAGTGCGAGGAGATCCGTCCGATGATGGCAGAGCGGCCAGAGAACGGAATTCGCATATCCGAGGGGCATTGTTGCAGAACTCACGCTTGAGGCATGACTTCCCCTTCCCCCGCTGAGGTTATGCGACGCGAACGATCTCGGCAGTGCCGAGGGCATTGAAGCGGTTCATGAGTGCGACGCGAATGTGGATCTCGGCGGTTTGGCGGTCAGGGTCTCTTGCGGCTATGCGTTCGCCGAATGCTTTGAGGCATCGCATTTTCGCCTCCACGCGGCTGCGTGCGTGGTATCCGGTCCAGTACTTCCAGAATGCTCTGCCGTAATGCTTCGTGGCGCGCAGCGTCTCGTTCCGCGCCTTCGCTGCCGGGCCGTCTTCCTTCCAGGCGCGCCCGTTTCTCCGGATCGGGATGATCGGTGTGGCTTGCCGGTCGGCGATAGCAGCATGGCAGCGACGTGTGTCGTAGGCACCGTCGGCGGTCACCGTGCCGATCTGCTCGTCCTCGGGGATCTGGCCGAGTAGCTCGGGTAGGATCGGGCTGTCGCCATCGCGGCTTGGAGTGAACTCGACGGCCCGGATGTCGGAAGTGGCCGTATCCATGGCGAGATGCACCTTGCGCCACTGACGACGGCCTTGGGCGCCATGCTTGCGCGCCTGCCACTCACCGTCGCCGAGGAACTTGATGCCCGTGCTATCCACGAGCAAGTTGAGCGGGCCATCGGAGCAGCGATACGGGATCTGGACCGCCAAGGTCTTTTGCCTGCGGCACAGGGTGCTGAAGTCGGGGACGGACCAGTTCAGCCCCGCCAACCGGAGCAGGCTGGCCACCATACCGGCGGTCTGTCGCAAGGGCAGCTTGAAGAGAACTTTGACCGACAGACAAAACTGGATAGCGGCATCTGAGAAGACGGGTGGACGTCCGAGCCGACCTTTATGCGGCGCCAGCCAAGCCATCTCCCGGTCTATCCAGATCAGCATTGAGCCGCGCTTGCGCAAGGCAGCGTTGTAGCTGGACCAGTTCGTCGTGCGGTAGCGGGCGGGGGAAGGCTTGCTCATGCAGCCCGTCTAACCAACTGGATTCACGCTGTGAATCGCCCGCAGACAGAGTTCTGCAACAACGCCCGCCCACTGGCCCTTGGGGAACCGAGGATACGACGAGGACTGATTCCGCGAAGACCTGATTAAAAGATGATAACGCCCTGCATCCCAAGGCGGAAGTCGCGTGATACACCAATGAAATACGACAAGCGCCGCTACCGAAAAGGCAACCGGATCGAGATCATGTTTGGGTGACTGAAGGACCTGGCGGCGCGCCGCAACCCGCTGCGACAGAAGCACCACGGTCATCCTCTCGGCGATCACCCTCGTTGCTGTCATAATCATCCTCCTCTGTCGCCGCTGCGCAATCGATCCAAGTATGGTCCGTTTGTGTAAGAGATACAGGAATGCGTTGGACCTTTAATGTGGAGGCTGCTTCGACGTTACCAGAAGGTAGGAATTGGGTTCTAACTTGGAAGAATTTTTGGAATACTAGCCTTCGACGTTGAGCGACAAATGATCGATGATTTGTCGCACTAAATTGATCGATAAGAACAAAGGGGGGAATATGCTTGGAGTAGGCATTGTCGGGGCCGGGATGGTTGCCGATGTGAACTGGCGGGCGCTCAGGGATCTCGATGATCTCGTAAGTATTGTCGGAGTGCATAATCGCAGTTCGGAAAGGTTGAAGAAGTTCTGTTCGGAACGATCGCTCGAGCCGTTCGAAGATCTCGACGACCTTCTGGGTCATCCCGACGTCGATGTCATACTCGTGCTGACCCCGCCCAACGCGCGGCGCGAGATCGTTCGGAAGGCAACGGAAGAGGGAAAGCATATTTTGCTGGAGAAGCCGATCGAACGGGATCTCGACGCCGCGACGGATCTTGTGGAAACAGCCGAGAAGGCCGGCGTAACGCTCGGGGTCATCTTTCAGCATCGCTTCAGGGAAGCCTCGGAAGAGCTTCGTCGGCAGATCCAGGCAGGGCGGCTCGGAAAGCTGGTCTGCGCGATGGTCGAGGTGCCTTGGTGGCGCCCACAATCCTATTACGACGAGCCAGGGCGCGGAACCTACGAGCGTGACGGTGGCGGCGTTTTGATCAATCAGGCAATCCATACGCTCGATCTCATGCTGTCTTACACGGGACCGGTCTCCGAGGTCTCGGCGCTTTCGGCAACGACCACCCTTCACGATATGGAGGCCGAGGATTTCGTTTCCGCTGGGATACGGTTCGCGTCCGGTGCGGTCGGATCTGTCGTTGCAACGACGGCCGCCTATCCGGGTGGTTCGGAATCTATCACCCTGCAGTTCGAGAACGCTTCTCTCAAGCTGCAATCGGGAACGCTGACAACGTCCTGGCAAAATGGAGAGGTCGAGACGTTCGGTGAAACCGCCACGACGGGCGGTGGTGCCGATCCCATGGCGTTCCCGCACGATTGGCATTCTTCGGCTCAGCGCGATTTTTTCGTAGCCGTCGGGGCTGGCCGCCAACCGACCGTGGACGGGGCCGAAGCACTCAAGGTGCATCGATTGATCGACGCGATGACACGGTCGTCGTCGGAAGGACGCACGATAATATTGGAGGATACGAACCTTGAGCAAGGATGACATCGTCATCGGCGTGGTCGGCATCGACCACCGTCATATCTATGGAATGCTCGAAGGAATGCTTTCGGAGGGAGCCACCTGCAAGGGATGGTGGACCGAAGGCGAACCGCAGACCATCGAGGGGTTCGTAAAGAGGTTCGGTGAGATACCAAGGGTCGAGGATCGAGAGAGCCTCCTCAAGGATCCCGATATCGACATGATCCTGATTGCATCTCCGCCCCACGAGCGAGCGGATCGGTCGGTCGAGGCGATGGAGAACGGCAAGGACGTGATGCTCGACAAGCCGGGCTGCGTGAAGCTCTCCGAGCTTGAACGCATTGAGGAGACGGTTGCCCGGACGAAACGGATCTGGTCCATCGACTTCTCTGAGCGCTTCGAGGTTCCGGCCGCCTACAAGGCGCTGGAAATCGTCAGGACCGGCGTATTGGGGCGAATCGTGCAGACGGTTTCGGTCGGACCGCATCGCCTGAACGCGCCGACGAGGCCTGACTGGTTCTTCGACAAGTCTCTTTATGGAGGGATCCTGGGGGATATCGGTACGCACCAGATCGACCAGTTTCTCGCTTTCACGGGGTCGACGGAGGCCGAGATCGTCAGTTCGACAATCGGCAACTTCGCCAACGAGGACCACCCCGATTTCGAGGATTTCGGCGAAGTCTTGTTGCGAAGTGAACATGCGCAAGGTTATTTCCGGGTCGACTGGTACACGCCCGACGCCCTGCCGAACTGGGGGGACGGGCGTCTCTTTGTCCTTGGCACCAATGGGTACATCGAACTTCGCAAATACGTGGATGTCGAAGGGCGGCCGGGGACGGATCACCTCTTCATGGTAACCAACGACGAGTCGAAATACATCGACTGTGCGGACGTCGAGCGGACCTATTTCTCCGACCTGAAGCGCGATGTCATAGATCGGACTGAGCATGCAGCGTCCTTCGAACATACCGCAACCGTCATGCGGCTTGCATTGCAGGCCCAGGCGGAAGCGCACGTTCGTTGGGGACATGGCATCCGAGGGCGATCCGAACCTCTAAGGGTTCGCGCAAGGGTCCGTTAGTTGTGCCAGCACAGCCAGCATGGAAGGTCTTCGGATTTTTTCCTGAAGATCCTTGCGGCACCCGATCGAGCCATGTGGTTCATGGCCGGAACGCTGAGCACGAAGATCAGCAACAACACGACGAGGAAAACTGCACTGATCGGACGTGTGAAGAAGGGTGTCGGATCGCCGCGTCTGCCCGAGACCGTGACGAAGGTTCACATTGAGCGAATCTCCCAGCACGATACCAAGGACGAGGGTACCATCGGAAAGCGCAGTTCCCTCAACAGGAAGCCGGGAAAGCCGAATAGAACCGTCACGTAAACTTTGAACATCCGCTGAGTGATTACAAACGAGCATACGACACAGAGGATGGCAATCACGGCCATCAACCGTTCGCTCGGGATCGTCATCAACTGCATGAAAACTCTCTTCAGTAAAAGCCCTATGAGCAGGTTCGCGATCTTCGCCGTCAAGAGTATCGCGACGATCTGATAAAAGAACCCGGGATTCATGACGAGGAGAAGCGGCCCCGGTCGAACACCTTGCAGGAACATCGCCGCCATAAGGACCGCCGCCGATCCCGGCAGTACGAGCGTGAGCGCCGGGATCATCGACGCCGGCACGACTGCGTTGTTGCCGGTCTCGGCTGCAATCAGCCCTTCTTGGCTGCCGTGACCATATTGCTTGCGAAGCTTCGCCGCCCATTTGGCTTTAGCGTACTGGCCTGCCCCTATCGGGTGGTCCGGTTTCAGTCTTAGTGCATGATGGGTTTCCGTGCCAAGGCGGATGCCTGCGGCGGGGCTGATCTCCGCCCGGGCGCCGGCCAGTGGACAGCCTCCGGCGCCGGCGGTCGGTAGCCCAGCGACGAATGGGGCCTAACCGTGTTGTAGTGGATCCGCCATGCCTCGATCACGGCGCGAGCCTCCGCCAGCGAGTAGAAGATCTCGCCATTGAGCAGCTCGTCACGGAGCTTCGAGTTGAAGCTCTCGCAGTAGCCGTTCTCCCATGGGCTGCCGGGCTCAATGAACGCCGTCTTCGCACCCACTGCGTCGATCCAGCCCTGCACCGCCTTGGCGATGAACTCTGGCCCGTTGTCCGATCGGACGTGGCCGGGCACTGCCCGAAGGATGAACAGGTCGGTCAGGACATCGATCACGGCGGTCGAGTTCAGCTTCCGGTCGACCCTGATGGCACTCGCCATCGTCCTCGGACCGATGGCGGACAATGGCTCGTAACTCCCGTGTGAACTCATCGACGACGTTGAGCATGCGGAACTTCCTACCGTCATGCGTCCGGCTCTCGACGAAGTCGTAGGACCAGACGTGGTTCGGCCGCTCTGGTCGGAGGCGGATGCATGACCCGTCATTCAGCCAGAGCCGCCCCTTCTTAGGTTGCTTTTGTGGCACTTTCAGACCCTCCCGCCGCCACTCGCCATCGTCCTTGGACCGATGGCGGACAATGGCTCGTTGCTCGACGCGTTTCACGTTCACGGCCCAGCCGGCGTCTCGCGAGCCATGGCCGCGATCCGACGATAGCCGTAACGCCCATAATGGCTGGCCAGCGCGACGATGTCCGCGGTCAGCGCCTCCTCGTCGGCCCGCCCGTGCGGTGCCTTCCGCTGGGTCGATCGATGCTGCCCCAGAACGCGACAGGCAAGACGTTCGGAGATCCGGAACTTCCGTCTGACGTGATCGACGCATGCTCGGCGGCGGGCGGGGCTTAGAAGTTTCACTACGCGGACCTTCGGTTCCCGAGGCCGCCTCCCGCAGGATCAGCTTCTCGAGCGTCAAATCCGACACGGCCTTCCGCAGGCGTTCGTTCTCTTTCTCCAGCTCTTTCAAGCGCTTCACCTGGTCGGCCTTCAGCCCACCAAACTCCTTGCGCCAGCGGTAATACGTAAACTGTGTCACACCGATGGATCGCACCGCCTCGGCCACCGATCGGCCCTGCGATACCAGCACGTCGACCTGCCTTAGCTTCGCAACGATCTCCTCAGGCTTATGTCTCTTCTGTCCCATTCCTTGTCCTCCATACGGCTCGAAAGCATACTCCAGGGAGGACCACTTTTCAGGGGGCAGACCAGATGTAGGAGTTCTAAAGCACCAGGTTCGTGATGTTGACCGGCTTGAGCAGGATCCCCCCGGTCGCGATCTGGAAAAATGCCATGATCGCGATCAAAGCGAAGAGAATCCCGTATTCGCGCAGGTGGTTTCTGAGTAATCTCCAGCTCGCTTTGGCCTGCTGTCCGGGTGCGATGTCTGTGGATTGTTCTGTCACGTCACTCATGCTCCGCGGTCTCCCGTCTTGACGATCCGGGCCATGATCTTTTCCTGACTTGCCTCGGCGGTGGGCATCTCACCCACGAACCGACCCTGGTTCATTACGTAGAGACGGTCGGTGATACCGAGTAGCTCGGGCATTTCGGAGGAGATCACGACGATTGCCTTGCCCTGTGCCGCCAGGTCGCGGATGACGGTGTAGATCTCGAACTTCGCGCCCACGTCGATCCCGCGGCAGGGCTCATCAAGGATCAGGATGTCGGGGTCGCGAAAAGCCATTTCGAAAGGACGACCTTCTGCTGGTTGCCGCCGGAAAGATTGATCGTCACCTGCTCGATCGAACTCGACTTGAAATTGAGCCGCTTACGGTAGCGTTCTGCGACAGATGCCTCAAGTCCGCCGTCGACGACTCCATGATCGGCAATGGCGTCGAGATGGGCGAGCGGCACGTTGCGCCTGATCGTGTTATCGAGCATCAGGCTGTAGGTCTTGCGATCCTTGGTCGCGTAGGCGAGGCCCGCGTCGATTGCCGACCGGACGGTCGAAAGATCCGCGGGCCGGCCGCCGATCTCGACTTCGCTGCGAATGTCGGAACCGTAGGACCTGCCGAAGAGGCTCATGGCGAGTTCGGTCCTGCCCGCCCCCATAAGTCCCGCAATCCCCAGAACCTCCCCGCGCCGCACGTGGAACGACACGTTGTCAACGACCTTGCGGTCGGAATGGATCGGATGGTGGACGGTCCAGTTCCGGACCTCCATCACGATCTCGCCCGGAGCTTTGCCCGTGCGGGGCGGATATCGGTCGTTCAGCGCGCGACCTACCATGTCTCGAATGATGTCGTTCTCGCTGATGCCCCCCGAACAATCGAGCCGGGACAGGGCGGATCCGTCGCGCAAGACCGTGATCGTGTCGGCGACGCGGCTGATTTCGTCGAGTTTGTGAGAGATTAAGATCGAAGTGACGCCCTTCTTTCGGAATTCCGTCAGAAGGGAGAGAAGCTTCTCGCTGTCGCGTTCGTTGAGCGACGAAGTCGGCTCATCGAGGATGAGAAGCCGTACTTCTTTCGAAAGTGCTTCGGCGATTTCTACGAGCTGCTGCTTGCCGAGGCCCAGATCGCCTACGCGGGTGGCAGGGCTTTCGCTTAGTCCTACACGCCGGAGAAGATCGGCCGCGCGCGCCTCGGTCTCTCGTCAGTCGATTACCCCGCGGAAGGCGCGCTCGTTTTCGAGAAAGATGTTCTCGGCGATCGACAATAGCGGGATGAGAGCAAGTTCCTGATGGATAATGATGATCCCGCGGCTCTCGCTGTCGCGGATCGACGAGAAGTGCTGGATCTCTCGGTCGAAGACGATATCCCCTTTGTAGCTGCCGGAAGGATAGACCCCCGACAGGACCTTCATGAGCGTCGATTTTCCGGCACCGTTCTCGCCTACGAGCGCGTGGATCTCGCTCTCGGCAACCTGACGGTTGACGTCATCGAGTGCCTTCACACCCGGAAATTCTTTAGTGATGCCGCGCATTTCAAGAATGGTGGCCATCGCGCTCACCTTTCGTGGCTCTCGAGAAGGCCCCCGACCGCGCGGGTCGGGGGATGTTCGCAGCCGCCACCGCGGCCGCCGGAGATCACTCGATCTGTTCTCGGTTTAGTAGCCTGAGCCGATCAGGACGTCCTCCCAGTTGTTCCGGGTGACCTTTACCGGTTCCAGGAGGTAAGATGGCACGACCTTGACGCCGTTGTCGTTAGTCTCGGTATCGTTGATCTCGGGCTCGCCACCTTGGAGGAGCGCGTCGAGCATGCTCACGGTCACCTTCGCGAGTTCACGCGTATCCTTGAAGATCGTCGAATATTGCTCGCCGTTCAGGATAGACTTGATCGACTGCACTTCGGCGTCCTGTCCGGTGACGATCGGCATCTCCATGTCGCCGGATCCGTAACCTACGCCTTTGAGCGACGACAGAATGCCGATCGAAAGTCCGTCATAGGGGGAAAGGACCCCGTGAACGCGTGCATCGGTGTAATTGGCCGACAGGAGGTTATCCATCCGCGCCTGCGCGACCGATCCGTCGCAACGGAGCGTGCCGACCGTGTCCATTCCCATCTGACCTGAGACGATGTCGATGCGTCCTTCGTCGATAAGCGGCTGCAGGATCGACATCGCACCGTCGTAGAAGAAATACGCGTTGTTGTCGTCGGGGCTGCCGCCGAAGAGTTCGACGTTCCAGGGTTCCACGTCAGGGAAGCGTTCCTCGAGGCCAGAGACGAGCGTTTCGGCGTGCTGCACGCCGACCTCGAAATTGTCGAAGGTGGCGTAATAGCTTACGTCGCCCGTATCCCGGATCAAACGGTCATAGGCCACGACGGGAATGTCCATCGCCGCCGCATTGGCGAGGGCATTCGTCAGCGTCGTCCCGTCGATCGCGGCGATCACCAGCGCATCGACGCCTTTCGTGATCATATTCTCGATCTGGGCGAGCTGGTTGGGAATGTCGTCCTCAGCATATTGCAGGTCGGTCAGGTATCCGGCTTTCTGGAGCTGCGCGACCATGTTGTCGCCGTCGGCGATCCATCGGGCCGAAGATTTCGTTGGCATAGCGATCCCGATCGTGCCGAGATCCTAGGCAAATGCCGGGCTTGCCAGCAAGGCGGCCATCGCAGTCGCGCCGAGTGCGCGTCGCGTGAAAGTCATTGTGTCCTCCCTTCGAATGCGCGGCCTGTCGGCGACGCATTTCTATTATGGTCGTCCTTGGACGAGCGAGGACAGGCTTGCGTCGAGTTCGCACATCAAGCAAGTTCCGATTCTTAATTGTGATATAGCAAGAATGTCATATCGAAATGTGGGCGCGCGGGCCGATAAATCCGGATGATCTTGTACGTAAGGGTTTGAAATTCTTGCAGTCCAGGCTTCTTGCTGCATTGCGTGAAACCGGACAGATCGGAGCTGCGGCGCAACATGTCGGAATGACCCAATCGGCGGCATTGCGGCTGCTGTCACAACTGGACGACTTGGTTGGGACACCGCTCTATACACGGCATCCACGCGGAATCTTCCTGACGGAGGCCGGTGCCATCCTCGCCGCGCAGGCTGCCGACACGTTGAAGCACATAGACCGCGCGCACCAACTTATAGGCGAGCTTCAGGGCGGGGCGCGGGGCCACATCCGGATTGGATCCGTGACCGGGCCGTCGCTCGAGCTGTTGCTGCCGGTCCTACGGGACATGCGCGACCAGTTTCCCCGCATTTAGGCCGCCACCCGGATCGAAACGTCCGATCGCTTGACAGAAGCATTGGTTGCGGACGATCTCGATTTCTACATCGGCCGCATCATCGATTCCGCCGATCATCGGAATCTTAGTTTCGAACGGATTGCCGTAGAGCCTATCAGCCTGCTCGTCAGCATCGACCACCCCCTTGCTGGCCAAGACGGGCTGACGCTTGCCGATTGCCTTCATTATGACTGGGTCATGCAGCCGCGCGGCAACCTCATGCGCGCAACGGTCGACGCGTATCTCAGGGAATGTAACCTTCCGTTGCCGGAGCATTTCGTCGGCACGACATTGACGTTGTTCTCGATTGCGCTCGTTCACGACACTAAAGCAATCGCCCCCGTCGCGCGGGCAGTCGCCGAATTCTTCGTCGCGAGATATGCTTTGATGAGCCGTCTGACGCCCCTTTCGATCCCTGTTGATATCAGGGTATCGGATTTCGGAGTCGTCGCGCGGGCATGGGAAAAGCCATCACCGGCAACGCAACGAGTGCTGAACTTGATCCGGCAGCGTGCACGGGAAATGTTCGGTGCGTCTGGACGTCAATCTGAGCGCTGAGTGTTACAAAGATACTGTCTAGAAGTTTGGCCTGAACGGCTCCGTCTATCGTTCGGCACTAGCTGCTTGCAGCAGTATGGCCAGCTTTGTACGTCATACAGACCGGCGAGGGGAAGTCCGTAGTGACTTCCGCTCCGTCAGGATCGTTCAAATATAAGTGGCGGAGAGACAGGGATTCGAACCCTGGGAGGGCTTGCACCCTCAACGGTTTTCGAGACCGCCCCGTTCGACCACTCCGGCACCTCTCCGCGGGGGTCTGGGGGTGCCGTTTAGTCGCGTCGGTAGGGCCATGCAAGCGTCTTTTTCGAGAAACCCGATGCAGCATCCGGACTTGGCAGAGATGGATCGCAGTCCTACCTTTTCAGAATGGCTGAACCGGCGGAGCGATTGCACAATGAAGACGATAGTTGCCTTTTCGATTGTCGTCCTCACGGCGGGTCCGATCCAGGCCGAGCCCTCTCAGGCATCGCGTGATCTGTTCGAGGCACTTCGTCTCACCGACGTCGTGGCGGTGATGCGCGAAGAAGGGATTCAGTATGGCGAGGACCTTCGCGAAGAGCTGTTTCCGCAATCGGGTTCCGATGCTTGGAATGATGCCGTCAAAGGAATCTACGATTCGGATCGCATGGAGAGCCAACTTCTCGCAGGGTTCGACAAGAGGATCGAGTCTGACGATCTGCAGGCGTTGACTGAGTTCTTCACCGGAGAGCCGGGGCAGACCATAGTCGATCTCGAGATCGAAGCGCGCCGCGCCATGCAAGACGCCGACGTCGAGGAGGCGGCGGAAGAGCGCGCGGCAGAAATGCGAGCCTCGGAAACGGCTTGGATCGGCCGGATCGATGCATTTATCGCCTCGAATGATCTCGTCGAGATGAACATTGTCGGATCACTGAATTCAAACTTCGCGTTTTACGAAGGAATGACTCAGGGCGGTCTTCTCGCCGACGCGATGAGCGAAGACCAGATGATCGCCGACATCTGGGCACAGGAGCCGCAGATCCGTGCAGACACGGAAGATTGGATTTACGGGTTTCTTACACTCGCTTACCAACCGCTTAACGATGACCAGTTCGACGCATATGTCGATCTGTCAGCTAGCGATGCCGGTCAGGCGTTGAACTCGGCCCTGTTTGCGGAGTTCAACGCGATGTTCGCAGAGATATCCCGGCAATTGGGCGTGCAAGCGGCAAATTTCATGCAGTCGCAGGATATTTGAGGTTTCCAACGCTTGACAGGGTGGGGCTTCCCTTGGATAACCCGCCGATCCGGGGTCCGCGTTATTGCGGGCTCAGGATTATATGACATGACGTCCCGTATGGGGCGCGCTGTCCGAGGCGGGAGTGATCCCGAAACATCCATGGAGATGGCCACAGGACGCGGAAGCAAAAGGAAGACGACATGTTCGCGGTTCTGAAAACCGGCGGCAAGCAATACAAGGTTCAACCCGGCGATGTGCTTCGGGTTGAGAAAATTGCAGCGAATGCCGGCGAAAAAGTGCAATTCAACGAGGTTCTGATGGTGGGCACGACGCTCGGGTCGCCGCTCGTCGAAGGGGCCGGTGTGCAAGCCGAAGTGATCGAGCAGATCAAGGGCGACAAGGTCATCCACTTCGTGAAGCGTCGCCGGAAGCACGGCTCGAAGCGCACGAAGGGCCATCGCCAGCAGCTTACTCTGCTGCGGATCGGCGACATCTTGGAATCGGGCGCGGCCGACAGTGGCGTCAAGGAAGCCCTGGGCGCAGGCATCGCCGGTTGGAAGGGCGTTGAAGCCGACAACGGCGATTACGTCGGCAACCGGACCGGACAATCCGAAATGAAGAAGCGTGTCGTCGAGGGTGAGGCCAACGAAAAGGTCGCCTCAAAGACCGAGGCAGCCGAAGGCGGTGCGACGTCGAAACCCGGCAATCTTATTGCCGAACCGCGCGATGGCCAGGGTGACGATCTCAAGACGCTTGGGGGCGTGGGGCCGGCAATGGTCAAGAAACTCAACTCGGCCGGCGTGTTCCATTTCGATCAGATCGCCGCATGGAGCGACGAGGAAGTCGCCTATATGGAAGATCAACTGGGTGCCCGTGGCAAAGTCGGTGCCTGGGTCTCCGAGGCAAAAGACAAGTAAGGAAGGCAACGAGACATGGCACACAAGAAAGCAGGCGGTTCCAGCCGCAACGGCCGCGACTCAGCCGGCCGCCGTCTCGGCGTAAAGCTCTTCGGCGGGCAGGAAGCGATTGCCGGGAATATCATCGTCCGTCAGCGCGGTACCAAGTGGTGGCCGGGTGAGGGCGTCGGCCTCGGACGTGACCATACGATCTTCGCGACGGTTGATGGTCGCGTGACGTTCCACAAGGGACTGAAGGGCCGAACATTCATCTCGGTCCTGCCGGAGGCCGAAGCCGCCGAGTAAGCCGGAACATTTCCGCATCAAGGGGCCGGTCGACCAGACCGGCCCCTTTTTCATTTTATCACTGGCCTCGGGAGGAGACAGATGATCCAGAAATCGACGAAGCAGAGCGGTTCGCAGGCCGTAACCGGGAAAGTCGTCACCGATCAACCGATCATTCGCAGCGAGCGCCTCATCATCCGTCCGGTCGACATCGGCGATACCGGCCTGCTCGAACTGCATCGCGGCGATGTGCGCATCGCGAGGGGAACGCAAACGGTGCCACATCCCTTGCCACCTGGAGCGACCGAAGCGTTCGTAAGGCGTGCAGTGGACCCCGAACGGACGGAGGATATCTGGATCATTGACGCGACCCCCTGCAAGGGATCGCCGGTAAGCGGCATGATACGGATGAAGAGCCTCGAGCGGGGGCAGTCCGATATCAGATACTGGGTCGCGCCCGACGCATGGGGTGCACATATCGCGTCCGAGGCCGTTCAGGCGATGGTTGATGCCAATCCTCACGAATGCCGGACAATGTTTGCTGAAGTGTTTCAGGACAACCCCGCTTCTGCGCGTGTTCTGGTGAATGCCGGCTTTCAATGGCTGGGCGATGCCGAAACCTTCTCGGTTGCCAGGAATGGCCGGGTTCCGACATGGACCTACACGCGCAAGATGGACTGACACTGAGGAGCGATGGCGATGGCGCGTGTCTTTCCCTTTCTCCGCACACAGCGCCTGACCCTTAGGCCGCCCAAGACGACCGACGCCGCGGTGATCGCGCGCGAAATAGGGAATTACGACGTCGCGCGTTGGCTGGTTTCGGTTCCCTATCCGTACCACGAGAGAGATGCCCGCAGCTTCATAGCCGAGTGTGAGCCCGGCAGGATCTGGGTGATCGAAGACGATGCGGGGCTCTGTGGAGCGATAGATACACGCGGTGAGCTCGGATACTGGCTCGCCCGTCGGGCTTGGGGGAAAGGTTATCTCACCGAAGCAGGCGATACGGTCCTTGATGCCTATTTTGAAGATCGTAGACACAAGTCGATCGTCAGCGGTTACATGACGGAGAACGCACGATCGGCCAGCGTGCTGTCCAAGCTCGGTTTCGAACGGGTAGGCACGTCGCTTATCGGATCGGTATCGCTCGGTCAGGATGTAGCATCGGAAGCGGTTCGACTATCGAGGAGTCGCTGGCGAGAGCGGCGACGTTATCGTCTTGCGACCAAACGGCTGCGGCTGCGCGAGCTGCACGATTCCGACCGGAATTCGATCAACCGTCTTTTGACGAAAACGAACTTCGTGTCGGCAATACCAAATGCTTTCCAGATTTTGACCGGGCAGGCCGGAAGGACTTGGCTCGACCCCGTTCGATATCGCGGGCGGCCGGGATTTGGTACTGCAATCACTACTCGGACAGGACGGTTGGTTGGTGTGATGGTCCTTGGACGAGAAAGCGATAATAGTGCGACCGACTTCAGTATTTTCATTGATGAGGCCTATCGCGGTCAGGGATTGATGCGAGAGGCTGCGGCGGCGTTTCTCGCCGATGTGACTGAACGCTTCGATCTCGAGAAAGTACTTTCCGAGTATCCCGTTGACGCGTCGGCAGGCCGTGATCTTCTTCAGGATCTCGGCTTTGTTCCGACCCGGTGCAATTCGACGGAAACGACCGAGCGACTTGAGCCCGGAGCCCGGGTGATCTATCGGCTGGAACGCAGCAATTTGAGGGCAGATCCATGAAATTTCTCGATCTCGCCAAGGTCTCCATCCGGTCTGGTGCCGGCGGCGGAGGGGCGATCTCCTTCCGACGCGAGAAGTATATTGAGTTCGGTGGTCCGGATGGCGGTGACGGGGGTGCGGGCGGCGATGTTATCGTCGAGGCCGTGGACGGGCTCAACACACTTATCGACTTTCGATACCAGCAGCATTTCTTCGCAAAGAACGGCCAGCATGGCATGGGCAAGCAGCGGACCGGCGCGGATGGCGACGACATCGTGCTGCGCGTTCCGGTCGGCACCGAACTCCTCGAGGAGGACGAGGAAAGCGTGATCGCCGACCTGACGGAAGTTGGCGAGCGTGTCGTTCTGGCCCGTGGCGGAAACGGAGGCTGGGGGAACCTGCGGTACAAATCGTCGACCAACCAAGCCCCCCGGCGCGCGAATCCCGGCCAGCCGGGAGTGGAGCGGACGATCTGGCTGCGGTTGAAACTCATCGCGGATGCGGGGCTCCTGGGACTTCCGAATGCAGGGAAATCGACCTTTCTGGCGGCAACGTCGAACGCGAGGCCCAAGATTGCGGATTATCCGTTCACGACGCTTCATCCAAATCTCGGCGTCGTGGGTGTCGACGATGCGGAGTTCGTGATGGCGGATATTCCGGGTCTCATCGCCGGGGCGAGCGAAGGTCGCGGCATTGGCGACAGGTTCCTCGGCCATGTCGAAAGATGCTCGGTTCTTCTCCACCTTGTGGATGGCACTTCCGAAGATGTAGCGGCGGATTACCGTACGATCATCGACGAGCTGGAGGCATATGGCGGTATCCTCGCTACGCGGCCGCGTGTCACCGCGCTCAACAAGATCGACGCTCTGGACGATGAAGAGCGACAGGCGGCGCGCGACGCCCTCGAGGAGGTCGCAGGCCCGGTCATGCTTATGTCGGGTGTCAGTCGCGAAGGTTTGACTGACGTGTTGCGCGCCGTGCGGAGCGAGATTTCGGAAGACCGCCTGCGACAGCGCAAGGACGACGAAGGCGACGAGCCTTGGCACCCCTGAAGCCGGAACTGAGCGATGCGCGGCGGCTGGTCGTCAAGATCGGTTCGGCGCTCCTTGTCGACCGCGAGACGGGAATGCTGCGCCGCGATTGGCTGCATGCGCTTGCCGAGGACGTCGCGGAGCTGAAGTCGCGTGGCGTCGACGTGGTCCTCGTCTCCTCTGGATCGATCGCGCTCGGACGAGGTGGGCTCGACCTGGGGTCGGACGCACTGACCCTCGAACGTGCGCAGGCCGCGGCCGCCGTCGGTCAGATTCGGCTGGCCCGGGCATATGAGGAGGCTCTCGCGCCTCATGGACTTACCGCGGCGCAAATTTTACTGACTCTCGAAGACAGCGCCGACCGGCGCCGATACCTCAACGCGCGCGCGACTCTTGCGACGCTGCTTCGGCACGGTGCGGTGCCCATCGTCAACGAGAATGACACCGTTGCGACGGATGAAATCCGGTTCGGCGACAATGACCGTCTCGCGGCACAAATCGCGGTAACGGTTGGAGCAGATCAGCTCGTGCTGTTGTCGGATGTCGATGGCCTTTATACGGCTAATCCGCAAATCGACCCACAGGCGCGGCATATTCCTGTGGTCGAGGCGATCACGCCGGACATCGCAGCGATGGCTGGCGAGGCGGCGTCGCATCTGTCGAAGGGGGGCATGCGGACAAAGCTCATGGCGGCGCGGACGGCAACGGGTGCAGGTTGCGCGCTCGCCATCGCGAAGGGAGAGGCCGACCACGCCTTGCGCGAGCTCTGGCGCGGCGCGCGCTGTACGTGGTTCCTCGCCGATACCGATCCGCAAGCCGCGCGCAAGGCCTGGATCGCCGCGTCGAAGCCGCAGGGTGAGCTCGTCGTGGATGATGGCGCGGTCGGGGCATTGGGCTCCGGCAAATCGCTACTGCCTGCCGGTGTGGTATCGGTTACCGGAACGTTCGGGCGAGGCGACAGCGTGGCGATCCTCGATGCGAATGGCGCAGTTCTCGGTCACGGGCTGGTGCGGTACACCGCTGCCGAAGCGCGGACCATTGCGGGTCGGCGATCCGGTGACATCGAGGCGCTGCTGGGTTATCCGGGGCGCGCGGCATTGATCCACCGCGACGACATGGTTCTGTGAGGGCGACGTGGATACATCAGAAGATATCAATGGGATCATGGACGATATGGGGCGTCGTGCGCGCGATGCGGCGGGTATCCTGGCCATAGCATCGGCTGACGCCAAGTGCCGCGCGCTTGATCTGGCGGCCGCGAGATTGGTCGCCGCGACCGAAGAAATAGTCGAGGCGAATGCGAAGGATATGGAGTTCGCGCGTGAGAAGGGTCAGAGCCCGGCGATGCTCGACCGACTTGCGCTCGACCCCGAACGGATCGCCGCCATTGCAGATAGCCTTCGTACTGTTGCCGTGCAGGACGATCCCGTCGGAGCGGTCCTTGCTTCATGGGAAATGCCTTCGGGTATAGGGATCGAACGGGTACGCACGCCTCTCGGAGTCGTTGGCGTCATCTATGAATCACGCCCGAACGTGACCGCCGATGCCGGGGCACTTTGTCTCAAGTCCGGGAACGCGGTGATCCTGCGCGGTGGTTCGGAAAGCTTTCATTCCTCGCGCGCGATTCACGCATGCCTGCAATACGGATTGCAAGAAGCGGGTCTGCCCAAAGACTCGATCCAACTGGTCCCGACGCGCGACCGCGCGGCGGTTTCGCACATGCTGGGGATGACGGATGCGATAGACGTCATCGTCCCTCGAGGTGGTAAGGGTCTGGTCAGTTTGGTGCAGCGAGAGGCGAGAGTGCCGGTCTTCGCTCATCTCGAAGGGATCGTACATATCTACATCGATGCGGAAGCCGATCCAGAAATGGCGCTGAAGGTCGTACTGAATGCGAAGACACGTCGAACGGGGATCTGTGGTGCCGTCGAATGCCTGCTGATCCACGAAGCCGTCGTCGACACGATCGGGCAGGGGGTGATCCGCGCATTGATAGATGCAGGCGTTGAAGTTCGGGGTGACAGTCGGCTTGCCGGAATCGACGGTGTCCAATCGGCTGGCGAAGAGGATTGGGGCCGCGAGTATCTTGACAACATCGTCGCGGCCCGCGTGGTCGAGGATCTTGATGCGGCGCTGGCTCATATCGCACGGTATGGGTCTGACCACACGGATTGCATCCTGACCGAGGATGCCAAAGCGGCGGCGCGGTTCCTTAACGAAGTCGATAGCGCCATCGTGATGCACAATGCCTCGACCCAATTCGCCGATGGGGGAGAGTTCGGGATGGGGGCCGAGATTGGCATCGCAACCGGCCGTCTTCACGCACGAGGGCCAGTCGGGGCACAGCAGCTCACAAGCTTCAAATACAAGGTACGAGGCACGGGCGCGATTAGAAGCTAGGCCGAGATCGCGATCCGGCCCTCTTCCTGCATGACCGAAATACGTGCCCCCATCTCGGCCGCGGCGTGAGCGGCAAGGGGAAAGTGGATCTCCGATGCTTGTGGCATCTCGTTGCTTTCACCGGTTGCCTGCTGCCAGAGGTCGGGTAGGTCGCGAAGCCGCTCTGCCGTGACGACGATGGCTATCCGTTGGGCTTCGGTCTCTACGGCGACCTGACCGCCAAAGGGCAGCACCGTCTCGCAGCACAGAAGAAGCAGCAGAACAAGGCGGGCCGTGTCGCGAGGCATATCGGCAGGCAGTGCCCAATCTATCTCGATCTTGCGACCCTGACCGATCGGCCGGAGGATTTCAGTCAGTTCGGCACGGGCGATCCTCTGCTCCGGGCTTGCCGCGCCGAAGGCCACGCGGAAGAGCCGGATTCGCGCATTCGCGTTTTCGACACTTTCCGTGATCAGCATGAGTTCCGGTGAATTTCCCATTCCCGACATCTGAAGAAGCTCGACACCGTTGCTGATGGCACCAAGTGGTGAAACTAGATCATGGCAGATCCGCGATCCCAGAAGGGCGCAGATCCTGGGGTCTGTTTCGGTCATGGGCAGGGTCTCTCGTCGAATGAGGTGGAAACTATGTCGGATATGAACTCGTTGCTCGAACCGGGTATGATCGTGAGGCATCCGACGCGTCCCGATTGGGGTGACGGACAGGTGCAGTCGAATATCTCGGGAATCGTCACCGTAATGTTCCAGCACGAAGGCAAGGTAGTCATCGACGGCAGCAAGATCGACCTCGTTCCGGTGTTCTGATCGGCACTGAAACGTGCCAAGGCTCCGAACTCGTATCGAATCCAAGGTTAAATTTCTGTCAATGCGGTTGAACCGCCCGCGTCTTGTCTTCGGAAGCGGTCCCGCATACGAAGAACGCAGCCTTGCGACCCCGATCCTCCGAGGGACATGATCCAGCCGAATTTCCAGCTTTCGATGGCCAAAGATCCTGACGATCTGGCCGAAGCTCAGAGGCTGCGCTACGCGGTGTTCGTGGAAGAACTCGGCGGCGACGGGCCGCTTGTCGATCACCTCGAACGTCGGGAGGTCGATGCTTATGATGCCGCTGCCGATCACCTGATCCTGCGCGATCTTGACCGTGATCCGGGCGACACCGTCATCGGTGTCTACCGGATGCTGACGGATGACCGCGCGGCCGCTGCGGGTGGGTTCTACAGCGAACGTGAATACGACCTGGAACCGCTGCGTCGGACGGGCCGGCCGCTTCTGGAGCTCGGGCGGTCTTGCCTGCATCAGAATTATCGCGGTGGCGGCGCGATGTTCGAGCTCTGGTCAGGCCTCGTGGAATACGTCCTCGAGAACAAGGTCGAGATCATGTTTGGAACGGCGTCGTTCCATGGGACAAATCTGGATGCACTCTCAAGACCTCTTTCGGCGTTGCACCGCTACTCTCTCGCGCCGCAGGAACTACGCGTGAAGGCTCGGCCGCCCTTTGGCGTGCCAATGGACCGCGATCCCGAAATGCATGTGGATCGCCTTGCAGCGATGCGGGAGGTCCCCGCCCTGATAAAGGCCTACCTGCGTCTGGGGGGGTATGTAGGCGAAGGGGCTTACGTGGACCATGCGTTCAACACGACTGATGTCTGCCTCGTCATGGATACTGCGCGCCTCAATGCGAGGCAAAGCGCGATCTACACCCGGGATCGCAAATGACATGGAACGCAGTGACACCTCCGCCGCGTCCTCGTCTCGGTCCGGCGGAATGGTTGCGGATCGGGTTTCGCGGACCGGTTCTGGTTCTCGTTGTTGGCCTTGGCCTTCTTCTGTCCCTCAGTCTCCGTCTGATTGAACGACCAATCTACGGGTTGCACCGTCCGTTGACCCCGCATCTGACAGTCGCGGTCTGCCGGATCTCGCTTTGGGTCTTGGGCATCGGCCGAGTTGCACGAGGACATCCGATGACCGGTCCGGGGGCGATGGTGTCGAACCACGTGTCTTGGCTCGACTGCTTTGCGCTCAACGCAGGTGGCCCGCTTTACTTCGTATCGAAGTCCGAGGTCGGAAGCTGGCCCGGGATCGGTTGGCTCGCTCATGCAACAGGGACTGTTTTCATCCGTCGCAATCCGCGTGATGCCCAAAAGCAGCGTTCGATCTTCGAGGACCGCCTCCGCGCGGGGCACAGGCTGCTATTCTTCCCTGAGGGGACATCGACGGATGGCCGCCGCGTGCTGGATTTCAAATCAACGCTATTCGCGGCTTTCTTCATAAATGACTTTCGTCATGACATGGCGATCCAGCCGATTGCCCTGCGCTATGTCGCACCACCCGGCGCGCCCCCGACATTCTACGGCTGGTGGGGAGACATGGCATTCGGACCACATCTGTTGGACGTATTGTCGGCAAAGGCTGGGGGGCAGGTAGAGGTCATCTATCACGAACCGCTGCCTGTCGCCGCCATGGCGAACCGAAAGACGCTCGCTCAGGTTGCGACTGAAACGGTGCGTAAAGCGATCAGTGCCTCAGCCGAGCCTCGCACTGAGACCTGAAAGCCGCGCAAGCGGATCGTCATCGCTCCACACTTCCTCTCCAAAGGAAACAAAATCGGTAATCTTGGAAAGGGTTGCGAGTCGTTCTTCGTTCAGACCACCTTCGGCGACGACCGGGATCTCGATCACCTCTGACCACCAGGCGAATAGCTCGTCCTGAGCCAGCGCGTCTTCTGCCGAAATGGCGCCGCCACATGGACCGAACGTGACGTAGTCCACTCCGGCCTCGCCTGCGTTCATCCCCTCGTGCCGCGACGTGCCCGCGAAGCTACCGACGATGGCATCCGTGCCGAGCGCCTTGCGTGCAGCCCGCACGTTTCGCACCCCGTCGGACAAATGCACACCATCGAGACCCGTCCGTTCGGCAATCGCCCATTGATCGCGAATGACCAATGCCACGTCGCGGGGCTCGGTAACGGCGCGAAGCGCATCGGCCGCCCGCATCAGCCGGTCCTCGTCGCGAGTGGCGAGGTCGAGCCGAAGGCATGCCACCGCTTCGGCATCAAGCAAGCGTGCGAGCGTTTCAGGAAACGTCCCGATATCGATCTGCGGGGGCGTGATGAGATAGATCTGCGGTCTGTCGTTCGACATTTGGGGCCTTCGGGTCCAAGTAATCTGGCGCGCTATAGCGTGATTGTCGGCGTTTGACCACGCCGACGGTGCAGCCTAAGAGGCGTTCCATGACAACTTCCAGAACTCCGGCCTGTATTCTCGTACGCCCGCAAATGGGCGAGAATATCGGCGCGGCCGCGCGCGCGATGCTCAATTTCGGGTGGACGGACATGCGCCTCGTCGATCCGCGCGACGGGTGGCCCAACCCGCGGGCCGAAGCGCTGGCGTCGGGTGCCGTGCGCGTGCTCGATGATGCGCGCGTGGAAAAGAGCCTCGCCGAGGCGGCGGGAGATTGTCATTTCACGTTTGCGACGACGGCGCGTCCACGCGATCTCGTCAAGCCGGTCTACACACCGGAAGAAGCGGTAAGCGAGGCACGGAGCAGGCTCGATTCGGGGCAAAAGGTCGGTTTCTTTTTCGGACCGGAGCGCGCGGGGCTAGAGAACGACGATATTGCGCAGGCGAATGCAATCGTGACCGTACCGGTCAATCCGGACTTCGCCTCACTTAATCTCGCGCAATGCGTGCTCCTCGTGGCATATGAATGGCGCAGGCAGGAGGGTGAGGGAAGCCTTCCGGTTCCCGACACGGATCGTGCGACCGTCGAAGATATAGACCGCCTTGCCGGACATTTTGAGGAGCGTCTGGATGAAGCCGGGTTCTTCTTTCCCGCCACCAAGGCCCCTCACATGAAGCGTAGCCTGCGCAATCTCTGGTCACGCTTGCCGCTTCTTCAAAGCGATATCCAGATTCTGCACGGAGCGTTGCGGCAATTGGTGCGGCACCGCGACGGACAGCGCTGACTTGCGGGCAACGCGTGGCCCGATTAGCTTCCGCCCCGCGAAGGGAGACAGGCAGATGAGCAGCACGAAGCGGTCGATCTTCGAGGAGGTCGACGATACCGCCAAATCCGTAACCCCGAAAGGCGGGATGATCGATGCGCGGCCGCGCGGCGCGCGTGGCGGCGTACGGATCTGGATGATGATCCTGTTTGCATTGGTCGTCGTCATGATCGCCGTCGGCGGGCTTACCCGGCTGACCGACAGTGGCCTCTCGATCACGGAATGGGCTCCGGTCACTGGTGCACTGCCGCCGCTGAACGAGGCTGACTGGCAGGCCGAATTCGATCTCTATCGCGAGATCCCGCAATACCAGCTCATGAATCGCGGAATGTCCCTTGAGGAATTCAAGTCGATCTACTGGTGGGAATGGGGCCACAGACAGCTCGGGCGGCTCGTCGGGCTGGTCTGGGCGCTCGGTTTCATGGGGTTCCTCGTCACCCGCAAGATCCCGCCCGGCTGGACCGGTCGGATGATCGGGATCGGAGCGCTTGGCGGTTTGCAGGGGGCGATCGGCTGGTGGATGGTAACCTCCGGCCTGCAAGGCGAGGCGCTGAGCGTCGCCTCCTATCGCCTTGCCACGCATCTGGGACTTGCCTTCATCATCCTCGGCCTCCTCGCGTGGTGGATCCTGTCGCTCGGTCGGTCGGAAGCCGAACTCATGCAGGCCAGACGCAACCGGGAGAGGCGGCTGATGGGCCTGGGGGCATGGCTCGTCGGTTTGGCCTTCACCCAGATCATTCTCGGCGCGCTGGTCGCGGGGATAGATGCGGGCCGCGGTTATACCGACTGGCCATTGATGGCCGGCGGCTTCTTCCCGCCCCAGCCCTTCGCGATCGAACCTCTCTGGCGCAATTTCTTCGAGAATGACGGTCTGGTGCAGTTCATGCATCGAATGGCAGGGTATCTGCTCTTCGCGTTCGGCATCTTCGTCTTCCTTCGCGCCCGAAAATCATCCCTCAAGAAGACCCGCGCCGCATTCCATGGTGTGCTCGGAATGCTGGTGCTGCAGATGGTCATCGGCATCGTGACGGTCATGCATTCCGCGCCATGGTATCTCGCGATCCTGCACCAGTTCGGGGCGGTGGTCCTCTGGGTTCTGATCCTTCGCGCGCGGTATCAGACGGCCTATCCGCGCAGCCAATCTGTCCGCGGGAACGTGCGATGAACCCCATCGAGGCGATCCTGACCCATGCGCGCGAAACGGCCGCCCTCGATCAGGTGGCCGCGCGGCTTTCGTGGGATCAGGAGACCTTCATGCCCCGAGGAGCGGCTCGACAGCGGGGCGACGAGGTCGCGGCGATGAGCGACGTATTGCACGCACGCCGGGTCGATCCGCAGATCGGAGAATGGCTTGCAGCTGCGCAACCCGAAACCGACATCGAGAAGGCGCAGCTCCACGAGGTTCGACGCGCATTCGATCGCGCCACGAAGGTGCCTGCGCGCCTTTCGGCCGAAATCGCGCGCGTGACGAGCATGGCGCAGGGGCAGTGGGCCGAGGCGCGCGAGACCGAGAATGCTGCCGACTTTCTTCCGGTTCTGGCGCGCGTCGTCGAGCTGAAACGCGAGGAGGCCCTGCATCTCTCTGATGGTCGCGATCCATACGACGCGCTTTTGGCCGAATACGAACCCGGTGCCACGGCCGATGATCTTTCGGCAATGTTCGGGGCCCTTCGACCGAGGCTCGTCGCTCTGCGGGATCGTGCATTCGGCTCCGTCCGGCAGCCTGGGCTGCTCGGTGGAACCTATGATGAGACTGTGCAGATCGCACTCGGCCGAGAGCTCGCAAAGGTCTTCGGCTACGATTTCGCGCGTGGGCGCATCGACAAGGCCGTGCATCCATTCAGCTCGGGAAGCGGCGACGACGTGCGGATCACGACACGCACCGACCCGACGGATCCGTTCAACTGCATCTACTCCACGATTCACGAAACGGGCCATGCGGGGTACGAACAGGGAATAGACCCCGCCTATCACTTCAGTCCGATCGGAGGCGGCGTGTCGATGGGGGTGCATGAGTCGCAATCCCGCATCTACGAGAACCAGCTTGGACGCAGTCGTGCCTTCACCGGCTGGCTCCATGGCCGGATGGAGCGGGCCTTCGGCGATCTGGGGCTCGACGCCGATGCGTTCTATTGCACCGTCAACAGGCTTGGTCGGAGTTACATCCGAACCGAGTCGGACGAGGTTCAGTACAACCTTCACGTCCTTCTGCGCTTCGATCTGGAGCGCGCGCTGATAGGTGGCACTTTGGACGTGGCCGACCTTGAAGAAGCCTGGAATACGCGGTTCAAAGCGGATTTTGGCGTCGCGGTCGATCGTCCGTCCAACGGGTTCCTGCAGGATGTGCATTGGGCGGTGGGTCTTTTCGGCTATTTTCCGACTTACACCCTCGGCAATGTCTATGCCGGTTGTCTTCACGCGGCCCTGCGACGGGATGTGCCCGATCTCGACGTCGCCCTTGCGGAAGGAAACACGGCCCCGGCAATTTCCTGGTTGGCCGAGCGGGTTCACCGTCATGGCGGCCTCTATCCACCGCGCGAACTTATCTCCCGTGCCACGGGGGCTGAACCAAGCGAAGAGCCGCTTCTCGCGTATCTTGAGGCGAAGTTCGGTGCGCTTTATGCCTGATCCCAGAAGCCTCGCCTGCGCATGACATCGCGCAGCACGCGCGGGCGATCCGTCATCAATCCGTCTACCCCCAGATCGAGCAGACGCTCCATTTCGTCCGGCTCGTCGACGGTCCAGACATGAACCTGTGCGCCGCGCCTGTGGGCTGCTGCAACGAACCGATCGGTCACGATCGTAATCCCGTTCCACGAAGTCGGCACCTGCAGACAGGGCGGATACCCGAATGGCATATGCATCCTTGCCGCAAAGAATGCCTTTGCCACGCCGCCCATCGCAGGCGACCAGCACAGACGGTCCCCGAACCGCATCCTGAGCGCCTGAGTGCGTGCAGAGCGGAACGAAGCGGCGCAAACACGGTCGAGCGCGCCAGCGGCCGCGATGACGTCGCCCATGGGTTTGACCGCGTCGTCCGTCTTGGCATCAAGGTTCAACCTAAGCCGTGGAAAGGCTCGGAGCACCTGGTCCAGGCGTGCGATCTCCCCTCCGCCGTGCAACTCCATCCCCTCGAGATCGGCCCAGTCGAAGTCGCGTATCTTTCCCTTCCGCCCCAATAGCCGGTCGGTCGTGTCGTCGTGGAACAGCACGGCGACACCGTCACGCGTCGCCTGCACATCGGTTTCGACATGGGTATAGCCAAGCGAATGCGCACGCTCGACAGCCTGGAACGAGTTTTCGGCCGTACTCTCCGCCGCGCCGCGATGGGCGAATGCGATGGGGCCCTGCGTGTCGAGATACGGATGGACCGCCATCACTTGAGTGGCCGGATCTTCAGCCGTGTGATGCGGTTGTCGTTTCGCTCCATCACTTCGAAACGGAATTCGTGGAAGCTGAAGACTTGGCCTTCGGTCGGAATGGACTGTGCTTCGTGGATCACGAGACCCGCAATCGTGTTGGCCTCTTCATCGGGGAGGGTCCAATCCGCGGCACGGTTCAGGTCACGGATCGTCATGCTGCCGTCGATGATGTAATCGCCGTCCTCGGTCCTGTGCAGCGGGTATTCCTGATCGAGGTCGAATTCGTCCGTAATCTCGCCCACAATCTCTTCGAGAATGTCTTCGAGCGTGATCAGGCCCTGGAGCGTGCCGTATTCGTCGACGACAAGCGCGAAATGCGTGTGGCGGCGCAGGAACTGCTTCATCTGCTCGTCGAGCGAGGTCGTCTCGGGCGTGAAATACGGCTCCATCGCCACGTCCGTGATCTCGAAGCCCTCGAACGGATCGCTCGCTCCCGCATTCGCGGTTCGACGGGCGTAAAGCGCGCGCAGAAGATCCTTTGCATGAATCACGCCGAGGATGTTCTCGTGTTTCTCCCGGTAGATCGGCAGCCTCGTATGAGGGCTCTCGAGGCATTGCTGCAGAATCTCTCCGGCGGGCTTGTCGGCATCCACCATCTCGATCTTGGAGCGGTGGAGCATGATCTCTTCCACGGCCCGTTCAGACAGGTCGAGCGCTCCGAGAATCCGGTCACGCTCCTCCTTTTCCACGGCCCCTTCGGAATGACCCAGGTTCAGCGCACCCTCGATCTCTTCGCGAATGGCAAGAATGTGGCTGTCGGGATCCGTCTGCACGCCGAAGAGGCGCAGGATCAGGCGGACGAACGCCCGCACCGTGGCGACCACGGGATCGAAGACCTTGATAACGATCTTGATCGGTGCCGACACGCCGGCGGCCGCGGTCTCGGCATTGGTGATCGCGTAGGTCTTCGGCAAGACCTCGGCGAAGATCAGCACGAGGAACGTCATGATAAGGGTGGCAAGTGCCACGCCGCCATCTCCCAGCATCCGCGTGAAGAGTGCGGTGGCGAGCGACGTCGCGAGGATGTTGACGAGGTTGTTACCGAGAAGAACCGAGCCGATCAGCCGCTCGTTGTCCTCAGTGATGTCGAGCGCGCGTTGCGCTCCGACCGATCCCTTGTCGGCCTGTGCCCTGAGCTTTCCGCGCGATGCGGCGGTAAGTGCGGTTTCAGAGCCTGAAAAAAAGCCGGAACAGACAAGAAGTCCGAGGATCGCGGCGGAGGTCAGCCAGAAGGCGGCGTCGAACATTGAGATGTGCTTTTCGTTGCGGTCAGGATCGTTATGCGATGGAGCGGGCGTCTCATCAAGTCAGGTTGCTGGTCTTGCCAGCGGATGATGATCGAGCACCAGCTCCTGAAGACGGGCTTCGAGGATATGGGTGTATATCTCGGTCGTTGCGACGTCCGCGTGACCCAGAAGGGTCTGTATCGCCATGAGATCCGCTCCACCCGCAAGAAGGTGGGTGGCGAAGGCATGCCGAAGCGTGTGTGGCGTCACCTTTGCGGGGTCGATCCCGCCCGCGACCGCAAACTCCTTAATCAAAACGTAAAACCGATGCCGTGTAAGGTGACCCGAGCGCCCGCGCGAGGGAAAGAGGAACTTCGATCCTTGCGCACCCCGTGCTTCCGCATCCAATTCTGCCGCGTCGCGGGCGCGTAGCCATTCGCTCAGAGCATCGCGAGCCGGAGCCGAAAGCGGGACCATCCGTTCCCGTCCGCCCTTGCCCTTCACGAGCAGCATCCTCGGATCGCCCCGAGCGCTGGCCACGGGAAGTGAGACCAGTTCGGTCACCCGCATTCCGGTGGCATAGAGGATCTCGGTGAGACAGGTGTTGCGTTGCCTCTCGAATTCCGTGCGGCCGTGACCCCGTGCAGCGTCGAGCAGGTGCCCAACCTCGTCGACCGAAAGTGTCTTTGGCAGTCTGCGCGCACGGCCGGGGCCCTTTATCTGGATCGCGGGGTGATCGCTGCGCCAGCCTTCCTCGACGGCAAAGCGGAAGAGTTGCCGGATTGCCGAAAGCCGTCTGGCCCGCGTCGACACAGCGAGGCCTTGGGCGTCGCAATGCACGAGGTAATCCTCCACATCGGAGCGCCTTGCATCGGCGAAGCTCCGCTTTCTCGTGGCGAGCCAGTTGGCAAAATCTCGAAGATCGCGTGCATAGGCGAGTTGCGTGTTCGTCGCAGCATCGAGTTCGGCCGCCTGAGCCTCGAGGAAAGTTGCGATCTGCCGCTCGGCGGTCACGTGCCTGGCCCGAGGATCGCGAGCTCCCGCGCCGCGGTTTCGGCCCGATCCTCAAGTCCGGCTTCGCGCAAGAGCGAAAGTCCGGCGCGGATCGCGTCCAGATTGCCCTCCACCCCTTCGTCGAGCCGCGCAATCGCGGCAAGCGCCACTTCGCCGATACGGCCTTCGTCGATCATGGCGCGATCGGAAGCGCTGATCTCTGTCGTCTCGAGCCCCGCCCGAATCGCTTCGCCGAGATCGGTTTCGGGCCAGCTCAAAGCCGCGATGCCTAAAAGGCCCCCGAGTTTTCCGGCAACGCCGTCTGCGGCCATGTCGAGCCCGAGATTGTTCAGCGCCGCCGCATGACGCTCCGCGAGTTGCGGCGCGAGGCCAGCTTCGTTCATGGCCTCCCAGGCTTTGGGCAATGCCATTTCGATCGCATCCGCGTCCTGCTCTTCGATAGCCGTGTCGAGCGTCTGTACCGCGGCCACCCGATCCCAGACGCCACCGGACGCAGCCGGGCGGCTTTCGTGGTAGATGTCCCAAAGTCGTGCAGTGGGTATCGCGCCGGCCCGTGCCAGTCGTTCGCCCGCATCGAGCCTGGCTTTCCATCCGTTCATCGGCCGTAGATCCGCGTGTGCGAACGCGATCGGAAGGTCAGTACTTCGCAGCGGCTCTCCGGTCGCGGCATGGATCGCGAAATCGAGGGGAGAAGGCGTGGCTGGCGGCGGTAGCATCGCCGGTCCGGCTTCGGGATCGAGGAAGAGGCGCAGCCGTTCGGCTTCGGCCTTGCCGATCACCCCCAGCGAGGTGCCCGTTTCAAGGGTCAGCGCCGCGGCCCGCCAATCGCCACTGCGCGCGAGGCAGAAGACGCGCGCGGGATAGGTGGGCGTGACCTGCGGAAGACGGCGCATCGCCGAGCAGGCCCCATTCTCCTGTCCTGTCAAAAGTGCGATGTCGAACCAGCGACGGAAGCTGCGCGGCTCCTCCCGTCCCGACAGGTCGAGCAGGGCTCGCGCGGTGCTAAGCGCGCCCACGTTGATAAGGGCGTCGATCCGGGCCAGCAGAAACGCATTTTCGGATTGTCCGGCGGGGGCCTTCGCTTCGGCCGCAAACAGGTCATGCAGCAGGTCCTGCGTCGCCTTCAGGTGCGGGGCACGGGAGATTGCCAGGACGTCACTCCCCGAACCAGACCAGAGATCCGTTGGCAATCCTCGCGAGGCGGCTGGGAAAAGCCCGACGGCATCCTCGTTCAACTCCTCGAGCGGGATGACTGTCACTTCGTCGGGGCGCGCATCGCTGGCCACGGGTGGTTCGGTCGGGTGGGAGGGAACCGCTGGAAGCGCGACGGGGATCGCGACGGAATCGCTCAGCCAGTCGATCGCCGAAAGCGGAGCGGCATCCTGTGCCTGCGCTGCAACGGCGACCGCCAATCCGGTCGCCAAGGAAAGGACCGGAAGCTTACTGATCATCCAGGGTCACGGGAATCGTGCGCATCTCGGTTTCCGGGCTAAGGTCGCCGAGATAGGCGTAACCGACCAGTCCGACGAAAGCCACGATCGCCAGAAAGATCAGGAATTTGAAGAGTCTCAGCACGCGTCCTGTCCCATCTGGATCCTACTCGACACCCCGGATCTACGGCCGGGTTGCCGGTTTTATAGCTGGTCTTTCCACCGAGTTCACGCCATTCAAGCACCGATTGCGGACAAATGAGCGGGACGGGGTGTTTTGAGCCTGCACTTGTCGAAGACTGTGGCCCTCGTAGGGATGATGGGGGCGGGAAAGACCGCCGTCGGCACGGCTTTGGCCGAACGGCTGGGCGTGCAGTTCGTCGATTCGGATGCCGAGATCGTCGCCGCATCGAGCCTCAGCATAGCCGAGATTTTCGAGCGGCATGGAGAGGCCTATTTTCGTAGCAAGGAGGCTCAGGTCCTTCGCCGGCTGCTGGATGGGCCTGGAAAGATCCTGTCGACCGGTGGGGGAGCATTCCTGTCGCCCGAGAATCGCGCGGCGATCGCGACTTACGGTGTCGCAGTCTGGTTACGCGCGGATGTCGATCTGCTGTGGTCGCGCGTGCGGCACAAGAGCAGTCGGCCGCTTCTCCGCACGGCCGATCCGCTCGGTACGTTGCGCGAGATCAACGAGCAGCGCGCGCCGTCTTACGCCGAAGCCGGGATGATCGTCGATTCCGATGCCGGTCTCAGCGTCGCGCAAATGGCGGCGAAGGTCGAAGGCGTTCTGAAGACGCGTGACGATCTCTGGACCGGAGGAGCCGAAGAATGAACGATGTCGTAAGAGTCGATCTTGGATCAAGGTCCTACGACGTGCGGATCGCGCCGGGACTGCTTGGTCGGGCAGGGGAGATGATCGCGCCGATCCTGTCGCGGCAGCGCGTGGCAGTCGTAACCGATAGCAACGTAGCGGCGTCGCATCTTGATGCTTTGCGCGCGGGTCTTGATGGCATCGAGATCAGGTCGCTCGAACTTCCGCCGGGCGAAGGCACGAAATCATGGACCGAACTTCAGCGCACTGTCGAGTGGCTGCTCGCAGAGCGGGTCGAACGTCGGGACGTCGTCGTGGCTTTGGGCGGGGGGGTCATCGGTGATCTGGCGGGCTTCGCATCCGCGATTCTCAGGCGCGGGGTGCGTTTCGTCCAGATCCCGACCTCGCTTCTCGCGCAGGTAGACAGCTCCGTGGGCGGCAAGACGGGGATCAACGCCGCCGCGGGCAAGAACCTCATAGGTGCTTTTCATCAGCCGGCACTCGTTCTGGCCGATACCAACGTGCTCTCGACGCTTGAGGTTCGCGACTTTCTCGCCGGCTATGGCGAGGTTGTGAAGTACGGCCTCCTCGGCGATGCAAACTTTTTTCACTGGCTTGAAACCAATGGCCCGAAGCTCGCTGCGGGCGATGTCGATCTCAGGACGGAGGCGGTGCGCCGTTCGGTGCTTATGAAAGCCGGAATTGTCGCCCGCGACGAAACGGAACAGGGAGAGCGCGCGCTGCTCAATCTCGGACATACGTTCTGTCACGCTCTGGAATCGGCGACGGGGTATTCCGACAGGCTTCTCCACGGGGAAGGGGTGGCTATCGGCTCGGCGCTGGCTTTCGAGCTTTCCGCACGGATGGGGCTTTGCGCCCAAGAGGATCCGAGCCGGGTTCGCGCACATCTGAGCGATATGGGAATGAAGCGATCTATCGCCGACATTCCGGGAGACCTGCCGAATGCGGACGCACTGATCGATCTCATGGCACAGGATAAGAAGGTCGTAAGCGGGAAGTTGCGTCTGATCCTCGCCCGCGGGATTGGGGAGGCCTTCGTCGCCGACGAGGTTCCGCACGACCTGCTCAGGGGCGTCCTTTCCGACGCGCTGGCGCGGCGGATATGACCCCGCCGCGCCCGGTCGATCAGAACGGGATCTCGTCGTCCATGTCGCTCGCCGGTGGGCCGTCGTAGCGACCACCGCCTCCACCGCGCTGGCCGCCACCGCCGCCTCCGTAACCACCATCACGATCGTCGGGATAGCCGCCACCGCCACCCGATCCACCGCCATCGCGACCATCAAGCATGGTGAGTTCGCTGCGATAGGGACGGAGGACGACTTCGGTCGAATAGCGATCCTGGCCGGACTGGTCTTGCCATTTGCGCGTTTCGAGCTGGCCCTCGATATAGACCTTCGAGCCCTTCTTCAGGTACTGTTCCGCAACGCGCGCGAGAGGTTCGGAGAAGATCGCGACGGAATGCCATTCGGTGCGCTCGCGTCGTTCGCCGGTATTGCGGTCCTTCCAGGTTTCCGACGTCGCGATCCGCAAGTTGCAGACCTTTCCGCCATTGGAAAAGCTCCGCGTCTCGGGGTCGCGTCCCAGATTGCCGATCAGGATGACCTTGTTCACCGAACCCGCCATGCGTGCTCCTTTCCGAATCCTCGAGTGTGTCGCCGCGGACCCTATCGCGGTTGCGACCGGGCCGCGAGGGGGTTTGAACCGGGCGTTCCAAGGGTATAGTCGCTGCAGGCAGAGGGACATTCGGGAGACATCCGCATGAAAACGATCGGATTGGTGCTCGCCGCCGCATTCTGCGTTCCCGGCATCGCGGGGGCGGACAGTCTGACGGTCGGTACGAAAGGGCGAAGCGCGCTTTTCAGCAGCCAGCTCGACGTTCTCGATAACCGCGCGTCGCGTCAGTACGAGGGTTCGGCCCGGCTGCGACCGCAAGTCGCCAAGGTGCCGACCCGACTGCCGGGTGGCGGATCGGTCGAGCCATTCACCGGGAGTTATCGTGGCGAATATCTCTCGGCAGCACGGAATGCGGCGCGACGTCATGCAATCCCCGAGGATTTGTTCCTGCGCCTCGTGCAGCAGGAGTCGGGCTGGAACCCCTCGGCGGTTTCGGTAAAGGGCGCGCTCGGTCTGGCCCAACTCATGCCGGGCACCGCGCGGCTCATGCGGGTCGATCCGAACGTACCGGAGCAGAACCTCGACGGCGGTGCGAGATATCTTCGCCTGCAATACGAGCGCTTCGGCGATTGGCGTCTCGCGCTTGCCGCGTACAATGCGGGCCCCGGCGCGGTCGAGAAGCACAATGGCATCCCGCCCTACGCCGAGACGGTTGCTTACGTCCGGATCATCCTGGGGTCCTAGACGCTTTTCGCCTTTTCGGTCATCCGCGAGGCGAGGCTGTCTATGCTTTCCTGCCGCGCTTTCGGGACGATGCGGTAAGCGGCATTGACCGCGCAGAAAAGCGCGAAGCCCAGAAGCCCGGCGCAGAGCAGTCCGACAAGCACGCGGCCATAGGGCTGCCCACGAAGCCAGTCGAACGCTTCCCCCATGCCCCCGGCTTGATCACCAGAGAAGGTAACCGCGGCATAGACGATCAGACATCCGATGACGCCTACGACAAAGCCCTGCGACGCGACGCCGCCGCGCAGGGCCGGGTCGAAATTGCGCGTCACGGGGTTGCCCATGAGGACCTTGCGGTACTCGCGCTTCCACGCTTTCTTGAGGTAATAGAGCGCGGACCCGATCGTGATCAGCCCCACCGCCCCGACGATCCAGCGTCCGCCGGGCCAACCGAGCACCGTGGTTACACCCTTTGAGATTGCCGATTGATCGCCTTCACCGCCGCCACCCGCGAAGATGAGCGTGACCGCCGCAAAGCCGATGCCGAGGTGGATGAGACCAGTGACGATCATGCCTGCCCGGGCAACCATGCCTTCGCCGTCGGTTCCGTAATCTTCCAGATCAAAGATCGAATCGATGATGCGCCAGACGGCGTAGCTTACCATTCCGAGAAAGATCGCCACGAGGACGACATTTCCGCCTGCCGTCGATTCGAGGGATTTGAAAGCGGATGTCGTGCCCTGTGCCTCGCCGCCGCGTGACACCGCCCAGAGCGAGAACCCCGCGACGACGAGATAGACGAGGGCGCGACCGGCATATCCCGCGCGCATGATTGGAATTGCCCAGCCGAAATCTGACTTCGTGCTCATGTGGTGGTCCTTCGTTCTACGCCGACCGCGTCGGGCGGGGTTCACGGAATCGCGAGATCTTCTCCGGTCGAAAGAGTTCGGGCAGCGGAAAAGATCCGCGTCGATCGAGATCACCCGTTCCCGTCATTCCTCCGGCGGAGGTATCTGAACCCAATCGCGCATGCGCTTTCGGAACCAGGTGCGCTGTCGCTTGGCGTATTTTCGCGTCGCGATGATGGCTTGCTCCCGTGCCGCTTCTAACGGGATCTCTCCTTCGAGATGGGCCACGAGTTCCGGCGCACCGATCGCCCGATCGGCCGGACGTGATGGATCGTATGTCGCGAGGTTCGCGCGCGCCTCTTCCAGGGCACCGCTTTCGAGCATGCCGTCGAACCGTTTCACGATCCGGGGCTCTAGAACCGCTGGTGGCATCTCGAGCACGACTTTCATCGCATCGTCCGGTGCAATCTGAGGGGCAGGTGTCTCGTCTTGCCACGAGGCGAGACCGCGCCCGGTCGCCCTGAGGACCTCCCAGGCGCGCTGTACCCGTGCGGGATTGGCACGGTCGATCCGTTCGAGCGTCTTGCGATCCAGATCCGCCAGAAGGCGGGCGATTCCCGACCGGGTCAGAAGCTGCTCGGCTTCGATACGAATTTCGTGGGGGATGGGGGGGATGTCGGCCAGCCCCCCCGTCAGGGCGCTGAGATAAAGCCCGGTGCCGCCGACGAAGATCGGCCGCTTACCCCGCGCGCGGATTTCCGCCACATCGCGAAGCCAGTGCCCCGCCGAATAAGATTGATCCACGGAGACGTGTCCGTAGAGCGCGTGGGGTGCCCGCGCCAGATCCGCGTCGTCCGGGCGTGCCGTCAGGATCCGCCAACGATCATGGACCTGCAGCGCGTCTGCATTGACCACGACCCCGCCATGCCGCTCGGCGATGGTAAGGGCGAGAGCCGATTTCCCCGAGGCGGTCGGCCCCGCAATCAGGACGGGCCGGTCGTCGCCGGTCAGCTTCACGACCTCTTCGCGCCGCATCGGTACCCTTTCCGTCATGTTGTAATCCGACTGGTTTTGGGACATCTCAGAGCGCGAAGCAAAAGGCGAGGCGCGACATGGCCGAGGATGGTGGCAAGCGGACCTATGACAGGGTCCTCCTGAAGATTTCCGGCGAGGCGCTGATGGGGGACCAGTCCTTCGGCCTGCACCCTCCGACCGTGCAACGCGTCGCACGTGAGGTCGAGTCGGTGCGCGACCTCGGTGTAGAGATCTGCATGGTGATCGGTGGCGGCAACATCTTCCGCGGCCTTCAGGGGAGTGCCCAGGGCATGGAGCGGACGACCGCCGATTACATGGGGATGCTCGCCACGGTGATGAACGCGCTCGCCATGCAATCGGCGCTCGAAGAGCTCGGCATCCACACGCGCGTGATTTCGGCCATCACCATGAACGAGGTGGCCGAGCCCTACATCCGCCGCCGCGCCGTCAGGCATCTCGAGAAAAAGCGTGTTTGTATCTTCGCCGCCGGAACCGGCAATCCCTACTTTACGACAGATACCGCTGCGACGCTGCGGGCTTCGGAGATGAACTGCCAGGCGATCTTCAAGGGGACCAAGGTCGACGGCGTCTACGACAAGGACCCGATCAAGCACGCCGATGCGGTCCGCTACGACCGGGTGAGTTATGACGAGGTGCTGCAGAAGCATCTGGGTGTCATGGATGCCTCCGCGATCGCGCTTGCGCGCGACAACGATCTGCCCATCGTCGTCTTCTCGCTGGACGAGCCGGGCGGGTTCCGTGGCATTCTCGCCGGTCAAGGCACGTTCACGCATGTGGGAAGCTGAGACCCGCACGCATTGACGTTTTGGAAAGGTCGCTCCGTTAGCAGGACGCGGAGGCCGGGCGGCAAGCGGATAGGGCGTCGTGATCCATGCGATGCCACCGTGCCTCCCAACGGTATGCTATACATGGACATGCATTTCGCATAAGAGCGGCCGCAACTTCATTGATACGGCCGACGAAAGAGCAAGGTAATGGCAGACGAGTTCCTCCTCGACACTGACGATCTTCAACGCCGGATGGACGGCGCGATGACCAATCTCAGGACGGAATTCGCGTCTTTGAGAACCGGACGCGCATCTGCCTCCATGCTCGAGCCCGTGATGGTCGACGCCTACGGACAGCCCACGCCGATCAATCAGGTCGGCACGGTGAATGTCCCCGAGCCGCGCATGGTCACGATCAACGTCTGGGACAAGTCCATGGTGGGCAAGGTCGAGAAGGCGATCCGTGAATCAGGGCTCGGTATCAACCCGCAGATGAACGGCACGATCATCATGCTGCCGATCCCGGAGCTGAACGAGGAACGCCGCCGCGAGCTCACCAAGGTTGCAGGCCAGTATGCCGAGAACGCCCGCGTGAGCATCCGCAACGTGCGCCGCGACGGTATGGACCAGATCAAGAAAGCCAAGAACGATGGCATGTCCGAGGATGACCAGAAGCTCTGGGAGACCGAGGTTCAGGACATGACCAACGCATACATCAAGAAGATCGACGAGGCGCTCGAAGCCAAGCAATCCGAGATCATGCAGGTCTGAGCGTATAACCGCGACCGTTCCCTGACCGATCCGGGACACCATACGAGGAGAGCCTGCAATGGCCGCAGACGATCAGATCGCACGGGCACCGCATCACGTGGCCTGCATCATGGATGGCAACGGCCGCTGGGCGGCGGGACGTGGTCGGCCGCGGCTCTTCGGTCACCATGCCGGTGCGCGCCGTGTGAAGGAGATCGTGCGTGCCTGTCCGGATCTGGGTGTGCGGTATCTGACGATCTTCGCCTTCTCGACCGAGAACTGGAAGCGGACGCAGTCCGAGGTTTCGGGCCTGATGAAGCTCTTCCGGCGCTACATTCAGCGCGAAGCCCGGGATCTTCTGGCCGAGGGCGTCCGTGTGCGTTTCATCGGCGACCGGGTTCGTCTCGACGAAAAGCTCGTGCGTCTCATGGACGAGCTTGAGCTCCTGACGAGCAGGAACGACAAGGTACACCTCACGATCGCTTTGAATTACGGCGGTCGTGACGAAATCGGTCGCGCGACCAAGCGGCTCGCGCAGGAAATTGCGGACGGAAAGCTTTCGGCCCATGAGGTCGACGAGACGACGCTTGCGCGGTTTCTCGACACCCACGTATTGCCGGATCCCGATCTCGTCATCCGGACGTCGGGCGAGGCGAGGATCTCCAACTTTCTGCTCTGGCAATCCGCCTACGCGGAATACGAATTCATCGATACGCTCTGGCCGGACTTCACCCGCGAGGAATTCTCGAAGGTGCTGCGTGCCTATGGCGCACGCGACAGGCGTTTCGGGGCAGTCCCGGCATGAGTGCATCCTCTCGCTGGGCCGATCTCGGACCGCGGCTGGGGATCGGTTTCATCATCGCCGTCATCGGGCTCGCCTGTGTCTGGGCGGGTGGTGCGGTCTTCCTGATCCTGACGGTCCTGATCAGCGCCTGCATGATCTGGGAACTGGTGAGGATGCTCGATCGGTCCGCGCCGGCGGTCCCCCTTGCCGTAGGCAGCGGTGGTGCTCTGCTCGTCGCGGGACTCTTGCCGGCGGGATATGCCCTGCCGCTACTGATCGCGCCGGTCTTTGTCGGATTCTCGCAGATGTCGCAGCATCGCGCGACCTATTCGGTCTTCGCGCTGATGATCGTTCTTGCGGGCTTCGGGATGTTCATCCTTCGCGAGCAGTTCGGGTTCGCCTGGATGCTCTGGCTTGCGCTCGTGGTAATGGCGACCGACATCATGGGATATTTTGCGGGCCGCTTCATCGGCGGGCCGCGCTTCTGGCCGCGCGTCAGTCCCAAGAAGACCTGGTCCGGGACGATCGCAGGCTGGATCGGTGCCGCGATCGTGGGCGCCATTTTCGTTCATTTCACCACGTCGACATACGAGCTCGTCGGAATTTCCGTCGCGATCTCGATGGCTTCGCAACTCGGCGACATAGCCGAGTCCGCGGTCAAGCGTCGCATGGGCGTGAAGGACAGCTCGAACCTGCTTCCCGGACACGGGGGGCTCTTCGACCGGTTCGACGGAATGCTCGGGGGCGTGGTCTTCCTGCTCCTCGTGGAACAGCTCATCGATTTCCCCCCGGGCGTCGTGATCGGCCTCTGATGCGTCGAATATCTGTCTTCGGGGCGACCGGCTCGATCGGTGTCAACACGCTCGATCTGATCGCACGGCGGCCGGACGCGTTCGACGTGGTGGCTCTGAGCGGCGGGCGCAATGTCGCATTGCTGGCCGAACTGGCCATCCGCCATCGTGCCGAGATCGCCGTCACCGCTTTCGAGGAATGCCTGCCGAACTTGCGCGACGCCTTGTCGGGTACCGGTATCGAAACTGCCGCGGGCTCTGATGCCGTAACCGAGGCAGCCGGTCGTCCCGCCGACTGGACCATGTCTGCGATCGTGGGTGCGGCCGGCCTGCCGCCGGGGCTAAAGGCGCTGGAGCAGGGCGGAACCCTTGCGCTCGCCAACAAGGAATCGCTCGTCTGCGCCGGTCCGCTGATGCTCGAGACCGCGCGGCGGCACGGTTCCACGATCCTGCCGGTGGACAGCGAACATTCCGCAGTCTTTCAAGCCCTTCTGGGCGAAGATATCGCCAAAGTCGAGCGCGTCATCATTACGGCATCGGGCGGTGCCTTCCGGGACTGGAGCATCGAGCGCATGGCGCGGGCCACTCCGGAGGAGGCGGCGAGTCATCCGAACTGGGATATGGGTCAAAGGATCACGATCGACTCGGCATCCATGTTCAACAAGGCGCTGGAACTCATTGAGACGCATGAATATTTTGGGATCACGCCTGACAGGATCGAGGCGCTTTTCCACCCGGAATCCATGATCCATGCCATGGTCGGTTTCTGCGACGGCGGCCTGATGGCCCATATCGGTCCTGCCGACATGCGTCATGCGATCGGGTTCGCGCTCAATCATCCGCATCGCGAGCCGCTCCCGGTCGAAAGGCTCGATTTCGCGAAACTCGGTCAGTTTACATTCCGGGCTCCCGACGAGGTGAAGTACCCGGCCCTCCGCCTTGCCCGCGAAGTGATGCAGGCGGGCGGACATAACGGTGCGGTCTTCAATGCGGCCAAGGAAGCTGCACTCGACGCCTTCATCGATCGGCGGATCGGTTTTCCGCAAATGGCCGAAGCGGTCGAGAAGGTGTTGGTCAAACTCTCGTCATCCCACCTTGGAAAAGGTGCGATGACGTTGGATACCGTGCTCGACGCCGATGCGAGGGCGCGCGTAGCCGCCGCAGAGATTATCGCCGCGCTCTGACGCCGCGAAGACGAGGGAACGATCTTGGACATCATCGGTCTCATTCCGAATTTCGGATCGGCTCTCTACACCGTGCTGGCTTTCGTCGTTGCGTTGAGTGTCATCGTCGCGATCCACGAATACGGGCATTACATCGTCGGCAGATGGTGCGGAATTCACGCCGATGTCTTCTCGCTGGGCTTCGGCCCGGTTCTTTTCCGAGGGACCGACAGACACGGCACCCAGTGGCAGATCGCCGCGCTTCCGCTCGGCGGCTACGTCAAGTTCGCGGGGGATGCCGATGCGGCAAGCGTCGGCCGCTCCGCCGACACGCCCGGTCTCGACGCGGAAGCCCGGCGCAGGACGATGCACGGTGCCCCGCTTTGGGCAAGAGCGGCAACGGTTGCGGCGGGTCCGCTCTTCAATTTCGCGCTTTCGATCATCGTTTTCTCGGCAGTCCTTCTGGTCCGGGGCGTCGCGACGGATCCGCTCGTCATCGACGAAGTGAGGGCTCTGCCGATGGCCGAACAGGGGCTGCTGCCGGGTGACCGGCTGGTTGCCATTGCGGGCCGCGAGACACCGGAGCTCGATGGCCTCGGGGCATTCATCGAAACCCTGCCGATGGAGCCGGTGCTCGATTACACCGTCACGCGTGACGGGACCACGGCCGAGGTCGCCGGTGCATACCCGGAACCACCGGTCGTCGGCAGCGTGACGCCCCAATCCGCAGCAATGGAGGCCGGCATTCGTCGTGGCGACGTCATCACCGCGATCGACGGACGCGATGTCTTTGCCTTCTCGCAGCTACGCGACATCGTGGGTGACAGCGACGGCCGGACGCTCGACCTGACGATCTGGCGGCCCGATGACACGGGGCAGGGCGAAACGATGTCGTTGAACCTCAGCCCCAAACGCGTCGACCTTCCGCTGCCGGAAGGCGGGTTCGAGACACGGTGGCTGATCGGGATCACGGGCGGGCTCTATTTCTCGCCCGAGACGACGACGCCCAGTCCGCTGGCCGCGGTCACCTATGGTGTCGAGCAGACCGGCTTCATCATCCGCTCGTCGCTTTCCGGTCTATATAACATGGCCGTGGGCGCGATCAGCAGCTGCAACCTGCGCGGTCCCATCGGCATCGCCCAGACCAGTGGAGCGGCCGCAAGTCAGGGTGCCGCAAGTTTCATCTGGTTCATCGCGGTTCTCAGCACCGCCGTGGGCCTGCTGAACCTCTTTCCGATCCCGGTGCTCGACGGCGGGCATCTCGTCTTCCATGCCTACGAGGCGGTCCGTGGCAAGCCGCCGGGCGATTGGGTGATGAACGTTCTGATGGCGATGGGCCTTGCGCTTCTCGGTACGCTGATGGTCTTTGCGATCTTCAACGATCTGTTCTGCCCGTGACGCATCTTTGCCTCATATTCGCCTGAAACGCCCTCCAGATATCTCGCTGCGATATTCTGGAGATGACTGTATCATGCGAGATCTAACGATGAGGCTGAACGGATTCCTCTTCGTCCTGAGGCTGAATGCCGACGCTGCGATCGCGGCCGCGACAGTCGCCTTTGCATTGGCGATCGGTGCGATCCTCGCAACACCCTGAACGCGGGCATTGATTCCGAGCTCCAGGACGGCATCTTCGGGCGGCCGCTGACACGCGTCAGGCGTTTTGACACGCTTGACCAATCAAGCTAGTCAGCAAGCGAGGGGCAGTCTGGAATTGGAAAACTTGCATGCTTTCTGCGGTGAGAACGCGCGCGTGTCGGGCTGGGTCCCCGGCACGTAGATGGGCCGGTCTTGTGGGGGTCGCGATGATCGTTGCGACGGGAATGGATGCAGGCCCCGCAACGGCGCAGAACTTCACCTTCTTGAACGTCGCGGTCGAAGGAAACCAACGGGTCGAACCGGCCTCGGTTCTGTCCTATATCGACTTGCCGCGTGGAACGCCCGTCAGCGCGGGCGAGCTCAATGCAGCCTATCAGAGGCTGGTGAATTCCGGGCTTTTCGAGACGGTCGAGATCGTCCCGCAAGGCAATACGCTCGTCGTCCGCGTCCAGGAATGGCCAACGATCAACCGCATCAACATCGAGGGCAACGCGCGGATCGACGATGCGTCCCTGTCGGAACTCGTCGTCTCGACACCGCGCCGCGTCTATTCGCCCAGCCAAGCGGAAGAGGATGCGGCCGCGATCGCTGCCGCCTATGAACAGCAAGGGCGTCTTGCCGCCTCGGTTACGCCGCGTATCATCCGCCGTTCCCAGAACCGCGTCGATCTGGTCTTCGAGGTCGCCGAGGGCGGTGTTGTCGAGATCGAGCGTCTGTCTTTCGTCGGCAACCGGGCCTATTCGGATGGTCGCCTCCGCCGCGTGCTCGCGACGAAGCAGGCGGGGCTTCTCCGCCGGTTCATCAGCCGAGACAGTTTCGCGGCCGACCGGCTGGAACTCGATCGTCAGCTCCTGACCGATTTCTACGCCTCCCGTGGCTATGTCGACTTCCGCATCCTCGACGTCGCGAGCGAGTTGTCGCGCGACCGGGACGCGTTCTTCGTGACCTACAACGTGCAGGAAGGCCAAAGTTTCGATTTCGGCGGCGTCACGGCCTCCACCTCGATCGAGGGGCTCGACGCGCAGGATTACCTCGCCGTCGCGCAGATCCGTCGCGGCCAGACGTACACGCCTCAGGCCATCGACAATGCTATCGCCCGGATGGAACGTCTCGCAATCCAGCGTGGCCTCAACTTTGTGCGAGCCGTTCCGCAGGTCACGCGCAATCCGCGCGACCTGACGCTCGACGTGAACTTCCTGCTCGAACGCGGCGAACGCATCTTCGTCGAACGGATCGACATCGAGGGCAACGCGACGACGCTCGACCGCGTGATCCGGCGCGAGTTCAACGTGGTCGAGGGCGACCCCTTCAACCCGCGCGAGATCCGCGCCGCCGCCGAACGCATCCGCGCATTGGGCTTTTTCTCCGACGCCTCGGTCGATGCCCGCGACGGAACCGGTCCGGGTCAGGTCATCATCGACGTCGATGTCGAGGAGCAGCCGACCGGCAGTCTCACCCTCGGCGGTGCCTACAGCACCGATAGCGGGATCGGCGTCAATCTTGGCTATTCGGAGCGTAACTTCCTCGGTCGTGGACAGACGCTGAGCTTCGGTCTGTCGACCGCCTCTAGTTCGCAGAGCGCCAGCCTCAGTTTCATCGAGCCCTATTTCCTCGGCCGCGATCTCTCGCTCGCGCTCAGCGCATTCTACGAGACGACCGATCTGAGCGAAGCGGATTACAATACCCGCTCTGTCGGGTTCAGCCCCGCACTGGCTTTCCCGGTCAGTCTCAACGGGCGGCTCCAGGTGCGCTACCGGCTCGCGAAGGAAACGATCTTCGACGTCGACGAGGACAGCTCTCCCATCATTCAGGCGGACGAGGGTGGGGAGTTCAGTTCCTCGATCGGGTATACCTATACCTACGACACGCGTCGTACGGGGCTCAATCCGAATGCGGGGATTTTGCTGCGCTTCGGTCAGGACCTTGCCGGTCTCGGCGGAGATGCCGATTACCTCAAAACCACCGCGTCCGCGACCGCCCAGACGCTTGTCTGGAACGAGGAAGTGACGTTGCGCGCGACGCTCGAGGGCGGTTCGGTCAATTCACTCGGCGATAACGACGTCCGCGTGATCGACCGGTTCTTCCTCAACAGCCGGCAGATGCGCGGTTTTGAGCCCCTGGGCCTCGGTCCGCGGGACGTGAACGCCCCGAACGAGGATGCGCTTGGCGGCAACCTCTTCGCCGTCGCCCGCTTCGAAGCCGAGTTTCCGCTCGGGCTGCCCGAGGAATACGGGATTTCGGGTGGTGTCTTCTTCGATGCGGGTTCGGTCTGGTCACTCGACAACACGGATGGTTTCGGCGGGGTCGAAGTCGACGACAGCTTCAATCTGCGCTCGTCGGTCGGCGTGTCGATCTTCTGGACCACGCCCCTCGGACCGCTGCGGTTCAACTTCGCCAAGGCTTTGGTGAAAGAGGATTACGACCGCACCCAGGCCTTCAATGTCAGCGTTCAGACGTCCTTCTGAGATCCTCCGGGCGACGCTCCTCCTGCTGAGCCTTGCCGCCCCGGCCATCGGTCAGCCGCTCGCTGAGAATGCGGGCGGCAGGGACGGACAGCAAAGCCTGCCGATCGTGATCGTCGATCAGGAACGGCTTTTCGACGACAGCCTTTTCGGCCAGAGGATCCTTGCCGAGATCGACGCCAGGTCCGAGGAACTGGCGTCCGAGAACCGGCGGATCGAAGCGATGCTCATCGCGGAGGAACGCGCGATCACCGAGGAACGCCAGACGATGACGCAGGACGCGTTCCGCCGTCGCGCCTCGGAGTTCGACGATCGGGTTACGCGCCTGAGGGCCGAGCAGGATGCGAAACTGCGCGCGGTCAGTCGTCTGCGCGACGATGCGCGGCAGGATTTCTATGGACGGATTGGGCCCATCCTGCAGGACATCCTGGACGAGCGCGACGCGCTCGTTCTGCTCGACCGCCGCGCGGTGCTGAGCGCCGTCGGCGCGGCCGACATCACCGACCTTGCCATCGGACGGATCGACGATGTGATCGACGACGGCTCCGATCTTTTCGAGGACGGAGCTCTTCCTTCATCCGACTGAGCCTTTCTTGCGAAGGGCGGGCGGCCTTGATACCGATAGGGACGCGCCCGGAGCGCGGTTGCTGTCACGAAGGAACGCTATGACGAAATCGGCCGACATCACCCTGATCCAGCGTTTGCTGCCGCATCGGTATCCCTTTCTGCTCGTCGACCGGGTGGAGGAGATCGATGGCCATCAAAGCGCCGTCGGCATCAAGAACGTCACCGTGAACGAGCCGCATTTTCAGGGCCACTTTCCGGGTCTGCCCATTATGCCGGGCGTCACCATCATCGAGGCGATGGCACAGACGACAGCCGTCATGGTGGGTGTCGACCGGGACCTGGCCGACAAGAACCTGCTCGTCTATTTCATGGGGATCGAGAGCGCCAAGTTCCGTCGCAAGGTGGTGCCGGGAGATCAGCTTCGCATGTACGTCACCACGAAGCGCGGCGGTGGCAAGGTCTGGAAATTCCAGGGCCGCGCCGAAGTGGATGGCGAACTCGCTTGCGAGGCCGAGTTCACGGCGATGATGGACCTGCCTTCGTGAGCATCGACCCTACCGCGATCATCCATCCGCAGGCCATCGTAGAAGAGGGCGCGCGGATCGGTGCCGGTGTCCGGATCGGACCGTTCGCGATCATCGGCCCCGAGGTGATGCTGACCGAGGATGTCGAGATCAAGAGCCATGCGATCGTGACGGGAGCGACGACGATCGGTCCGGGCAGCGTCGTCTTTTCGTTCGCGAGCGTCGGTGAAATCCCCCAGGATCTCAAGTTCGCGGGCGAGGCCACGCGGCTCGAGATCGGCGCGCGTTGCCGGATCCGCGAACATGTGACGATCAATACCGGCACCGAGGGTGGCGGCGGTGTGACCCGCGTCGGGAATGACTGCCTTCTGATGACGGGATGCCACGTCGCGCATGATGCGCAGGTCGGCAATCGCGTCATCATCGTGAACCATTCCGCTGTGGCGGGTCACTGCGTGATCGGCGACGATGTCATTATCGGCGGCCTTTCGGGGATCCATCAATGGGTGCGCATCGGCGAAGGAGCGATCATCGGCGCGGTCACGATGGTCACCCATGACGTGATCCCGCATGCACTTGTCCAGGCCCCGCGGGGTGAACTCGACGGGCTGAACCTCGTCGGTCTCAAGCGCAAGGGCGTGGGGCGCGAGGATATTACCGCGCTCAGGGCTGCGTTCCAGATGCTCAAGCAGGGCGAAGGAGCTTTTCAGGATCGCGCGAGGCGGCTCGGGGCAGAGACCGAAAGCGATTACGTCCGGCGGATCGTCGATTTCGTCCTGTCGCCGAGCGATCGCGGATTTTTGACACCATCATGAAGACGGCACTGATTGCGGGCGAGGGTCGATTACCGCTTTTGCTGGCCGAGCGGGTCGAATTCGACCGGATTGCGGCGCTGGAAGGGTTCGAACCCGAAGGCCTGAAACTGGACCGGAGGTTTCGCGGCGAAACCATCGGCAGCTTTATCGCCGATCTGGCAAGTGAGGGCATTACCCGGATCTGTCTTGCGGGCGGAATTGCACGGCCAGCGCTCGACCCGTCGAAGCTTGATGCCGCGACGATGCCACTCGTCCCGCGTCTTGCGCAAGCGGTGATGGAAGGAGACGACGCCGCCTTGCGTATGGTTCTGACATTTTTCGAGGAATCAGGGATCACTCCAGTCGGCGCGCACGAGCTTTGCCCGGAATTGTTGCCGCCGGAAGGGATGCTCGCCGGGGAATTGACGGATGCGGCACGGCGCGATGTCGATCGCGGTGACGCGATCCTGGCGGCCATGGGCGCTGTTGATATCGGTCAGGCCTGCGTGGTGGCACGGGGCCAGGCACTGGCGATCGAGGCTATGGCCGGCACGGACTGGATGCTCGCCACTCTCGCGGCCGCTCGCGGTCAGGGGCGGCTTGCCGTCGGACTTCCTCAGGGGGGCATTCTCTGCAAGGCACCGAAACCCACGCAGGACCGTCGGGTCGATCTGCCCGCCATCGGGCCGGATACGATCCGCAATGCCGCCGCCGCCGGATTGTCGGGCATCGCGATCGAAGCAGGCGGCGTCATGCTTCTCGATGCGGAGGAAGCCATTGCGTTGTCGCGCGATTCGGGACTTCTGCTCTGGGTCTGGTCGCGATGAAGGTGTTCCTCGTCGCCGGAGAGCCATCCGGCGACCGCCTCGGAGCCGCCCTGATGGATGGCCTCGCGGAACTCTGCGACGAGGTGAGCTTCGAGGGGGTCGGCGGGCCGCTGATGGAGGAACGCGGGCTTGCCTCGCTCTTTCCTATGGAAGAGCTCAGCGTCATGGGGATCGCCGAGGTGCTCCCGAAATATCCCGCATTGCGCAGACGGATGATCGAGACGGCGGATGCGGTCATGACGGTGCGACCCGATGTCCTGATCACGATCGACAGCCCCGATTTCTGCCTGCGCGTCGCCAAGCGGGTCCGCCATCGAATGCGGATCCGAACGGTGCATTACGTGGCCCCGTCCGTCTGGGCCTGGCGGCCGGGCCGGGCAAAGGCGATGGCTCCGCATGTCGACCAGGTCCTCGCGCTGCTGCCGTTCGAGCCGCCCTACATGGAGGCGGCGGGCATGCGCTGCGACTTCGTCGGGCATCCTGTCGTGTCTGAGCCATCGGCCGATCCCCGCCGCGTCCGGGACCTCCGTATGGCAGCGGGGGAGGGACCGCTCGTCGTAGTGCTTCCGGGATCGCGCCGTTCCGAAGTTTCGCGCCTGATGCCAGTCTTCGGTGCCGCGCTGCGCGAACTCGGAAAGGCGCACGAAGGCCTCAGCATTCTTCTTCCGGCCGTGCCGCATCTGGCTGGCATGGTAGCCGATCTTTCGCGAGACTGGCCGGAAACGCTGATCGTGGATTCAAGCGACGCCGGCGAGAAGCGCGCCGCCTTCGCGGCGGCCGATGTCGCGCTCGCGGCGTCCGGTACGGTGTCCCTCGAACTCGCGAAGAACCGGACACCGATGGTCGTGGCCTACGACATGAGCTGGTTGAGCTGGCAGATCATGCACCGCATGGCGCTGATCGATACCGTGACGCTCGTCAATCTGATCGTCGGTCAGAAGATCGTCCCGGAATTCCTCGGACCGAATTGCCAACCGTCGAAGATCGCGGCGGCACTGGCCGATACGATCGAGGCACCGGGCGCGCAGAATGATGCGCTCGACAGAACGATGGCGGAATTGGGGGAAGATGGGCCTGCACCGGGCCTGCGCGCGGCCGCAGCAGTGCTCGACGGCCTCGCACAGGATAAGGAGCGCGGCTGACGAGGGATCAGCCGCGGTGGATCCAGCCTCCGCCGAAGATCCGGCTGCCTTCGCCTGCATAGAAGACGCAGGCCTGTCCGGGCGACACGCCTTCCTCGGCGACAATAAGTTCGACTTCGGCTTCCGTTTCGCTCAACGGGCGGATCACCGCTTCGCGAGGGGGGCGGGTCGAACGCACCTTCACGCCCAGGTTCCATTCGCCGCGTGAAGTGAAAGGCTCGTCCCCGAGCCAGTTGATTTCGCGCACGGGAACTATCCGGGTGGCCAGCATCTCTTTCGGGCCGACCACGACGCGGCGATTCTCGACATCGAGCTTCACGACATAGAGCGGATCAGTGAGGCCGCCTATGCCGAGACCGCGGCGCTGGCCGACGGTGTAGTGGATGACACCGCGATGCTGGCCCAAGACGCGGCCGTCTGCGTGGACGATCTCTCCGGGATCGGCCGCGCCGGGCCGGAGCTTTTCGATGACGCTCGCATAATCGCCATTCGGGACGAAACAGATATCCTGGCTGTCTGGCTTGTCGGCAACCATCAACCCATGACGCTGGGCAAGGGCGCGCGTCTCGGCCTTTGTGGCGAGATGCCCGAGCGGGAACCGCAGGTAGTCGAGCTGGTCGGGTGTCGTCGAGAAGAGGAAATAGCTCTGATCGCGGACCGGATCGGCCGCGGCATGGAGCTCGGCTCCGGCCGGGCCCATGCGGCGCTGGATGTAATGACCCGTCGCCATGCAATCGGCGTCGAGATCCTTCGCTGTCTCCAGCAGGTCCTTGAACTTCACCCGCTCGTTGCATCGGATGCAGGGGACCGGCGTCGCGCCGGCGAGATAGCTGTCAGCGAACTCGTCGATGACGGCCTCGCGGAAGGTGTTCTCGTAATCGAGGACGTAGTGGGGAAAGCCCATCGCTTCGGCCACGCGTCGCGCGTCGTGGATGTCGCGACCAGCGCAGCATGCCCCCTTCTTGGCGAGAGCCGCGCCGTGATCGTAGAGCTGCAGCGTCACACCCACCACGTCGTAGCCTTGGGTCGCCAGTTCGGCCGCAACGACCGAACTGTCGACGCCGCCAGACATCGCGACGACAACGCGGGTCTGGGCCGGCGGCTTGGCAAAGCCGAGCGAATTGAGCTGAGCGTCGAGCGCCATCGCGATGCTCTCCGATGATGTTGGAATTGCATCAAATATAGGAAAATGCCCGACATTCGCAAGGCGAGGTTTCACTCCTCCTTAAAGAGCGCGGCCATAAAACGCCCTACGACCAAGGAATGGGGTAATACCATGTATTTAAAAAAAATCACTGGCCCTCGGGCCGTGACGCTCCCCGACGGGGAGATCCTCAGCCGCGCGGACCTTCCGGATGCCGGAGTGAAGCGCTGGGTCGCGAGCAGAAAGGCCACGATCATCAAGGCAATCGCCGCCGGGCTTATCCGGGAGGACGAAGCCTGTGAAACATACGGAATCAGCCCCGAAGAACTCGAAAGCTGGGCCAATGCAGTCGATCGACACGGAGTCGCCGCATTACGGACGACGCAGTTGCAAAAATATCGACAACTTTAAGATGTTTTTACGGGGGCTGGGATCGTCTCTGAACAAGCCGGTAACACAGCGTTAACCTTTGTATCACAAGGTAAGGTTAATTAATGGCAGCGGAGATGACAGATGCGCGTACTTCTTGTCGAAGATGATCCCACAACCTCCCGTAGTATCGAGTTGATGCTCACCCACGCCAATCTGAACGTCTACGCGACAGATCTGGGAGAGGAGGGAATCGATCTCGCGAAGCTTTACGATTACGATCTGATCCTGCTCGATCTAAATCTTCCGGACATGCACGGACACGAGGTGCTCCGGCAGCTCCGGCTGGCGCGGATCAACACGCCGATCCTCATCCTCACGGGATCCGATGACACCGAAACCAAGATCAAGGGTTTCGGCTTCGGCGCGGACGATTACCTGACGAAGCCGTTCCACCGCGAGGAACTCGTCGCACGCATCCACGCGATCATCCGTCGGTCGAAAGGGCATTCGCAGTCGGTCATCTCGACGGGCAAGATCGTCGTGAACCTCGACGCGAAATCGGTCGAGACGGACGGACAGCAGATCCATCTGACCGGCAAGGAGTATCAAATGCTCGAACTGCTGTCGCTGAGGAAGGGCACGACCCTTACCAAGGAGATGTTCCTCAACCATCTCTATGGCGGCATGGACGAGCCGGAACTGAAGATCATCGACGTCTTCATCTGCAAGCTTCGCAAGAAGCTCAGCCAAGCGACGGGTGGCGACAATTACATCGAAACCGTCTGGGGGCGTGGTTACGTCCTTCGCGATCCCGAGGTCGCTCAACGCAGGGTCCCGATCGCCGCGGCCAGCTGAACCTGCCGCGAATGCTGGACGCCCCGGTCCGCCCGTCCTAGAACCGCCTTCGATGAGGCGGTACGGGGAATGTCATGGCCCATGCGAAGGCCGGCGATGCCGGCAGGACCGAGGCGGATGCGCAGGGACCGGACACCCTCGATGCGGCCGGGGCCGAGGCGGAGCTCGCCCGGCTGGCCGATCTGCTGGTCCGTGCCGATGCCGCATATCACCGTGACGACGCGCCGACCCTCTCCGATGCCGAATACGACGCGCTGAAGCGCCGCAATCGCGAGATCGAAGACCGGTTTCCAGCACTGAAACGGGTCGACTCGCCCAGCGAACGCGTGGGCGCGACACCTTCCGAAGGTTTTTCAAAGGTTCGCCACTCGCAGCGGATGCTGTCGCTCGGAAACGCGTTTGACGAAGACGACGTGGGGGAGTTCGAGCGCTCGGTTCGGTCGTATCTGGGGTTTGGCCCGGAGGCGGAACTCGACTTCGTTGCCGAGCCCAAGATCGACGGGCTTTCTCTGTCGCTGCGGTACGAGAACGGTAAACTCGTCCAAGCTGCCACTCGCGGTGACGGGCAGGTCGGAGAGAACGTCACCGACAATGCCCGCACGGTCGCCTCGATTCCCCAGACGCTCGACGGCGCGCCTGACATCCTCGAAGTGCGCGGCGAAGTGTACATGAGCCACCGCGATTTCGCGGCTCTCAACGCACGGCAGGAAGAGGCTGGTCAGAAAGTCTTCGCCAACCCGCGGAATGCCGCGGCAGGATCGCTCAGACAGCTTGATTCCCGTATTACGGCATCGCGGCCGCTCGCCTTCTTCGCCTATGCATGGGGGGAGGTATCCGAAGTGCCGGGCGAGACCCAGATCGAAGTCTTGGCCCGGCTTGCTGACCTCGGTTTCGTCGTGAACGACCGCACCGTCATCTGTCGCGATCCGGCCGAGATGATCGCCCACTACGATAAGATCGCCGAGGATCGTCACGGGCTCGGCTACGATATCGACGGCGTGGTCTACAAGGTGAACGACCTTGCGTTGCAGCGCAGGCTCGGGACACGATCGACGACTCCCCGCTGGGCAATCGCGCACAAGTTTCCCGCCGAGCTTGCCTGGACGCGGCTCGAACGCATCGAGATACAGGTGGGGCGCACCGGCGCGCTCAGCCCCGTCGCGCGCCTCGACCCCGTGACCGTCGGGGGGGTCGTGGTATCGAATGCGACCCTTCACAACGAGGATTACATCGCCGGCCGCGACAATCGCGGTGCGCCGATCCGGGAGGGGCGCGACATTCGCGAAGGGGATCTGGTTCAGGTCTATCGCGCTGGGGACGTCATTCCCAAGATTGCCGATGTCGACGTCGATAAGAGGCCGAAAGGTGCGGAACCCTACGTGTTCCCCGAAGAATGCCCCGATTGTGGATCCGACGCGATTCGCGAACCGGGCGATTCCGTCCGCCGCTGTTCGGGCGGTCTTATCTGCCCCGCGCAGGCGGTCGAACGGCTGAAGCACTTCGTGAGTCGGGCGGCCTTCGATATTGAAGGACTCGGGGCGAAACTGGTCGAGGATCTCTATCGCGAAGAGTGGATACGGGAGCCGGCTGACATCTTCGAGCTGGAAGCCCGCTATGGCCCGGGCAACGCCCGCCAGCTGAGCAAACGCGATGGCTGGGGCGAGAAGAGCGCTGCGAACCTTTACCGTGCGATCGAGGAGAAACGGCGCATTCCTCTGTCGCGCCTGATCTTCGCGCTCGGGGTGCGGCATGTGGGCGAGGTCGCGGCCGCTGATCTCGCGCGGCATTACGGCAGCTGGGCGAACTTCGTCGCTGCTTGCGACGCGGCCGCGCCGGCGGCTCTGCGCCATGCCGAGGCCGAAGAAGCGGTTGCCGCGGAACGCGCGACGGCCGCGGCCGAGAACCGGCGTGCGCAGGTGGCTGCTCGGTCGAAGGCAGTATGGCAGGCAGAGCCGGACATTTCCGAAGCGGCGAGCGCCTGGAACGAGATGACTGCGATCGACGGGATCGGGCAGGTCGTGGCGCAGGCCCTCGCGACGACTTTCGCGCAGACGCGCGAGCGGGCCTCCATCGACCGGCTGGTCGACCATCTGGACATCGAGGATGAGGCGGCAATCGGTGTGACCGACAGTCCCGTCGCGGGCAAGACGGTCGTCTTCACCGGCACCCTCGAAAAGATGACACGGGCCGAGGCAAAGGCGCGGGCCGAAGCGCTCGGTGCGAAGGTGTCTGGGTCCGTCTCGGGCAAGACCGACCTCCTGGTCGCCGGGCCGGGAGCGGGGTCAAAGGCTGCAAAGGCTGCCGAGCTTGGCGTTCAGGTGCTGGACGAGGATGGCTGGCGCGCGCTTATCGGCGAGGCATGAGCCGGCCGGAGGTCCTGTTTCCGCTTTTCGCGGATCTGACGGTACTCGATGGCGTGGGGCCGAAAACCGCGCAGCATTTCGCAGGTTTGCGCGTGGAGCGGCCGCGAGATCTGCTTTTCACGTTGCCCCATTCGGGGATCGACAGGACGAGGCGCGACTCGATCCGCGATGTGACGGCCCCGGCGACCGTGACGGTCGAGGTCACTGTCGGGCGCCATATTGCCCCGGCTGGCAAGGGACCTGCGCGTGTCGAGGTGACGGATGCGCGAACCTCCTTCTTTTTAGTCTTCTTCCATGCGCGCGGGGATTGGTTGGCGCGGCACCTGCCGGTGGGCGAGCGCAGGATCGTGTCCGGTCGGCTGGAATTGTTCGACGGCGTGGCGCAGATGGTCCATCCCGACCATATCCTGCGCCCCGACGACGGCGATGCGATCCCGGCCTACGAACCTGTCTATCCGCTGAGCGCGGGGCTGACGCAGCGGCTGATGATGCGCGCCATCGCCTCGGCGATCGCGCGTGCACCCGATCTTGGCGAATGGGCGGATCCGGCACTCGTCGCACGCGAAGGCTGGCCCAACTGGAAGGATGCGATCGCGGCAGCCCACCGGCCCGAGGGGGCGGGCGATCTGTCATCCGAAGCTCCCGCGCGGCAGCGGTTGGCCTATGACGAACTCTTCGCGCATCAGATGACGCTCGCGCTCGCTCGCGCGAAGCGTCGCGCGCGGAAGGGTGCCAGCACGCGCGCCGACGGCGTGTTGCGACGGCGGACGCTCGAAGCATTGCCCTATGCGCCGACTGGCGCACAATCGCGCGCGATCGCCGAGATCGAAACCGACATGGCCGGGTCCAACCGGATGAACAGGCTTCTGCAGGGCGATGTCGGTTCCGGCAAGACACTGGTCGCGTTCATGGCGCTGCTTGTCGCGGTCGAGGCTGGAGGGCAGGGCGCGCTGATGGCCCCGACCGAGATCCTCGCCCGGCAGCATCTCGAAGCATTGCAACCGCTGGCAGAGGCGGTCGGCGTGAGGCTCGAGATCCTGACCGGGCGTGACAAGGGAGGCGAACGCGAAGCGAAGCTCGCAGCGCTTGCCGATGGCGGAATCGGGATCCTCGTCGGTACGCATGCCGTCTTTCAGCAGGATGTCGCCTTTCACGACCTTCGGCTCGCCATCGTGGACGAGCAGCATCGCTTCGGTGTGCGTCAACGACTGGAACTCGGCGCGAAGGGCCGTGCGGTCGATGTGCTCGTCATGACCGCGACGCCAATTCCAAGGTCGCTGAGCCTTGCGCAATACGGCGATATGGATGTCTCGATCCTCGACGAGAAGCCGCCGGGGCGAAAGCCGGTGCAGACGGCACTGCTCAACATCGAAAAGCTCGGCGCGGTCGTCGAGCGGTTGCGGGCGGCCATCACCGAGCGGCGGCAGGCCTACTGGGTCTGTCCGCTGGTAGGCGAGTCGGAGGTGAGCGACCTCGCTGCCGCCGAGGAACGGTTCGAGCATCTTCGCGCGACATTGGGCGAAGGGAATGTCGGGCTCGTCCACGGTCAGATGCCATCCGCCGACAAGGACGCGGCGATGGCGCGCTTCGTGTCGGGCGAGGTTCCGGTCCTCGTCGCGACGACCGTGATCGAGGTCGGGGTCAACGTGCCTGCGGCGTCCATCATGGTGATCGAGCGCGCCGAGAGCTTCGGGCTGGCGCAGCTTCACCAGTTGCGCGGACGGGTCGGGCGGGGCTCGGCAGCTTCGACCTGCCTTCTGCTCTATCGTGCACCGCTGGGCGAGACGGCACGGCGCAGGCTCGAGATCCTGCGCGAGACGGAGGACGGATTCCGCATCGCGGAGGAGGATCTTGCGCTCAGGGGGGCGGGCGATCTGATCGGGCATGCCCAATCGGGCCTTCCGCGGTTCCGCGTTGCCGATCTCGAAAGGCAGGCGGGTCTCATGCGCATCGCACAGGACGACGCCCGGGCTTTTCTAGAACGGGATCCGGACCTTCAGTCGGAACGCGGAAGGGCGATACGTATCCTTCTGTGGTTGATGGAGCAGGACCGCGCAATCCGCCTCATATCAGTGGGTTAGGCTTAGCCAGCCAAAGAATCCACCTTTTGTTCACCAAAAGTTCTTGCAATGCGAAGGTCGAAGTGAGAACAAAGTGGCAACAGAGGATGGAGGCACGGCCATGAGAGAACGGATCAGGATCATCACGACGCGCTACGAAACGCTGGCCGAAGATGTTGCCGGTTGCACAGCGCTCTTTCTGCTTCTTCTCGCGGCTCTCCATTTTCCGGTCATTTTCTGAAGTCTCTGCCTGCGTCATTGCCGCAACCGGTCTGCATCTGACCTTCCCATCGTGAATGATGCTTCTCTCTCACCCGGGGCCTGTCTCTTGCCCGGTTGGCCGGTGCGCAATGCGCCACTCCGCCGCCATCCTCTGCCGGGATGTGCGGCGGTTTTTTTGGGGTCGCCATTAGTCCATGAGGGGGCCAGGATACGTTGCTGCCGCCCAGGGACAGGCAGGAACGATCCGGCTTGAAGCCTTCCCCTCCCGCATGGCAAGGTCACGGTCGATCGGTGCACCTGCGGAGATCCCATGCAAATCATCATCTGCGGTGCGGGTCAGGTTGGCTGGCAGATCGCCCGCCATCTTGCGGGCGAGCGCAACAACGTGACCGTCGTGGACAACAATGCGGATCTGGTGCGTCACGCGACCGATGCGCTCGATGTTCAGGGTATCCACGGTCACGCCTCCTATCCCGACATTCTCGAGCGCGCAGGCGCACGCGATGCCGACATGATCATCGCGGCAACCCATTCCGACGAGGTGAACATGGTCACCTGTCAGGTCGCGCATTCGGTCTTCGCCGTTCCGCGCAAGATCGCGCGGCTTCGGGCGCAGAGCTATCTCGACGCGATCTATTCCGATCTCTACCGTCGCGATCACATGCCGATCGACGTGGTCATCAGCCCCGAGAAGGAGGTTGCAGAGGCCGCGCTCCGGCGTCTTTCTGCTCCGGCCGCCTTCGACACGCAGACTTTTGCCGGCGGGAAGGTGCAGCTGCTTGGGATCGTCCTCGACGAGGAATGCCCCGTTCTCAACACGCCTCTGAAGCAGCTCACCGACCTCTTTTCGACGCTCCGCTCTTTGGTCGTCGGCATCAGGCGGGCAGGGCAGCTCTTCGC